>JAZSPM010000057.1:0-63569 GCA_045537455.1 Candidatus Ornithomonoglobus sp. | reverse complement strand
AATTGCGTACATATCTGAACACCTCCTAAAATATTTATTTGAGGACTCGCTATCATAGGTGCTCAATGAGCTTTATGAACCTATTCTATGCGGTCGCCATTACAGTATAACAAAAAGTGAAGATTTTGTCAAGTGTTTTTTAAAATTTTTTTATAAAAAAGTCACTATCGTGACTGTCGTTCGCAAAGCTCACTTCCATAAGTAGACTTTTTTGTAATTTAGGAAATTACCACTTAAAAGTAGTAATTTCCTAAAAGATAAAACAAAAAAGCACTTCATAAGAAGTGCTTTCTGGTACGCCCGGAGGGATTCGAACCCCCGACCTTTCGGTTCGTAGCCGAACGCTCTATCCAACTGAGCTACGAGCGCATATGGTGCTTTCTGACCACGACGTATATTATACCATATAAATACAGCAGTTGTCAAGCCTAAAATCAAATTTTCTTAACTTTTATAAACTCTTATTTTCAAAAATCAAAATTTTACTTGAAATTTTCTTTTAAATAGTGTATAATAGTCGAATGAGGTGATTTGATGAAGGGTGCAATTTTTGATGTAGACGGAACCCTGCTTGATTCTATGGGCATATGGTTTGATGCGTGCAAGATGTTTTTTGACAGTCAAGGAATCGTTATAAGCGACGAGCGCACCAATTCCTTTAAGGAAATGCGTCTTGAACAGTCTCTTCCTATTATAATAGAGGAATTCAAGCTTAACCTAACAGTAGATGAAGCAATCTCACAGATAAAAGGCTTTGTTGAAAGAGCATATATTGAATCTGTTCCGTTAAAGCCTTATGCAAAGGAATACCTTCAAGCTTTAAAGGCTCAGGGCGTGAAAACCGCAGTTGCCACATCGGGCTACAAGGAGCTTTGCCAATCAGCCTTTGAGCGTCTCGGAATCCTTGACATGATTGACGCATACGCATTCTCGCATGAGGTCAACAAAGGAAAGGACAATCCCGACATATATCTGCTTGCCGCTGAGAGACTCGGCGTTTCACCGTCGGAATGTACGGTTTTTGAAGATATTGTCGCAGGAATACAGGGAGCAAAAAAGGGCGGATTTAAAACCTGCGCCATATACGACTTCACCAATGAACCCGATACTGATGTGCTTAAACAGTATGCCGACCATTATATTACGGGGTGGAAGGATATGCTGTAAGCAATAAAAACAGACTGTTGTATTTATGCATCAGTCTGTTTATTTTTGTATTGACTTTAATATTGCTATATGTTAAAATATTATTGGAATAAAATCGGAGGTATTATCATGAACAAAAACGCAGTACGCTTATCACCCGCATTCAAGGACTATCTTTGGGGCGGAACAAAATTAAAGGAAAAATACAATAAAAATTCAGACCTTGAAAAGGTTGCAGAAAGCTGGGAGCTTTCCACTCATAAAGACGGTGCAAGCATCATAAACGGTGGAGAGTTTGACGGTCTTACTCTGAACGAATACATAGAAAAAAATACGGGCTGTATAGGCTCAGATGCCGAGAAATTTGAATATTTCCCTATTCTTATCAAATTCATTGATGCATTCGACACCCTTTCCGTACAGGTTCATCCTGACGATGAATATGCACAGCGTGTTGAGGGCGAATACGGCAAAACCGAAATGTGGTATATCCTTGAAGCCGACGAGGGTGCTTCACTTCTATACGGACTTACCCACGAAATCAGCCGCGAGGAATTTAAAGAAAGAATCAACAATAACACCCTGCTTGAAATCATGAACAGCGTTCCCGTAAAAAAGGGCGATGTGCTTTTTATAAACTCAGGTACAATACACGCCATCGGCAAGGGCATTGTAATATGCGAAATTCAGCAGAATTCAAATACTACATACCGTGTATACGACTATGACCGACGTGATAAAAACGGAAACACAAGAGAGCTTCATATTGAAAAGGCAATCGAGGTGTCAGAGCTTGCACCGCCGTCAGTTCCCGTTGCCGCTGACACAGATGAACAGGACAGACTCCTTGCACAGTGTAAATACTTCACAGTAAGAAGGCTGAATCCTGCAGACGGTCTCACCGTTTCAATCACTGACAAGTGCTTCCATTCACTCATCGTAACAGACGGAAACGGAACGCTTTCAATCAACGGTCAGACGCTGAATTTAACCAAGGGTGACAGCATTTTCATTCCTGCACAAAACGGAGACTATAAGCTCAGCGGAATTTGTGATATAATTCTTTCATATGTGTAAAATTTCTCTTGATTATTTAAATGTTTCATGCTATAATTATCTATGAAAGCAGTCTTATTTTCCCTGCAGGATAAGACCGTAATATTTTTGCAGGAGAAAGGCATTGATTTACATGAAGAAAAAACTTACCGCATTGTTTTTTTCTGTACTTATGTGCTTCAGCTTGAATGCATTTGCAGATAATATTCCTGAAGATAGTGCAGAAACTGCTGAACCCGTATTTTCGGTCAGCTCAGAAGAAAATTTACAATTAAACACAGTTGTGATTGAGGAAGGAACAATGGACGATACTCCGGTGGTTTCAAAACAGCCTCAAATTCCGGTGGTTTCTGAAGATCCTCAGATACCGATAATTCCCGAAGAACCTTATACTACACCGGCTCCGACTTCCGAACCCGTATATGTTAATCCTGAATTAACATCAACATCAGTTAATATTCAGATTGATTTAGTCAAGTATCCGTCCGTAAAGGAATCTACTGTAGAAATCGAGCTTTATTCAATGAACAATGCCTTTTTGGGAAAGATGTGTGAATCAGTCAGCAACGGCAAAGAAAAGCTATATCTGAGCTTTGATGTTCCCCGTTATACATTGGGTGACTCATTCAAGGTGAAATTGACTTCAGGCTTAAACTCACTCAAATATTACGATGACATATATTATCCGCAAAACGAATTTATAATAACTACATACAGCTACACAAATGACTACGGCGTAATTACCAAGGGTAATTCATTTATCTTTGAGGGCGACCCATACTGCAACAAAGGAATTGTTATGTACAATGAATGGGGCATGATGGAGCTTGACCCCGAAGCACGCCTGATAGACGGTGTTGCATATGTTCCTGTACGTCAGGTTGCAGAAAGCCTTGGACTTGATGTAAGATATGACGAGCGTTATCACAGCGTTGCAGTCAGCATCGGTGACAAAGAGGTTGCTTATAATATTGATTCTGACATAACAAACTATTTCGGTACAGATAAGCAGATGAGTGGAAGCACACGCTCTATTGAAGGCTCAGTATTTGTTCCTGTAAGAAGCCTTGCAGAAGCTTTTGAAACAGGAATTGAGGTACTTGACTTCGGTGACCACCTTGATGTTATCATCGGTAAATCAAAGCTTTACCTTGAATATCTTGATTCATTCCCAATCAACAGGGACGGAATCGGTTCAAAAACAAACTATCTTGTATGGGTTTCAAAGCACGAATATAAGGTAAGAGTTTTCACAGGTCAGGTTAAGAACTGGACGCTTGTTGCTGAGTTCCCTTGTGCAATAGGTGCTCCTGATACTCCTACAATTACAGGTCAGTATGATTATTTCAGCCGTGAATCAATATGGGAATATGAAGATTATTACGTTGGTCCTATAATGAGATTCTATAACGGATATGCACTTCATTCAACACTCCGCAACTACGGAGCAGGAGATGAATATGACGGTCGTGTAGGTGTTATGATTTCACACGGATGTGTAAGACTTCATCCTGAGGATATTCAATGGATGGTTGATACAGTTCCATTATATTCAAGAATATATGTAACAGAATAAAAAAAATCCCCCTGTCAGATTACAGGGGGATTTTTATTTCAGGCTTTTAACATAAATGAAGTACAATCCGTACATTCAACCATTGTAGGATTTGATTCGTGTGTTCCTACCTGAATGCTTGAAAGTGAACAGTAGTCCTTTGACTGGCAGTGATATGCACACTGTGTTACGGTACATTTTATGCTCTTGTTTGGTGAGCAGCTGTTATCGTTATTCATTTTGTTCATTCCTTTCCTGATAAAAGAGAAAACTCTTTTTTAATTTTTAGTCACGTTCTTATGACATTTATATTATTTGAATTTTTTCTTTTATTATTCAGAAAATTTAATTATTTTGTTTATATATCTAAGAATGTTTTGTCTGTAAATTATTGTTTGGTTAGGAGGCTCAAACGCCGCCTTTGCAACGCTACGCAAACTTACAGTTTGCTATGCTACAACGCTGATGCGTTGTTTGCCTATAACCTCCGCTATTTAGCATATCAAACCCGCAAGTTCCTCAAAAGCATTTCAAATTACTCGAAAATTTTGACATTACGTTGCATGCAAAATTTTCTAAACGTAATTTTCAAAGCTTTTGGATAACTTGCTTTTCACGGCTGTTCGCTCTGTGCGAGAAATCGAGAAAGCATTTCATATGTATATGACAATCTGTTTTTTGGCACGTAAGGTGTGCCCCAGATTGGAATATAGATATGAATTGCTTTCGAGATTTTATCTACACTCTAAAGAAGCAGGGGTTGATAAGGGGTGAACAACGCATCAGCGTTGTAGCATAGCAAACTGTAAGTTTGCGTAGCGTTGCAAAGACGGCAACTGAGTCCCCTTACGTCTATAAACAATAATTTAACAAATGAAAGGAATATTTAATTATGAAAAAAATACTATCCCTTATTGTACTTGTATCTATGCTCGGAACAACTGCCTACGCCGACTGGCGCAGTGAAATGTCATGGGCTGTTGAAGGCGTAGACTTCTGCACAAGCAGAGGTATTCTTCAAGGTGACAACAACGGAGACCTTTTACTTAACGAAAATCTTACACGTTCTCAGGCGGCAAAAATGCTGTGTCAGGCTTTCGGATTAACCGATGACGGTAACAATTCATATAATGACACTGACCCTGCTTGCTGGGATTATACTTATATAAATGCAATAGAGAAATATATACCTAAAAAGCCTGCTTCATTCAGGGGCAACGACGCTATAACAAGAGAGGAATTTACAGCATTCACGGCTTCCGTTATCGGATATACTTCTGATTACGACAATTCCTTAGGTAATATTTTTGCAGACACATGGAATATTGACTACGATTACAGAGGCTATATATTAAAAGCCACAAAATCAGGAATTATTCAGGGCTCTGAAGGTAACTTCAGACCAAAAGCAAATCTTACACGTGCAGAAGCTTGTACAGTAATTCTTCGTGCAGTGAAGGTTAATTCAAGCATAGGCTTTGGTGTTTCCTCCCCTGTTCAGCAATTTACTACTTCAACTGCTATTTTAGGTGCACCTCAAATAAGTGTCGAGCAGGCACAGGCATGGGCAAGAAGTAAGGGTGCAACAGAAAAATTCATCAACATTGCTCCGACATATTGGTATTACGGAGAAATGATGGGAATTCGCCCAGAGGTATTATATGCTCAGTCGGCACTTGAAACAGGATACGGAAGATACACAGGTGTTGTATCAGAGGACATGAACAACTGGGCAGGAATAAAGGTTAAGGGCAGAAACGACGACGCAAAAGAAGCACATGAAACCTTTGCTACTCCCGAAGACGGTGCAAGAGCTCACTTTAATCATATGGCAGCATACCTTGGGGTAGAGCCTGTAGGCGAGCCTCACGGAAGATATTATTCAGTAAAAAGCATTGACTGGGCAGGAACAGTCCGCACACTTGAAGAGCTTAGCGGTAAATGGTGCCCCGACCCTAACTATGCAAGTAAAATTCTTGAGGGTTGCTTAATACCTATGTCAAAATTCTAAAACGAAAGGGACACACATATGATTTTACTTACAGCAAGCAACATAAAAAAAATGTTCCTTGACGAAACGCTGTTTGACGGCGTTTCTTTTAATGTAGACTCCGCAGATAAAATCGGATTTGTGGGAGTAAACGGAGCAGGAAAATCAACTTTATTTAAGATAATTAACGAGGAAATGGACTATGACAGCGGCGAAATATTCAGAAGTAAGAATCTTAATATAGGATATCTTAAACAATATGCCTGTGCCGACAGCGGCAGAAGCATATGGGAAGAAATGCTGACCGTATTTAATGATGTTATAGAAATTGAACATGAGCTTGAAGATATTCGTTTTGATATAGAAAACAGCACAGGCGATTTATCATCGCTTATAAACCGTCAGACTGCGTTACAGGATAAATTTTCTGAGCTTGACGGATTTTACTACAAAAGCAAAATAAAAGGTGTATTGCTTGGTCTCGGTTTTTCCGAAGAGCAATTTTCCCTTAGTGTTGACAAGCTTTCAGGCGGGCAGAAAACAAGAGTATCACTCGGAAAAATACTGTTAAGTAATTCAAATCTTCTCTTGCTTGACGAGCCCACAAACCATCTTGATATTGAAAGTGTAGAATGGCTTGAGGACTTTTTGCAAAGCTACAAGGGAGCATTTATTGTAATTTCGCATGACAGATATTTCCTTGACCGTGTAACAAATAAAACCTTTGAAATGGAAGCCGGACGCTTCCGTTCATTCAACGGAAATTACAGTGCATATGCCGCACAGCGTGAAATTGACAAAAAGACAGAAGAACGTAATTACGAAAATACAATGCGTGAAATTGAACGTCTTGAAGGTATTGTTGAACAGCAACGCAGATGGAACAGAGAACGTAACATAAAAACAGCCGAAAGCAAAATGAAGGTTATAGAACGTCTTGAAAAGGAGCTTATAAAGCCACTCAACGATAACGAGGAAATCAGCTTTAGCTTCAAGGCAATACAAGGTGGAGGAAATGACGTTATTATGACTGAATCTCTTGGCATGAGCTTTGGTGAAAAGAGACTGTTTTCAAACGCTAATATGCTGATTAAAAAAGGTGAAAAAGTATTTTTACTTGGTCCGAACGGATGCGGTAAAACAACGCTTTTAAAAATTCTTATGGGAATGTATACCCCAACAGAGGGTGATTATAAAATTGGTGCAAACATTCATATAGGATATTACGACCAGATTCAGGAAAACCTTTCAATGGAAAATACGGTTTTTGATGAAATCTATGATGACTACCCTACTCTGACTCATACAGAAATCAGAAACGCACTTGCAGTATTTTTATTCAGGGGTGAGGATGTATTTAAAGAAATAAAAAAGCTTTCCGGTGGAGAACGTGCAAGAGTTGAACTTGTAAAGCTAATGCTCAAAAAAACAAATCTCCTTATAATGGACGAGCCTACAAACCATCTTGATATTGAATCAAGAGAAGCACTTGAAGCCGCACTTGCTGAATACGACGGCACAATCCTTATGGTATCTCACGACCGTTATTTTATCAACAAAACCGCAGACAGAGTTCTATACCTCTCCCCTGACGGTATGAAAAGCTTCAACGGCGGCTATGACGATTATGTAAAAGCTTTGGGAGAGCGTGAGGTTGTTGTTGAGAAAAAGGAATCCGGCGGTGCTGTTGACTATAAAGAGCAAAAACGAATTGAAGCAAGAAAAAGAAAAGTTGCAAATGATTTTGCTAAAACAGAACAGGCAATAAATGATACAGAAGAAGTAGTAACCAATTTGACTAATGAACTGAATAATCCGGAATTATCTGCTGATTATACAAAGCTTGCTGAAATTTCAGCACAAATAGAAGAATTAAACAAAACGCTTGAAAAGCTATATTCCGATTGGGAAGCTTTGCAGGCTGAAATTGAGGAGTTGGGAATAGAATGAGAGTAATTTTACAGCGTGTAAACGAAGCATCTGTAACGGTTGACGGAAAAGTTATCGGTGCGATCGGGAACGGTTTGCTTATTCTTGCAGGCTTCGGTAAAGATGATACCGAAGAAAACATAGAGACTATGACAAATAAGATACTCAAGCTAAGAGTATTTTCCGATGAAAATGACAAAATAAACTTAAGTGTAACAGATATAGGCGGCGAGCTTCTTGCGGTATCTCAGTTTACGTTATACTGGAACTGCAGAAAAGGAACACGCCCTTCATTCGACGGAGCAATGGAGCCAAAGCGTGCAGAGGAGCTTTATAATATATTTGTAGAAAATCTCCGCCAAAGCGGATTAAAAACCGAAACAGGAAGCTTTGGTGCTGATATGAAGGTATCGCTTATAAATGACGGGCCTGTAACAGTTGAATTGGAAATATAGGAGGACTTAATATGCTACCTAAAGACCCTGCAATACTTTTAAGTGTCATAAATACAAAATTAAGAGATTTTTATGCTGATTTAGATTCGCTTTGTGACGATTTGGAGGCTGATAAAAACCAGATTATCTCAGCATTATCCACAATCGGCTATGAATATTCACCTAAAAAAAACCAATTTATTTGACATAATTCTTGTTATTATGTAAACTTTGTTGCTATTTTTTATTATTTTGTAACAATTCTTAAATATTTTGTTACACAATAGACAACATCAAAGCAATATGTTGAGATTTTTTTAACACATTCACTACATATAGTAAAAATAAATTAACAAATACTTTCATTTAAAGGAATAATTTGGTATTTCATATAGTGCTTTTTTGTAACAATTTGGCAAATTTTCACCTTAATGTTTCAGTTTGATTACAAAACACTTAAAGAACAATGACAAAACTTTTAAGCAAATAGCATAATTTTTTAAAAAACTCTTGACAATGTGGTAAAATAATGTTAAAATACAACCATGTTAAAGAAGCGGCTCGAAATACGAGTTAAGATTATTGATTGGAATAAAGAAACACAGAGGGTAACGGACTAAAACGAAAAGGAGAGATTTTATCTTGAAAAATATCGCAAAGAAATGTATCCTGACTGTATTATCTTTTACCGCATTAGTCGGTACTTCGGCTTTGGCAGCTGATTTGAGCGGTTGGGCAGTTTCAGAATATCAGGCAGCTAATGAAGCAGGCTTGGTATCACACTCAGTCGTATCACAGAATTTACAGGAAGATATTACAAGGCAAGAATTTTGTGAGCTTGCCATGAATTTATACAAAAGACTTGCTCCGGATGAGTTATATGCATATAAACAAGCATCCGCAGGAGCACCATCACCATTCACAGACACAAACAGCGAGGTTGCATCATGGGCATATAGCTTTGGTGTAGCAGCAGGAACTCCGACAGGTGAGTTTGCGCCTAACAGAAGAGTTACACGCGAAGAAATGGCAAAAATGCTTGTTTCTGTTATGTGTGCCACTGAGCTTGAAAGCTTTCAGGTTGAAAGTAGCTTAAGTGATTCATACCTTACATCATATTATGACTCAGGTCAGGTAAGCGATTGGGCAAAGAATTCAGTTAAGCTTGCACTTGAATACGGACTTATGAACGGAATTAACTCTTATACGCTTTCTCCGCTTGGCTCCGTAACAAGAGAACAGGCTATTGCAACGATAAACCGTACTTATAATAAGTTCAGATACAGTTTTGAAGGCTCTGATTATTCAGTAGCATTACCTACAATATTAACGCCTTCAAATCATGCTTCAGTTACTGACGGTGAATTATCTGTTTCGTGGACATCTGTTCACGGAGCATCAAGCTATCATGTCATAGTTAAAGATGCAAATACAAACTGTGTTGTACATGAGGAAATCACCCCGGCAACATCATACACTCCGGGCGAAGGAATTTTATCAGCAACAAGAAATTATACATTAATAGTAGGAGCAGTATTGAGTGACGGAAGCGAGGTTTTCAGCTTACCTCTTGATTTTACCTACAAAGCAAAGGTAATACCTACCCCTGCACCTGAACGTTACCATTATGACGTTACAACAGGAACAAGTAACTTTACAGAACACAGATACGAAAACAAGCCGGAAAGCAATAACAACATTTATACTGCACCAAGCTCAAAAGCACAAGGCGTTCTTGACACTGCTGCACAGTATCTTGGCGTGCCATATCTTTGGGGCGGAACAACACCATCAGGCTTTGACTGTTCAGGCTTTGTACAGTACGTAATGCGTCAGAACGGCATTTCAATCACACGTACAACATATACTCAGTGGGATAACGACGGTACTTATGTATCAAGAAGTGAGCTTCAGCCGGGTGACCTTGTTTACTTCGGAGACAGCTCAGCTCCTCACCACGTTGGTATATACGTAGGAGACGGACAATATATCCACTCCCCAAGAACAGGCGACGTAGTTAAATATGCTTCTCTTGATTCAAGAAAAGACTTCTGCGGTGGTAAGAGAGTTATATATTAAAAATCAAAACGGTCAGAAATCTGACCGTTTTTTATCTTATAAAAGTGAGCCATGTGAACGACAGTCACAATAGTGACTTTTTTATCAGAAGGAAGGAAATCCATGAAAATAAATTATCAGTTAGTATTGGAAAACGAAATAAATGCTTTAAACGGCAGAAAGCCCAGACTTTTGCTTCACAGCTGCTGCGGCCCTTGCTCGACATACGTGCTTGAATATCTTAATGAATATTTTGATATAACGGTATTTTATTATAATCCCAACATCTACCCTCCTGAGGAGTTTGCGATGCGTTCAGAGGAGCAAAAAAAGCTTATTGACAAAATGTTTCCGGATGCATCTGTAGGATTTGAGGAAGGTGTTTATGACGATAAAAGATTTTATAATGTAATAAAAGGACTTGAACACCTGGGTGAAGGCAGTCAGCGTTGTCGTGAATGCTTCCGTTTAAGATTTGAAGAAACAGCTTTAAAAGCACAAAAAGAAGGGTTTGAATACTTTACTACAACGCTTTCCATAAGCCCTCATAAAAATTCACAGGTGTTAAACGAGCTTGGCAATGAAATTGCAGAAAAGTACGGAGTAAAATATCTGTTTTCGGATTTTAAAAAGAAAAACGGCTATAAACGCTCCTGCGAATTATCAGAGCAATACGGAATATACCGTCAGAATTACTGCGGATGCGTGTTTTCAAAGAAAGAACGTGAACTTGTTTAAAATATACAAAAAACAATAAATATATTTTCCCAATGAGTCCATAGACATTATTGGAAATATATGTTATACTTTTATAGTATCAAAAATGATATAAATAGAAAAGGAGAAAAAAAATGAAAAAAATTTTAAGTCTTATTACAGCTATGTTTATTTTAGCATCAATGGCTGTAGCACCTGTTTATGCTGAAGGCATGAACGCAGTAACAGTAAATACTGTTGACGGATTGCTTAATGCAATCGCATCAAACACAGAAATTACAGTTCAGGAAGGAAAATATATTATTCCTTCTACGATTGTAAACTATGATGGCTATGAATATGAAGAAGGTCAAAGTGTATTAATTGACGGAATTGAAAACCTTGAAATCAAGGCACAAGGCAATGTTGAAATTGCACTTGCAGTAGGATATATTCCTGTTATTGATATTATTAATTCAAAGAACATTACTTTAACAGGCTTAACACTGGGACATGACGTTCCTGAATACAGCTGCATAGGCGAAGGCGACGTTGTTTCAGTTTCCTCATCAGATAATGTTACAATTAACCACTGTGATTTATACGGCTGCGGAATCTTCGGTATTGTCTCATTTAACTCAGGCGACCTTAAGGTAAATTATTCAATAATAAGAGATTGTGCAAATGGAGCTCTTTTCTTACAGGATATGCACGGATCAGCTGAATTCAATAACTGTAGCTTCCTGAGAAACACATATGATCAGGAATATGCAAAATATTCACCTTGTTTCTCATTCTCTTCAATCTCCCAATACAATATGCCTGAATATGCAGATGTTAAGAGCAAGGCTGTATTTAATGACTGTATCATAGAAGATAACTTTAACGGTTATTGCTATGAAGAATACGATGTAGAGGTTGAATTTAATAACTGTACAGAAAGAAATAACGTTTGGCAGAACAGAATCGGAGTTGGAATCATAACACCCGACCTTGAAGAAGGACAGTACATGGAGGTTGAATTCACAGACCAGGAGCCTGTTATTATAAATGACAGAACACTTGTTCCTGTAAGAGGCATATTTGAACATGAGGTTCTTGGATTTACAGTTGACTGGGATCAGGCAACTACAACAGCAACAATCTCAAACGGTACAATTACGGTAGTTATACCTGTAGGAAGCAATGTTATTTACAAGAATGATGAGCCTATAACAATAGACGTTCCTGCTCAGGTCATAAACGACAGAACAATGCTTCCTGTAAGAGCAATTTCAGAAGCATTCGGTTTACAGGTTGATTGGGATCAAGATTTAAAAATGGTATTAATAACTGTAGAATAAAAAAATAATGAGCTGTTTATACAGCTCATTATTTTATTGCTTTATTTTTCCATTTACCTCTTGCATAGAATATGGACGTCAATATTGCACCCATAACCCATGACGATAACAACGAAATCTGAATACATTCATTATGTCCGTAAGGAAGCTCCGGTGTTCTTGTCAAGTATGATATTCCGTATGCAACAGGAACTCGTATTGCAACAGTTGTTATAAGCGAAATCCACATCGGAGTCATAGTATCTCCTGCGCCTCTCATAATACCTGAAAGACTTTGTGTAATCGCCACTGCAATATATCCCACTGCAAGTATTTTCATAAGGTAGTAGCTCATATTAATAAGCTCCGCAGTATCGGTAAATACACTCATTAATCCCTTTCCGAATAGCAGAATTATACCCGTTATGAGAGTTGAACAACCAACCGCAATAAGCGTTCCCTGTTTTGCTCCTTTTGTTACTCTGTCATACAACCCTGCACCTACATTTTGTCCGGCATATGTAGTCATTGCCATACCAAACGAGAAATTAGGCATCATCGCAAATCCGTCAACACGCATAATAACCACATTCGCCGCTATAAACAGCTCACCAAACTGATTAGTAAGTGACTGAACAATTATCATAGCTGATGAGAATATCGCCTGTGTAAGTCCTGACGGGATTCCAAGCCTTATAATAGTCTTTATAAAAAATCCTGACGGCTTCAGATATTTTACTCCGAAATCAAAATACTCTCTCATTTTAGCAAGCTTTATAAGACACAGTATTGACGATATAATCTGAGCAATAACCGTAGCTAATGCAACACCTGCAACTCCCATCTGAACAACCGCTACAAAGAATACGTCAAGTACAATATTAATTACCGTTGCTACAAGGAGATATACAAGAGTTGAGAATGAATCGCCAAGCCCTCTTATAATACCGCTTAATATATTGTAATACGCCATACCTGCCATTCCTACAAGCGAAATCATCAGATAAGAAGCACATCCGTCAATAATAGATTCCGGAGTATTAAGCACTTGTAATACAGGTCTTATCAAAGGTGCGGCAACTATTATTAAAATCAAACACGCTATTGCTGTTACCGTAATACTTGTGCCTATTGTATTTGACAGTCCGTTCCTGTTTTTCGCTCCGTAATACTGTGCAACCATGATGCTTGCTCCTGATGAAATTCCTATAAACAGAACAAGCAGCATATTCAATATCGGTGCCGCACTTCCAACCGATGCAAGAGCATTATCTCCTATATACTTTCCAACAACTATACTGTCAACCGTACTGTATAGCTGCTGTGCAATATTTCCTATAAGCATCGGAAGAGTAAACATAATAATACTCTTCCATGGAGCACCCACTGTCATATCCGTAGGTGCATATAATTTTTTAAGCATTCCACTCCACCGCCTTAATTACTGTACTATTGTTATTTCCTCAGAAGTCTTTGTAACTGCTGCAGGGTCAGTTATACGTGTTTTTGAATATATATCCTCAAGCTCATACTCATATACATAGCTTCCCTTAGGATATGATGAATTTCTTATTCTGAAGCCCAAGCCTCCAACAACGGTTTTACCTGTAAGCCATGTTTCAGAATCGCCTCTTATATTATGGATAGGTGTAATTTTATCAAGATAACCCGGCTTCATAAGCGAGCCGTTAAGCCATACGCCGGTAATCCTGTATTTTTTTGTATTCCACGGATTGAACACAACAATCTGACCAACCTCATTATTTATAATTACCGGAACAGTATATATCTTACCCTGGTCAATAACCTCATCAGCAAGATCCATCTGTATCATTCCGCCTCTTAGCTTAGGTATTTCGTATTCCGAGGCATCAACATATGTCTGTGCCGCCCAGTCGCAGATAAGATTATTATCCTCTCCCAGACTGTAAAATGCGTTTGCATCACCATAGTAATAGTATTTTTTCATTCTTGCATCTTTTACAATGTTTATATCACCGTTAATCTGCATCATATACTTTGAATTTGCATCAATAGCTGAACCGCAGCTAAATTCACGCCCTACATAGTCGCACCATGCCCAGCTTTCTTTGTATCCGCCGCTTACAAATTTATCCTGTATATAAATATCCGGTGAAATACATTTTATAAAATGCTTATAATTATTTGAGCAGGCATCCGTCATGTACTGATTAAGCTTTGCTTCATTCAGCTCCTGAGGATAATATACACACAAGCCTGTAGCATTAGGTCTCAACTCACCCCTGACATTATATATAACCGCCTGTGATATTGCCTCCAATACCCTTTGTGAAGTCTCCCCTACATTCAATGCTATTGCAACAGCCATAGAGCCTAAATCTATCATACCGTCACTGCCTATACATTCCTGTGCAGCAAGGATATTTCTTGCAAGTGCTCCATAAGTATCAAGACTGTCAACAGTATCAACCATCATATCTGCCATACCGTCAAATGCCTGTGTAACCAATGTAATCTGTGACAAGTCCATAACAGACAGCGTTGCCATCTGTTCACATCCCCTGTCAACACACTTTGCATAATAATTATCACATATTACCTGACACAGCTCACGAGGAGAAATATGCGAATACTCAAATAAACAATTCTTTAAGCTTTCATAATCAAAGCCTGCACACTTTTCTTCACTGGCAATCATATAGCCGGCATACGGCGAAAGTGCAGAAGCAAGCTCAATAGATGCCGAATGAGAAGCATCAAATGCGATTATATCGAAGCTCTGACCTGCCAGACTGACTGCATACGAAAGCTCCTCAACATTTAAGCTGTCGTTCCCGAAATTGGTATCCTTTAACACCTCAGTACCTGTTCCGTCTCCGACAAGCAACAGCATGTAGTTGTCTGCAGGATAATTCTGCATTCCCCATGAAAGATAGCTCTGTAATGTTTCATATTGTCCCATGCTTGCAAGCGGCTCCTGATCCTTCAGGAAAAGCGAACCCTTCTGTGGAACAAGACGCTGTAAGTATATATCATCCTTACCTGATGTTTCTATTACAACGTTTACATTTGAAGGATAATCAGTTTTGCAAAGCTCCTCCATTACACTTTTTGCCTTTTCGCTGTCTTTATTACTCATATAAACGAACACTGACCATGTAGACGAATTTGTGGGCTGCAGACGTGGCTGTTCATCAAGCACTACCTCTGTTGAAGAACTACACCCTGCAAGAGCTGACAGCATAAATATCAGCAAAATTAATCCAAGTATTCTTTTCATACCTTCCTCCGATTGTTTTATTTTATAATAAACGCAAAAAGACACCACAAAAAACCTGTGATGTCTTTAATTATTAGTCTTCTACAGGCGCGCCTACAGGACAAACTCCTGCACAAGCTCCACACTCAATGCAAGTATCAGCGTCGATAACATACTGTGTATCGCCTTCGCTTATTGCACTTACAGGACATTCAGCAGCACAAGCTCCGCAGCTGATGCAATCCTCTGTGATTTTATATGCCATTCCAAACACCTCCTTATATTAATGAAAAACGCCATTAAGCATTCCTTCTTTATATTGTATCATACTTTTTTAATTTCTTCAATAGTTTTTTAAAATTAAATTATAATAATTCATCAAAGCTCTCAATTTCTGCTTCTTCCTTTGATTTGGACTTCGGCTGATTCAGAACTGTTATCTCATCAACAGAATAATCTTTAAGAGTTTTTTCTGTATCATTTTCGATTGTTGCCTTAACAATACCTCTCAATAGACTTACCGATACAACCGTTCCGATTCCGTCGGGAGTCTCGATTTTCTGTTCAGGCTTTGGCATTTCTCTTATAAGCTCCTCGTATACATCCTGCTCATACTTAAGACAGCACATCAGTCTGCCGCAGGCACCGCTTATCTTTGTAGGGTTTAGCGAAAGTCCCTGTTCCTTTGCCATTTTAATTGATACGGGAACAAATTCTTCAAGCCACTGTGCACAGCACAGGCTTCTTCCACACACACCTACTGAACCAAGAGTTTTTGATTCATCTCTTACTCCGATTTGTCTTAATTCAATTCTGGTGTGGAACACCATTGCCAGATCCTTTACAAGCTCACGGAAGTCCACACGTCCGTCAGCTGTAAAATAGAACAATATCTTGCTTCCGTCAAAGGTATATTCAACCTCAACAAGCTTCATATCCAAATTATGAGCCTTTATTTTTTCAAGACATATATCAAACGCTTCTTTTTCAAGACGCGTATTTTCTTCGTGGTGTGCAATATCCTCAGGAGTTGCAATTCTTACAACATTTTTCAGCTCTGAATGCAGCTCTGATTCGTCTATTTCTCTTATCCCGGAAACAGCCGTTCCAAGCTCAATACCTCTGCTTGTTTCAACTATCACCTTATCACCTGCGTGTAAGTCAAAGTTCATAGGATTAAAATAATACGACTTACCCGCAGTCTTGAATCTTACCCCTACTATTTTTATCATAAATTCTTACCGTCCTTTTTACTCGCTTTCTTTATTTTTTTAAGCATATCGTCTGACGGGCAAAACAGAAGACACTCCGTTTTCCCTTTATTTTCAAATGTTATATAACAGTCACGTTTATTTCTTAATATATATTTCCTCATTCTATACGTGGGCTTAATTTGAGGGTCTACAGCAGAAATACTTTTTATCTTCCCCACTCTTATCTCAACCTCTTTATTTCTATGCCCTATCTGCCTGTTAACACGCAGAGTATTTTCATTAAGAGAATACGTAAAAACTGCACTGTAACGTGTAAGCACAAAAAACGCAAACACACAGAAAAGCAGAAAAGTACCTATTCCGCTTATAACCTTAAAAACAGGCAGTGCATAGCTTGTCGAACCGCCCATAACAAACAGTATCGCAGCCCACACAACAGAAATAAAAAATTCCTTCAGACCTGCAGCATGAGTTTCCTTCATGAAAACACCTCTTTAAATTTTTCCTATATTACAAAAAAGTCTACTTATAGGAGTGAGCTATGCGAACGACAGTCGCAATAGTGACTTTTTTACAAGACATCTCTAATATTATATCATATATATTCGATAATTTCAATAATTTTTTATTAATTTTAAGGATAAATAAATATATAAGAGATAAAAATAAATAAAGTTTACAAAAAAATTAAAAATTTTACGTCACTTTTCCATTGACAGTTTTGAATATATATACTATAATATATATGTAATAATGTAAATTAAAGGAGATAATTCTATGCAGCAGCATTATAAAATGACAATCGCCGGCAAAGAACGAGAGCTTCCAATGTTCCCTATAAACGACAAGCTTCAGATTGCGGCGTTTATTATGTTCGGTGATGTTGAAATAACAGTTGAAAGTGCAAAAGCACTTGCAAAAAAAGCACCTGATTTTGACGTTCTTATTACAGCTGAATCAAAGGGTATTCCGCTTGCACATGAGTTTGCAAGAATAACCGGAAAGGATTACATAGTCGCACGAAAATCACCAAAGCTTTACATGAGCGGTATCGTGTCAACCGAGGTTGACTCAATCACTACAGCCGGAACACAAAAGCTTTGTCTTGGTTCAAGCGATGCAGACAAAATGAAGGACAAAAAGGTTCTTATTCTAGATGACGTTATAAGCACAGGAGAATCCCTGTTAGCACTTGAAAAGCTTGTTACACTGTGTGGTGGCAACATTGCCGGATGCATGGCTGTACTTGCCGAGGGAGACGCCGCTGAGAGAGACGATATAATCTTCCTTGAAAAGCTTCCTCTGTTCGATATGGAAGGTCATCCGATTTTATAATCTTCACAGGAGGATATAAATATGGCTTTTGGGCTTGTTTTTGCGGGTGGTGGAGTCCGCGGTGCATATCATATAGGAGTATGGAAGGCTCTTAATGAAATGAATATTGATATATGTGCCGTATCAGGTACATCAATAGGTGCAATAAACGGAGCTTTATTTGTACAGGGTATGCTTGAAACTGCCGAAAAGCTATGGGAGGATATTGCTCTTAGCGACATAGTCACACTGCCTCCTGAGCTTGAATCCGAAAAAAACTTATTCGGAATAAAAAATATTATAAAGCTTGCCGCAATAAGCTACAAAAACGCAGGACTTGATATGAAGCCGCTAGAAAAACTGCTTAACAGCATCATTGATGAAGAAGCCTTCAGACGCTCAAGCATTGATTTCGGGCTTACAACATACTCAGTTACTGAAAAAAAGCTTGTTACAATAACAAAAAACGAAATCCCAAGTGGCAGTCTTGTTCAGTATCTGATGGCATCAGCGTGTCTGCCCGGCTTTAAGCTTCGTGAAATTGGCAGTGAAAAGTTTATTGACGGCGGGATGCTCGATAATATGCCTGTTGACATCCTTATAAAGCAAGGTATTACCGACATTATAACAGTCGATGTAAAGGGAATCGGGGTATACCGTGATTTTAACACATCAGGCTGTAACATAATACCTATTGAATGTCGGCAGCCCCGTACAGGGACAATGGATTTTAACACAGACGGAATCAAAAACAGCATAGCCGAAGGCTATCTTGACTGTCTGCGTACATTCGGAAAGCTTTTCGGAAATGAATGTTATTTTGACATTAACGAATACACAAGCGTGTATTCACGCTTTGGCAAAAAATTTGCAGACGGGATTCAATATGCCGCAAAAGCATTTGGAATACCGACTCTGCGTGTGGTGGAATTTGATACGCTCATCAAGGAAGTTATGGCTGCGTATCTTATACAAAAGGAAATCAGCCCCGCTTATGGGGAAAATAAATTTGCAGAATTAATAACTGCTGTCAGGCAGTCTGAGCTTGACGACAAAGCAGTTATCTGCATACTGGCAGACATTCTTGAAAAAGACGGCTCCGATTTTGCAAAAAGCAAAATGGATATTTTGGGCAAACGCTACGATGCCGCTTCTGCCATACTTTATCTTAAGAAAAGGATAAGCTAAATGAAAAAGGTATTTTTGGGGATATTCATTGCAATAGCATTAGCCTGCACCATATGGAGCATACATTATATAACCTCACCGCTTAACTCTACAGACTTAGTTGCAGACACAATGGAATATCTAATAAACGATATGTCTGCAACAATTATACGTGACGAAAGAGTGTATTATTCTGAAATTGACGGCACTCTTTATCATCATGCTGAAGAGGGTGACAGAGTCGCAAAGGATGCGCTGATAAGCACAGTTTTCAGCGGTGTCATCAGTGATGAAAATTTAAAGGAATTGAGAACCATTGACAAAAAAATAAATCATCGCCGTGAAAAGCTGTCTGAATCATCAATTTATCACTCAGACGGAACAGACATCGAGAGTAAAATAGCTGCAATAATCAATGATATTGCACCTACGGCTGAGGATAACGATATTTTAAAAATTTCTGATTACAAGGAAGATTTAAACAACCTCAGAAACGGAATTGAAATCAGCAACGAGGATATACTGCAAAGTCTTATCCTTGAAAAAGAAGCTGTCGAAAACCGTATAAGCACAGGTAAAAAAGAAATCACTACCGACAATGCTGGAGTTTTTACAACTTATATTGACGGTTTTGAAGAAGCTCTGAATCCCGGTAACATAGAAAATTATACTATCAGCTATATGGAAAGCCTCGGCAATGCTGATCCTGTAAAGCTTGAAGACAAAAATGTTTCTGCTAACGGTGCAGTCTGCAAGATAGTAAATAATCATATATGGTATGCGGCACTTGCCGTTCCTGTAAGCGAGGCTGAAAAGCACGAAATCGGAGAAGAAGTAACTCTTCGATTCAGGTCAATCGCAGGAGAAGAAGTTAAAGGCAATATTTTCCGCATTAACGAAACAGAGGAAAACGGAAAAAAGCTAGTCATCGTAAAATGTCCTGTCTATTTTGAAGGTGCTTTTGCGTACAGAAAAGCAGACATGGATATGATTTTTGAAAGCTATTCGGGATATAAGGTTCCTGTTCACGCCATCCGCAGCGATGACAACGGATACAAATACGTTAAAGCAATGTCAGGCACAAGAGAATTTGACTGCCACTGTGAGATTTTGTATACGGATACAGAAAGCGGATTTGTAATAATTCAGTCCACAGACGATGCATCCAATAAACTAAATAATATGGAACGTATTGTTACAGGAGAAAGATAAAATTCTTAAAGCATTTCATACTTATCTGACAATCTATCACTACGCTGCGTGATAAAAACAGATTGTCAGCTAATCACGAAATGCTTTAAGAACTCATATAGGAGAACTAATATGGAAAACATAAAACAGCGTCTTGCTGAAGTCGAACGCCGTATTACTGTAGCAGCAGAAAAAAGTGGACGCAGACGTGAAGACATAACGCTTATAGCCGTTACAAAAACTCACGGCACAGACATGATAAATGAAGCTATCAGCTGCGGAGTAACCGATATAGGTGAAAACAAGCCTCAGGATATACGTGATAAATTCAGCGATGTTCAACCTGTCAGCTGGCACATGATAGGGCATCTGCAAACAAATAAAATAAAGTATATTATAGACAAGGTATGCCTTATCCATTCCGTTGACAGCATAAAGCTTATGGATGAAATTGACAAACAGGCACAAAAGCACGGCATAATAATGGACATACTTATTGAAGTTAATATTAGTGGCGAGGAATCAAAATCCGGCATTTCCCCTGATGAGCTTCATGATATGCTTGTTCATGCAGGTGAACTTAAAAATATTCACGTCAGAGGGCTGATGACTGTCGCCCCTAAAATTGACGAAAATATTAAGAATAACTTACATTTTGATAACATGCACAAACTTTTTATTGACATTAAGGGCAAAAAATATGATAATGTTAATATGGAATACTTATCTATGGGTATGAGCGGTGATTACGAGGCCGCAATCGAATGCGGGTCTAACATGGTAAGAATAGGCAGTGCAATATTCGGAAAACGCTCATATGAAATAACAATATAAATGAGAGGAGATAAACTAATGGGATTACTGAACACCGTAAAAAACTTTATGGGATTTGACGGCGATTATGAAGATTTTGAAGATGAAAACCTTATTGATGAAATAGAAGAAGAGGAAGACACTAAAAAGAGAAGATTTACAAGACCTGTTTCAAATTCAAAGGTTGTTCCTATAACATCACGTAACGAAGACGCAAACGTTCAGATTATAAAGCCATCTACATTTGACGAAGCAAGAAAGGCTTCAGAGGTTCTTATGCGTGATCAGGTGGTTGTTTTTGATGTTACAGGAATGAGAGATTCAGAAGAAGCATTAAGAGTAGTTGACTTTGTTTCAGGAACGGTTTACGGTCTTAGAGGAAATATCCGTAAAATAAATACAGGAATATTTATTGCAGCTCCAAGACATATTGATATTTCAGGCGATAACATTAAGGAACATACAAGAAACACATTTGATTTGAAATGACAGATAAGGACGGACTTCTCATAGCAAAAACAGAGGACCTGTTCACATTATGCGATAAATATGCCATGCCGAGGTTCTCACAGTTTTTAGACGGCGGCGAGGCGGCATATATAGAAGATAATTTTCATATGCCATACGGCTATAACGTAAAATTTTTCGGAGGCTTTCCGGATAGCGAAAGAAAAATTCTGGGAGTTTTCCCCGAATGGACAGAGGCTGAGGAAGGTCTTTTTCCGATTTCAATTTTAAAAATAAGCGGCGGATATAACCGCGAGCTTACTCACAGGGATTATCTCGGTACAATTCTGTCACTTGGAATAGACCGTTCCAAAACAGGCGATATTATAATTGACGAGGACGGTTTTGCATATGCTGCCGTTATGGAAGATATTGCAGAATATATTGCAGGCAATATATCAAAAATAGGTAATCAGGGTGTTAAGGTTGTTATTTTGGATAACGTACAAGAATTAAATCCAAAACGCAGATTCGCACAGATAAATGCTGTATGTGCCTCATTAAGAGCCGATGCAGTTGTAGGGGCTGTTACAGGTCTTGCAAGAAGCGGAGCTTCAAAGCTTGTTACCTCTGAGCGTGTACGTGTTAATCACAGGCTTATAACCGACACCTCAAAGCCGATTAAAGAAGGAGATTTGCTGTCCATACAGGGCTTTGGAAGATTTATTCTTGAAGCCGAGGACGGAAAAACACGTTCAGGAAGGATACACATTTCAGTGAAGAAATATATATAAAATAAGGAGGATTTTGTTATGCTTCGTCCTGTAGATATTCAGAACAAAGAATTTGAAAAGAAAATAAAAGGATATGACTGCAACGAGGTTGATGACTTTCTTGATGAAGTAATAAGAGATTACGAAATTATTTGCAAAGAAAATCAAGCTTTAAAGGATAAAATCGGATTACTTACAGAAGCAGTTGAAAGATACAAGCTGATGGAAGTAACTATGCGTCAGTCGCTTGACGTTGCCAAGCAGTCAGCAGATGAGCTTCGTCAGAATGCCACAGTTGAGGCTCAGGGAATTATTGCAAAAGCAAAGCTTGATGCTTCCCGACTCTCAAAGCAGATAGATGAGGAGCATTTGAAAAAGCATCAGGAAATGCTGTCTGTTAAATCTCAGATAGAAAGCTATAAATCACGTGTTCGCTCAATTAGTGAAAATATGCTAAAGATGTTAGATGATATGTAAAAAAATAAGGTGCAGAAAAATTCTGCACCTTATTTTTATACTCCGCTATATGCTGAAAATCCTCCGTCTACCGGTACTACTACGCCGTTTACGAAGCTTGAAGCATCGTGGCACAATAACCACAGAAGTGTTCCGATAAGCTCCTCCTTATCACCGAATCTGCCCATAGGAGTCTGTGATAAAATCTTCTTTGAACGCTCGGTATAGCTTCCGTCATCATTCATCAAAAGAGCTCTGTTCTGGTTTGTCAGGAAAAATCCCGGAGCTATTGCATTTACTCTTATCCCAACCTTTGAAAAATGCACTGCAAGCCACTGTGTAAAGTTTGATACAGCCGCCTTTGCACCACTGTAAGCAGGGATTCTTGTTAACGGCGTGAATGCATTCATTGATGAAACATTTATAATTGAAGCATCCTTTTTGCCTATTAAATCATGTGCAAACACCTGAGTCGGAAGAAGTGTTCCCAAAAAGTTTAAATTAAATACAAATGATATTCCGTCAGGGTCAAGATCGAAGAAGGTTTTAACATCCTCAAGAGCTTCATCAGCAGGGTCAAAGTAATCCTTTGTTGTGCTTCCCTTAGGATTGTTTCCTCCTGCACCGTTTAAAAGAATATCTACTGTTCCGAATTTTTCGTTTATAAGCTTCTTTGCTTTTTCAAGGCTCTGCTTATCAAGCACGTTTGTGCCGATACCCATTGCCACACCGCCGTCAGCGATTATTCCGTCAGCAACCTTTTTTGCCGCTTCTTCGTTTAAATCAAGAATTGCAACCTTTGCACCGCAAGCCGCTATTGCCGCTGCAAAGCTGCTGCAAAGGATTCCGCCGCCACCTGTTACAACTGCGACTTTATTTTTTAAATCAATATCGAATGGTAATTTCATATTTTATTCCTTTCTTAATATTTTATAAGTTTAAAGTCTGCAAGAAATTTTTGCAGATTGCTATCAAATCACACAGGAGCCGTATGCGTATACTACCCTGTGGGATTTGGTAGTGAGATACGGAAATTTATTCAGACTTTTTTAGAGTTTCCCAGATTCCTGCCATATACATCGCCCCTAAAGCTCTGTCATATAAGCCATAGCCCGGCTTACCTGTTTCGCCCCATATCATTCTGCCGTGGTCAGGACGAAGATAGCCCTTGAAGCCTGTATCATAATAAGCCTTTAAAATTTCAACAACATCAAGTGAGCCGCACTCTGACAAGTGTCCGCTTTCTTCAAATGAACCGTCGTCAAGTATTTTGATATTTCTTACATGAGCAAAATGGATACGTCCCATTGCTCCGTATTTTCTTACCATTGCAGTATAATCATTAAACTTTGCACAGCCAAGACTTCCGCTGCAAAGTGTCAATCCGTGATGCACATCATCATAAAGTGCAAGGAAGCGGTCAATGTTCTTTTCGTTTGTGATTATTCTTGGTATTCCGAAAATTGACCAGGGCGGATCATCCGGATGTATCGCCATATTAACGTCGCACTCAACCGCAACGGGCATTATTTCCTCTATAAAATATTTCAGGTTATCCCAAAGACCTTCTTCGCCAAGCTCCTTATAGCTCTGTACAAGACCGCTTATTTCATCAGGCGAATATGATGCATCCCAGCCCGGAAGAGTCATCTTTGTCGGGTCCATTTTGTCAACGTCCTCTTTGTAATAAACAAGGGCATTTGAACCGTCAGGTAATGGCTGGTCAAGTCTTGAACGTGTCCAGTCAAACACCGGCATAAAGTTATAGCATATGCACTTTACTCCTGCCTTTGCAAGTCTGCGGATATTTTCCTTATAGTTATCAATATAAAGCTGATAGTTTCCTCTCTTTAGCTTTATATCCTCATGTACGGGAACGCTTTCGATAACCTCCATCTCAAGGCCCTTGGCATTTACTTCTGCTTTCATTCTGTCAATTTCCTCCTGAGGCCATACTTCACCTACAGGAACTGAATAAACAGCAGTAACAACTCCCGTCATACACGGGATTTGTCTGATTTTATCCAAGGTTACGGGGTCATCATCACCGTACCATCTGAATGTCATCTTCATTTCAGTTATTTCCTTTCTTAATTAAATCCTTTTTTTGAAAGATAATCATAGCTTATCTTTAATGAATCAAATGGATTTCCGTCGCAGGTATCCTGCTCAACAAGAGCATATTCCACCTCTGCTTCTTCGCAAGCTGCAATAACGTCATCCCAATCAATATTACCTACGCCAACTTCACAAATTGCCGGTGTGTTATCTACTATCTTCAAATCCTTTAAGTGAACACACGCAATTCTGCCCTTACGCTCTCTTATGAACTTTGCAGGATTTACACCCGCATATGATAACCAGTACGCATCAAGAATAAATCTGAAATTGTCTGCCGCAATGCTGTCTGTGATTATATCAAAAACATATTTGCCGTCTATCTTTTCAAATTCAAATGCATGGTTGTGATATGCAAAAAGCAAATCATTTTCAGCAAGCTTCTTTATTACAGGCTTAAAATTCTTTGCAAATTCTTCGATTGTTTCCATCTTTGCATTAAAGCCCGGCATTGCACCCAAGCCGCAAACCTTACAGCCTATAGTCTTGTGGAATTCAATTTCTCTGTCCAGATTTTCAAGATAATTTTGCGATGCTCTGTGAGTACATACTGCCTGTAAGCCGTATTTATCAAGAATTGCCTTGACGTCCTTGCCTTCAAAATCACCAATTCCTGAAAGCTGAACTAATTTATAACCAATTTCCTTTACTCTTCTGCATGACTCATCAAAATCTTCAAGAGTCTGACAGAAATCTCTTATTGTGTAATACTGCGCTCCTATTCTCTTATCCATTTTTATTGCTCCTTTTATAAAAACTCAATATAGCTATTTCCCTTTTAGATTAATAACTATTTGACGTATCTGCTATAATCTGCTGATCCTTCTTAACAACAGTTGACTTCTTAATCTTATCCTGAAGTAATTCGTAGAATCTTTCGTGAGGGAAGTTCTTAACATCTACAGTCTCACCTGTCCAGCCGCTAAGATGAATAGCGTTCGAAATTGTAAGACCGTTAACACCCTCTTCACCCTTTGCAAGAAGCTCAGTACCGTTTAATATTGCTGAAGCAAAGTTCTTTAAGATGCCCTTGTGCTGTTCTCCGCCTGAGAAATCAACAGGAATTTCGCAGTCCCAGCACTCCGGTGTTCCGAACGGTGTTGTATTTACCTTGTTATGCTCTCTTTCCGAAATTACGTTTCTTTTGAATATAAGCTTGTTATTTTCGATTACAACCTTACCCATATCACAGGCAATTTCAAGTCTGTTTGTACCCGGAGCTTCACCTGTTGATGTTATGTACTCACCTGTTGTACCGTTATCATATTCAAAGAATGCCATAACGTCGTCCTCAACCTCGATGTCGTAATACTTACCGAAGGATACCTTTGCAAATATTTTGTCAGGCATTCCGAAAAGCCACTGCCACAAGTCAAGCTGATGCGGATTCTGATTAATTAATGCACCGCCGCCCTCTGTTTTCCATGTTGAACGCCATGTACTGCTGTCGTGATACGCCTGAGGTCTGTACCAGTCTGTGATTATCCATGTAATTCTCTTGATATGTCCCAGATCGCCTCTCTGTATCATTTGTCTTAACTTTTGATAAACAGGGTTTGTTCTCTGATTGTACATGATTCCGAAAACCTTATCTGACTTTGCAGCAGCTTCGTTCATTTCAAGCACCTGCTTTGTATATACTCCTGCAGGCTTTTCTATAAGAACATTCAAATCATATTCTAATGCCTTGATTGCAAGAGGCGGATGGTCATAGTGTGGAACAGCTATAACAACAGCCTCGCAAAGTCCGCTCTTATACATATCCTCCGCAGTTTCAAATACTGCTACATCAGGATACATTTCTTCGATTGCCTTTCTTCTCGGCTCTGAAATATCACAGATTGCAACAAGCTCCATGTTAGGCACCTTTCCGTTTGTAAGGTTCATTGCATGACCTGTACCCATGTTACCGAAACCGACAATTCCTACTTTTACTTTTTTCATTTTTCTTCAATCCTTTCTTTTTATAATGTTTTTAATATTTCACATAGTTCATTGTGTGCAAGAGTAAATGTACCCTCGCCGCCCTTTGGAAGCTTTTCCATCTTATCGTCAAGTTCAAGATTTGCAAGACCTTCAAAGCTACCAAGATGTGGCTCTAAGCTCAAAAATCCATTATATCCGTTCTTAAAAATATCACCTAAGATATATTCAATATTTCCTTCACCCTTACCTGCCGGAACAACTCTTTCACCGATTGCGTCTTTAATATGTATATATTCAATATAATCCTTTAACATTGCATACGCTTCTTTTGTATCCTGACCCGCCTGAACAAAATTCGCAAAGTCAAATACAGCTCTGAAATTATCGCAGGCAAGATTTTTCATAAGGTCAACACATCCGTCTGCCATTTCTCCGTAAATATCCTTTTCGTTCTCATGCAGAAGAATAACACCTTCTTCCTTTGCATAATCAACCATTCTCTTTAGCTTTGCTATAACATCAGCTCTGTCATCCTCTGTCCATTCGTCTTTATCGTTATAGAAGCTGAATATTCTTATGTATTTTGTATCAAGCATTTTTGCTGTTTTTACCACTCTTTTGAATACCTCAAAATGAGCTTCAAAATCATCGCTTATCTTAATCTTTCCGATTGGTGAGCCGATTGACGAAACCTTTATTCCACACTCGTCCATCTTCGCCTTTAAAGCTGTAACCTCATCATCATTAAGCTCAGAAATATTCTTGCCGTCTACACCTCTAGGCTCAAAATATCCGATTCCAAGCTTATTCAAAACCTCAAACTGCGTATTTATATCAGCCGCAATTTCATCTGAAAATCCGCTTATTTTGTAATTCATAGTCATTTCTCCTTTTCTATATGCAAAAAATGCATTATTTACCTACAGTTTAGCACAAAATATTAAAAATTACTATAAAAAAATTGCTTTATATATTGCAAAAATTGCTCTTATATGTTAGAATAAATCTGAGGTGATACTATCATGAACAGACATACTTATTCAATGAGCATTTCAACACAAACAAAGCTGTATGATGAGAGCTTTAAGCTCCACAACCACGACCAATATGAAATATATATGTTTATTGAGGGTGATGCAAATTATATTGTTGAGGGAAACACCTATACGCTTGAGCCGTATGATATAATAATCATACGCCGTCATCAGATGCACAGGGTTTTTCATAAAAGCAACGCAAAATATTCACGCTTTGTTATAAACATACACCCTGATTTTTTTAAAGAAATGAACTGTACCGAATATGAACAGCAATTTATAGACTACAATTCAAAGCTCGGAAACAAAATAAGTGCAGACATAGTACGCAAAAGCGGCATTTACGATACTTTTCTGCGATTAAAAAAATATTCTGATAATTTTAGTATTCACTATACACCTATAGTCAATTCAACGCTTGTTGAACTGCTTTATTTAATAAACAATACAACCTCATTTTCAACTGCTGATGCTTCAGAAAAGACGCTCGAACAGGTTATTGCATACATAAACAACCACTACACCGAGGAAATATCACTTGAGGAGCTGTCTCATTACTTTTATGTTTCAAAATATCACCTTTGCAGAAGCTTCAAAAAAGCTACAGGCCATACGGTTCACAACTACATAACACATAAAAGAATAACAAGAGTCCGCGAGCTTATTGATGATGATATGAACATCAGTGAAGCTGCAACTCTTGCCGGGTTTGAAAATTATTCTTCTTTTTACAGGGCATATTTAAAAGAGTACGGAACAACTCCCAAGCAATCGCTTAAAAAGAAAACCTGATGTCCGTACTCCATATATTATACTATTTTTGTGCTCCAGTCAGAAACGTCCCATACCTCGTCAACGACCTCGGTATAAAATTCGCTTTCATGGCATACGAGCAATACTGTACCCTTAAATTCCTTAATTGCCTTTGCAAGCTCCGCCTTGGCATCAATGTCAAGGTGGTTTGTAGGCTCGTCAAGCACAAGCACATTTGCAGGATTCTGCATAATTTTGCAAAGTCTTACCTTTGCGTTTTCGCCACCCGATAACACACGCATCTGTGTTGTTATATGCTCGGTTGTCAGACCGCACTTTGCAAGTGCCGCACGTGCCTCCGCATTTGTCAGCGACGGGAACTCGTCCCAGAATTCTTCAAGTGCTGTCTTATCTGATGCACTTTCCTCCTGCTCAAAATATCCGACATTTATAAACTGGTCATGCTCGATTTTACCCTCAATAGGCTGAATGATTTTCAAAAGTGTTTTCAATAAAGTTGATTTTCCAAGACCGTTTACGCCCTTTATGGCGATTTTTTTATTTCTTTCAATTTCAATATTTATTTTCTTTGTCAATGGCGAATCGTAGCCGATAATCAAATCCTTTGCAGAGATTACAACCTTACCCGGTGCTCTGTCGGAACGGAACACAAATGTTGGCTTAACCTTGTCCGGAGTAAGACTGATTCTGTCCATCTTGTCAAGCTCCTTCTGACGTGACCTTGCAAGAGTTGCAGTTGCCGCTCTTGCCTTGTTCTTTGCCACAAATTCCTCAAGGTCAGCAATCTTCTTCTGCTGTTTTTTATATGCCTGCTCAACCTGCTGTTTTTTCAGGTCATACATTCTTAAAAAGTCATCATATGTACCCTTGTAGCGTGTAAGGATAGTATTTTCAAGATGATATATAACATTCGTCACCTTTGTAAGGAACGGAATATCGTGAGACACAAGAATAAACGCATTTTCGTAATTCTGCAAAAAGTCAGTCAGCCAGTTTATGTGATTTTCGTCTAGGAAGTTCGTAGGCTCGTCAAGAATTAAAATCATAGGATTCTCAAGCAGAACCTTAGTTAACAGCACCTTTGCCCTCTGACCGCCACTAAGCTCCGAAACGTCCTTATCAAGTCCGATTTCGCCAAGTCCCAATCCGTTTGCGTATTCCGAAATCTTTGTATCAATAGTATAATAACCCGATGAATCAAGGATTTCCTGAATCTCCCCAACTTCCTCCATCATCTGATTTATTTCATCCTCTGATGCTTCTGCCATTTTATCATACATACTTATCATTTCGGCTTCAAGATTGTTCAGATGTGAAAAAGCATCTCTTAGAACATCCATGATTGTTTTACCCTTTTCAAGAGTCGAATACTGGTCAAGATATCCATAGGTTATATGCCGGCACCACTCAACAGTTCCACTGTCAGGCTGAAGCTCTCCCGTTATGATATTTAAAAATGTAGATTTCCCCTCACCATTTGCACCGATAAGACCTATATGCTCGCCTTTTAAAAGTCTGAAGCTTGCATCCTCAAGAATCTGCCTTCCTCCGAAGCTGTGTGTTATATTTTCTGCATTAAGTATGCTCATTGATTTTCTCCTTTTTTGTTTGTATCTCTTGATTATTATACTACTTTTTCGCAATATAGTCAATGTTTAAATAATAAATCTAATATATTCAGAAAGTAATAAACACCATCTTCTATCCAACTTTAATTCCATATATAGCACTTATAACAGCATAGGGTATCAATAAAAGCAACCAGATAACCGTAGAAATTGGCGGTAAAAATATGCTTATAATACCCAAAGCTCCCATAACAACAGTTTCAAATCCTATAAATCTGTTTATCTTTCTTGCTTTTTCAGTATCAATATCGTAATTTTTTATATAATCAAACTTTGGCAGATAATTACCTATTACAAGAAAAATACCCCCTACAATCAATGTCACACATTTTCTTATATCTATATTCCAACCAAGTCCATATCCTAAAGTTATTATCTGTAAGATAACTGTCATAATCGGGATAATCCACTTAGTTGCTCTTTCAAACTTCTTGCGTTCGCCGTGCTTATGAGCATTAATGTCGTTTACAAAACAGGAGAATATCTGTAAAAGTATCATTAAAATCGGAAGTCCAAAAACCACAAATCCTTTTGATGCAAAGTTATCAGGTTCATTATTAATGTTGAAATGAATCGCCATTGTGTCAGGTAAATTATCCCATAAAGCAATCCCTAAAAAAATAGGCAAAAGACAAACAATACAAGTTATAATAAGGATTTTCCATTTTATAAATTTCATTACTTGTTCCCTCCTAACGTGTAAATCCAGGTTAGCACTTCTTCAAAGACCGAAGTGTTTAATTCATAATAAATAAAGTTTTTATACCTTTGTTCTGTGATAAGGTCTGCATTCTTTAGTTTTGCCAAGTGATATGAAACTGTTGCCCCTGTTAAATTAAAATGTTCCCCAATTTCTCCAGCAGACTTTTTCCCACCTTTGAGCATTTGCAATATATCACGTCTCACAGGATCAGATATAGCCTTTAGTGTTTCGTTCATCCCCATTCGCATCACGCTCCTCGTATAGTATTTAGAAATATTTCTAAATAGATTATAGCATATGTAAATCATAAAGTCAAGACCTATTTAGAAAAAAATCTAAATAGTTTTTTTTGGTAATAAATATTTGCGACAAATGGCAAAAGAAAACCCCAGAAACCTTGTGTTTCTGGGGTTTGTAGTAGATAAAATAATTATCTCTTTGAGTTCTTTGATGAACATTACATAGTGTTCTATTACATTGACTAAGGTGCGACATCGTTGAATTTTGTAAATACTTATTTAATACAGTGTGCGGTAACTGAGGGTATCGTTTAATAGTGTTTGATAATGTTTTGTGGCAGGTTCGTGGTTTGTGGCATTGAATACATACGGATTTTGACTTCGATAGGCACAGGAGCTTTGCAGTAGTAATAGTAAATCAATGAACAAAGGAGAAATGATTTATGAAAGATTTTAGAAAAGCTCAAATGAAACTGGCTCTACTTCTGGAAATAGAAACTGAGCCGAAGAAAAACAGCGAGGTCATCAAAGGTGCGGAGGAACGACTTATCTTAGACGATGCCTACAACCGATTGATGCAAAACGGAAAGCAGACTATTGGTAGCAAGGAAATGCAGTTTCTTCTATATTATATTAAGAGAGACGATATTGCATACCTGCCGTCACGTGGCATGTATCAGGAAAATGGAAACACAATCATAGAAAGAGAACGGCTTATTTCTGACATATTAGAGGTAATTAACACCGATGAGAACGGCGAAAATGCAGTTATATTAAAGGAAGAGACTCTTGCTTTCATCAAGAGCTGTAATTCTGAAAAGAAGAAAAATAAGGGCAAGAATAAGAAAAAGAAGGCTGAGAGCAATCAGGTTGATAAAACGTCAAAGCCTGAGATGGAATTTGTAAGCCTTGATTTGACAGATGAAAACACAACTGTTGCTGTTGAAACAGAAGAAAATGCTTTATCTACTGATGGAAATGACAAAAATGACATTTTCCCAAAGCCTTGAACATTAGGACGAAATAAAAATATTTTTATGTGATGGGATACATTAAAACATAAAATATGCTTGAAAATGTACGTACCCACCAATATACTACTGCACAGCTTAACAAAGCTGTGCAGAGAGAGTATAGAGAAACTGTACTGACTTATACTGAGTAAACTTGTGTACTGATGGTATGCTATGCAAAATGAGCCTTGATAGTCACCTGTGCTATCAGGGCTTTTTTGATGCATTTTTGACTGTTTATTTGGGCAGGGTAAAAATGGATGAAACGCACTCGAAATTCGTTAATACTGCACAAGTTAATAAGATTGCATTCGATACATCTAAAAATGCTTGCAACATAATGCACAAAAATGATGTTTATATGCATATCTCAAGTCATTTTTAAGGCGAAGATACATTGATTTGAAGTATCAAACCATTGATTTGAAAGCGTTTCATATATGAACACCGACCCGTCTAATTTGGCATTCGCTCACTTGTGTTTTTGAGATGCAGATACATTGATTAAGCGTGCATATATAAAAAATTTGTGATGCAGTAAATAAAATAAAAATGATCTCACGTCCCATTTTTGACTCGGGTACTGTGTAAAGACCCATTGGGTAGTATAGGGTGACATTGAAATCTGGTGGGGAGTCTTTGCTGGTTTTAATGATTACTTTATTTAGGAGGTCTTTTATATGAAGACTATTATGGTAGAACAGGGCTTTGAGATTAAAGCGGTTCGTGTGGAAATGAAGGATGGAACATACGAGGTGCGTTGTGCTCTCTATTACAAAGGTGAGAAGCTGGGTATTATGCAGACTCCTATGAGCAGACTTGATAAGGATGTTTACAAGCTCAGAAATTTTAGGGACACTGTGAGCTACCCAATGCTGAGTAATATTCTTGCGGAGATAGAAGACAAGTACAACGAGCTTGATATCATTCATCAAGTGAATGGTGTTGGTTGGCAGTACAATAAGGATGGGGCGTTAGTTGGGTTTGCAGGTGCAAAGTACTTGGATTGCAATGGACTTGTCGTTGAACGTGAACCAATCGACTTACCACCGAAGGCTGAGGGAATGAGATTTGATACTGTTAAAAAAATCAATGATTATTCAGCAGGTAACATTAAGCGACAGGTTTTGCTTGCAGTTGGTTTATCAGCACCGATTTGCGGTCTTCTCAATGAAAATCTTGTCACGGCTCTTGTAGGAAAAACAAGCATCGGAAAGACCATATCAGAAAACCTGTTTAAAAGCCTGTATGCACAAGTTTCAAATAGAACGGAGTTCGATTTTGATGATACAGAGAACTACATAACGCAGTCGTTGATTGGTAACAAAGGTGTTTTTGTTGCAATTGATGATACTTCTTTGGCTGATAAGAAAGACTTTGATGCATTCGTGTATCGACTTGCTAACGGAACTGAACGTGGACGTATGAGACGTGATTCACAGCTTAGTGACCGAGGAAGTTGGGCGACAAGTATTATGGTATCGGCAGAAAAAAGCATCTTGTTTGATGGTAAGCCAGCCCTTCAGGGTAAATTCAGGCGTATGATTGAACTTGATGTTTATCAAGGCGACCTGTTTGACAGTGATGAGCAGGCAGAAATGATAAAGGAGCTGTCACAGGATAACAACGGAGAAATTGCTTATGACTTTGTTTCTTATATACTAAGGAACAGACTCGTATCATCATTAAAAGAACTGTTGAAGTCGGAAGTTCAATCTATTAGAGCAGTAGCGAACAGCGAAGATGCACTATTAAATGCCTTGTGCTATAAAATAGGAATCATTACTCTAACTGCGAAATGGGCTAACGAATCAATTGGTTTTGCATTTGATGTTGAAGGGATACGGGATTGCTTATTGAATATTTGTGAAGAAAATGTCAGATTGGCACGAGAAATAACAAATGATACAGCTGTATTTAAAAAGGTTTATGGGGAATTTTACTCTGACATTTCAAAAGGTTCTGACGAGTCCAAGGTTACAGTTGACGCTGAAACTTTCAAAGAAACATCAAAGAAATATTACAGCATACTGAAAGTGACGAAGGATAAAGATTGGAAGCACCTACTGGTAGAGCACGGTTGTTTTGTCGGTGTACCCGGAGAGCGTGTGGGTGGCGTGCGTTGTTATACACTTAAGAGATTGGAGGACGAACATAATGCCTGATATTATAACAATTGCTCCTTACCCCGGAGGAAAGAACAGAAATACTCTTAGCTATCGACCTTTTATACCTTACAAGGATATAGATACGTATATAGAGCCCTTTTCTGGTATGTGGGGTGTCGGTCTAAACAAGCCACGTCACCCTGTTGAGATTTACAACGATAGCGATAACGATCTTGTGCATTTGGTTAGTCTTCTCAGTGATAAGGAGAAAGGCATGGAAGTTCTTAGGATGCTTCATCAGCTTCCTTACACGAAAGATTTCTTTGACTATTCTAAGGCGTATTTGAATATTGTTGATTTTCAAGAAGATGTGTTTGCAGGTGCTTTGGTTTGGGCGACTTTCTTATTCTCCTACAACGGGCAAGGAACTTCCTTTCGTGGCATTCATAAAGGTACAGAACTTGCTGAAATACACAGACGGTTGATGCATAAGATTTATACGATACAGCGTTTACAAGGTGTTACTGTCATGAAAAAAGATGCAAACGACCTTATAAAAGAATACAAAGAAGATAGCAGAACATTCATTTTTGCAGACCCACCATACCCCCCGACACATTTAAGTGGTAAAAATAAACGTCATAAAATATACAAAGCACGTGAAATGCGTAAGGTTGAAGAACAGATAGCATTTTTGAAAAACCTTGAAGGAGCAAAAGCTAAAATATTTGTCTGCTCTTATGAAAACGAACTGTACAATGAAATCTTATGTAATAATTTTGGTTGGAAGTGTGTACACGTTAAGGATACGTACAAGTATATGGCAGTCGGTGAACTGGGACAATGTAAGGAACGAGTTGCAGAAGTAGGTTACGTTAATTACGATTACAATCGTGGTTGAGCATTCTCTACATCTGATATACCATTAAAACTACATTGAGAGCTGAGTTTTCAGCATTTGGGTAATATTGTCTGTCGAAAGATAAATATATTATGGAGGTTATGAACAAATGAGAACTTTAGGTTATTTTTCGTTTACGAGTGAGGCAGATAGAAAAGACAAGGAAGCAATGTTTGAGCAGGTGGAGATTGATAAGCTCTATGCTGGAAATGGTGAGGATTCATTCTTTGAGTTCCTTAATACAGTGCTTAACGACGATGATACACTTATTATCTCTTCTTTTGCTGATTTTGGGAGTGAATTTATGCAGTTGTTGCATGCACTTGACTATATCAAGCACAGTGACATCAATGTTGTTGTTCTGGAAGGGGTGCACAATGAATACTTCTTTGGCATTACGACAGGGCAAGCGACTAAAGTTGCAAAGGACTTTGCTCATATGCTGTTTAGTGGAAAAATACGTTAATTTTGTTGACGAAAGATACTCCTTATGAAAATACCGTCAAAGTGTAATCGCTTTGGCGGTATTTTTTTTGCTTTTAAGATAATAAAAAGTACATCAAAATGTACTTAAAATATTGACAAAAGACCTATTGTGTGGTATAATACATAATAGATTATTATATTGTTTCGGAGGAATCAGTATGGCATACAGTTACAATGGTCTTTGGCATCTATTGGTTGACAAAGAAATGAAAAAAACAGACCTGAAAGAAATTGCAGGGTTAACACCCTCTACTCTTGCAAGACTTTCTAAAAACGAGGAAGTCAGTTTAAAGGTCTTGAGTCGTATTTGTAAAGAACTTGACTGCAATTTTGCAGACATCATCGAATATGTTAAGGACTAAGGAGGTTGCATTATGGCGTTAGAAAATAAAATTGGCATAACAGACTCAGCTGAATTGGCTCGTGAAGAAGAAAGAATCAGTAAGAAAAAGGCTGTGGAACTTTACGATAAAGGTTTACTTGACGGACTTGAAGCAGGTAAATTCTCTTCACTGGCGTTTATACACAAATACCTGTTTGAAGAAATATATGACTTTGCAGGCGTGGTAAGAGACGTAAATATAGCCAAAGGCGGATTTAGGTTTGCTCCTGTTATGTATCTTGACAGTGCATTGGAACACGTCAGCAACATGAAGCAATCAACCTTTGATGACATCATAGAAAAATACGTAGAAATGAACATTGCTCATCCATTCAGAGAAGGAAACGGCAGAGCAACACGCATTTGGCTTGATTTAATCTTAAAGAAAGAGCTTGGAAAAGTTATTGACTGGAGCTTGGTTGATAAAGAGGACTACTTAATGGCAATGGAGCGTAGTCCAATCAAGGATATCGAAATCAAGCACATTTTGAAAAACGCATTAACTGACAAGATAAACGACCGTGAGCTTTATATGAAAGGCATTGACCACAGCTATCACTACGAAGGCTATACCTCTTTCAAGACAGATGAACTGTGAGGTTTATAGGACAGCTCAAATGATAGAATACATTACGGAGGATGATATAAAATGATAGATACAAAGAAAGAACAGGAACGTGAAGAACTGCACCGTACTATATGGGGCATTGCAAATGATTTAAGAGGTAGCGTTGACGGCTGGGACTTTAAGCAGTATGTGCTTGGTATGCTCTTCTACCGCTACATTTCTGAAAACTTCAGAAACTATATAAATGAGGGTGAGATTGAAGCAGGTAATGCTGACTTTGATTATGCAAAGCTTTCTGACGAAGAGGCTGAGGGTGCAAGAGAAGATTTGGTTGCAACAAAAGGTTTCTTCATACTCCCTAGCGAACTTTTTGAAAACGTAAGAGAGAAAGCTAAGAATGACGAAAACCTGAACGAAACACTTGAAAAGGTCTTTAATAACATTGAACTTTCTGCTCAGGGCAGTGACAGTGAAGATGATTTCAAGGGTTTATTTGACGACATTGACGTTAACAGCAACAAGCTTGGAGCAACAGTAGCAAAGAGAAACGATAAGCTGGTTAAACTTATGGATGGCGTAGCTTCAATGAAGCTTGGCAACTATAAGGATAATACCATTGATGCATTCGGTGATGCTTATGAGTTTCTGATGGGTATGTATGCCTCAAATGCAGGTAAATCAGGCGGTGAATACTATACACCTCAGGAGGTTTCTGAACTGCTCACAAAAATAGCACTTGGTAACAAGAAAGAAGTTAACAAGGTTTATGACCCTGCTTGCGGTTCAGGTTCACTCCTTTTGAAAGCGGCTAAAATACTCGGTAAGGAAAATGTTCGTCAGGGCTTTTACGGACAGGAAATAAACCTTACTACATACAACCTTTGCAGAATCAATATGTTCCTGCACGATATCGACTTTGATAAGTTTAACATAGCAAACGAGGATACTCTCTTAAGCCCTCAGCATTGGGACGAAGAACCTTTTGAAGTAATCGTTTCAAATCCGCCATACTCCACTAAATGGGAAGGCGACTCCAATCCTCTTATGATTAACGACCCAAGATTTTCTCCTGCTGGCGTGCTTGCACCAAAGAGCAAGGCTGACCTTGCGTTTATTATGCATTCTTTGGCGTGGCTTTCAACTAACGGAACAGCTTCAATTGTTTGTTTCCCCGGAGTAATGTATCGTGGCGGTGCTGAGCAAAAGATTCGAAAATACTTGGTTGATAATAACTACATTGACTGTATTATTCAGCTTCCTGATAATCTTTTCTACGGAACTTCCATTGCTACCTGCATTATGGTGCTGAAGAAGTCAAAGCAAGACAGCTCTGTTTTGTTTATTGATGCTACCAAAGAATGTGTTAAAGTTACAAACTCAAACAAACTGACAGCGGAAAATATAAATACAATCTATAACTGCTATATGGAGCGTTCTGAAAAAGAACATTTTTCAAAGGTTGTTACCTACGATGAGATAAAGAATCAGGACTATAACCTTTCTGTTTCTACATACGTTGAACAGGAGGACACAAGAGAAGTTATTGATATAAAAGAGCTGAATCGTGAAATAAGTGAGATTGTTGCTCGTGAGCAGGTACTTCGTGATGAGATTGATAAAATCATTGCAGAAATCGAGGTGCAGTAATGAGCAGACTGGAAGAACTTATTGAAAAGCTTTGCCCTGAAGGCGTTGAGTATAAATATTTTGAAGATATATGTTCATACGTTAGAGGTGTTACATACAACAAATCTAAAGAAGCTCAAAATGAAGATATTGATGTATGGAAAGTTCTTAGGGCAAATAATATAACACTTGAAACAAACACATTAAACTTTGATGATGTAAAACTTATAAAAAAGGAAGTACCTGTCAAGGCTGAACAAATGTTACGCAAAGGTGATATATTGATATGTGCTGGTAGCGGAAGTAGAGAGCACGTAGGAAAAGTTGCATATATCAACGAAGATATAGAATATACTTTTGGTGGCTTTATGGCTGTTGTTCGATGCGATAGTACATTGAATAGCAGATATATGTATCACGTCTTAACTGGCAACAGTTTTAGTATGCATTTAGATTTTGCTATGAATAGTACTACCATAAATAATTTAAGTTTATCTGTTATGTCAAAATTTCCAATCCCTGTACCGCCACTTGAGGTACAGAGTGAAATTGTTAAGATTCTTGACAATTTCACGGAGCTTACAACGGAGCTTACAACGGAGCTTACAACGGAGCTTACAGCGAGAAAGAAACAGTATGAGTATTATAGGGATGAACTGCTGACTTTCGGAGATGACGTACCTCAAATGCGTTTAGGAGATTTATGTGAAGTTATTACCAAAGGTACTACACCAAAAGCTTACTCAACAAATGGTGTTTATTTTGTAAAAACAGAAGCTTTTGAAGGTAATAGGATCAATATGGATAAATTGTCATATATTGATGAAGAAACTCATAACGGGCCATTAAAGCGTTCTATATTAAAGGAAAACGACATTCTAATTACAATTGCAGGAGCAACTATTGGAAAGTGTGTAATACTCCCTAAAGAAATATTACCTGCTAATACAAATCAAGCTCTTGCGATTGTTCGATTGAAACAGAATATAAATACAAGATATGTTGCTTATATTTTACAATCAAGATATATGATTGATTATATTAGCAGTAATATTAAGGGGTCTGCACAACCAAACTTGAATTTACAACAATTGAATGACTTTGTGCTTCCTGTTCCCTCGTCTGAAGAGCAACAGCGTATTGTTGACATTCTTGACAGATTTGATAAGCTTTGTAATGATATTTCAGATGGTTTACCAGCTGAGATTGAAGCAAGACAAAAGCAATACGAATACTATCGGGATAAGCTATTAACATTTAAGGAGAAAGCTATATGAGTGAATTTAATATAGTGCTGGCTTCGAATGAAAGCACAGTTGTTTCTGAATACACGCCTGAGGGCAAGCGTTCAGACAGCTATCAGAGTGAAGCAGAGCTTGAAAAAGAGTTTATAAAGTTACTCGGTGAGCAGGGCTATCAGTATATTACAATACACGAGGAAAAAGACCTTGTTACAAATCTTCGTACACAGCTTGAAAAGTTAAATGGTTATACTTTTACGGAGAGTGAATGGAAAAGATTCTTTGAAAATAACATTACAAACGCTAACGAAGGCATTGTGGAAAAGACAAGAAAGATACAGACTGACCACGTGCAGGTATTAAAGCGTGATGACGGAACAAGCAAGAACATTTACCTGATTGATAAGAAGAATATACATAATAACTTTATGCAGGTAATCAATCAGTACACCGAGGATAGCGGTAAGCACGACACTCGATATGACGTTACTATTCTTGTAAATGGTTTGCCTTTAATACATATTGAGCTTAAAAGACGTGGTGTTGCAATTCGTGAAGCGTTTAATCAGATAAAGAGATATCAAAGGGACAGCTTTTGGGCAGGCAGTGGGCTTTATGAATACGTGCAAATATTTGTTATATCCAATGGTACGCATACAAAGTACTATTCCAACACTACACGTAACAGCCACATCAAGGAAATGAGTGAATCAGCCAAGAAGTCAAGCAAGAAAACAAGCAACAGCTTTGAGTTCACATCATACTGGGCTGACGGCAACAACAAGATTATTGCTGACCTTGTGGACTTTACAAAGACATTCTTTGCAAAGCATTCGATACTGAATATTTTAACAAAATACTGTGTGTTTACCTCGGAAGATTTGCTTTTGGTAATGAGACCTTATCAGATTGTGGCAACAGAAAGAATACTAAACCGCATTGAGGTATCTTCCAACTACAAAAAGGAAGGTTCTCTTGATGCAGGTGGCTACATCTGGCATACCACAGGTAGCGGTAAAACTTTAACATCCTTTAAGACGGCACAGCTCGCATCACAGTTACCTTACGTTGATAAGGTGCTGTTTGTTGTTGACAGAAAAGACCTTGACTATCAGACAATGAAAGAATATGACCGCTTTGAAAAGGGTGCTGCAAACTCAAACACAAACACAAGTGTTCTTACAAAACAGCTTGAAGATTCTAATGCAAGAATCATTATAACTACCATTCAGAAGCTGGATGTGTTTATCAGAAAGAACAAAACCCACGACATATACGGAAAGCACGTTGTTCTTATCTTTGACGAATGCCACCGCAGTCAGTTTGGTGATATGCACTTGGCTATCATCAAGCATTTTAAGAAATATCACATCTTTGGGTTTACAGGTACGCCTATATTTGCAGTAAATGCAAGCACAGGCGGTAACCCTAATCTTAAAACAACACCGCAGGCGTTTGGTGATAAATTGCACACCTATACAATCGTTAATGCAATCAATGATGGTAATGTTCTGCCGTTCAGGATTGATTATGTGAATACGGTTAAGACCAAAGAAAACATAAAAGATTCACAGGTACGTGCGATAGATGTTGAAAAGGCTATGTCCGCTCCTGAGAGAATCAGGGAGATTGTAAAATACACTCTTGAAAACTTTGAGAAAAAGACAATGCGTAACAGCTTCTACTCCCTGAAAGGTCAGAGAGTGGCAGGTTTTAACTCTATATTTGCGGTTAGCTCAATCCCTGTTGCAATGAAGTATTACAATGAGTTTAAACGTCAGCTTGAGGAAAGGCATAAGAAGCTGAACATTGCAACGATATTCAGTTTCTCTGCAAACGAGGACGATCCGGAGGACGGTCTTTTGGAAGAAGGTTTTGATACCGACAGCTTAGACCAAAGCTCACGAGACTTTTTGGACTCTGCTATCTCAGATTATAACAAGACCTTTAACACAAACTTCGATACTTCAAGTGATAAGTTCCAAAACTATTATAAGGACTTGTCTATGAAGATGAAGAACCGAGAGATTGACTTACTTATCGTTGTAAATATGTTCCTGACAGGCTTTGATGCTACAACTCTTAATACCTTGTGGGTTGATAAGAACTTGAAGCAACACGGACTTATTCAGGCATTTTCAAGAACGAACAGAATCTTAAACTCTGTTAAAACTTATGGTAACATCGTTTGTTTCAGAGATTTGGAGCAAGAAGTGGTTGATGCAATTTCGCTCTTTGGCGACAAAGATGCTGAAGGCATTGTGCTTCTTAAAAACTTTGATGCGTATTACTACGGCTACGATGAGGACGGAATGCATCACCCTGGCTACGTTGAGTTGATTGACGAGCTGGAAACAAGGTTCCCTCTCGGCAGTGAGATTATTGGTGAAGCTGAAGAAAAAGCGTTTATTAAGCTTTTTGGTGCGATATTAAGAATCAGAAACATTCTATCATCATTTGATGACTTTGATGCAACAGACAAGATTTCTGAACGTGATATGCAGGACTATCAGAGTATTTACATTGACATTTACCAAACAATAAGACCACCTGCAGGAGAGAAAGAAAACATCAACGACGACATTGAGTTTGAGATTGAGCTTATCAAGCAGGTTGAAGTTAACATTGATTATATTCTGATGCTTGTTGCTAAGTATCACGAGAGCAATTGTAAGGATAAAGAGATACTTGCTGATATTTCAAAGGCAGTCACTGCAAGTATTCAATTGCGTTCAAAGAAAGACCTTATCGACGGATTTATTGCAAGTGTTAATGCTGATACAAACGTTGATGATGATTGGAAAACATTCGTTAAGGAGCAACGTGAAAAAGACATCAGCACATTAATTACTGAAGAACGTTTAAAGGACGAAGAAGCAAGAAAGTTTATTGACAATGCTTTCCGTGACGGACTGCTTCGCACAACAGGTACAGATATAGACAAGATTATGCCTCCTGTATCAAGGTTTGGCGGTGGCAATAGAGCTGAGAAGAAAAACGGAATCATTGCAAAGCTTACTGTGTTTTTCGAGAAGTATCTTGGCTTGGTGTAACGTAAATAAAAAAATAATGAACATAGGCGTATTGTTTAGCTTTGAATAAGCTGAGCAATACGCTTTTTATATATGGCAGAAATTTTTAAATAACTTTTGAACAAGAGAAAAAGTATATATTCGTTGTGAAAAAATGAGGCTATGCATTTACGAAAAAAACGCTATACACTCGAGATTGATTTTTTTAAAGGGCTCTTCGGGGTTAATTTGGTAGGTGTGGTGGTTGGTTTGGGTTTGGGTTTAGGAGGAAATGGTGATTTGATTTTGTGGCTGATAATGGGAGCATCTGCTGAACTGGTTATCAATACAACGGAGCATTTGAGTAATACCTCATGGAATTTATTTTAGGAGGTGATTTTTTTATGGCAGGGTTTAAACTCGGAAAGCTCGTGATGACAAGGGGCGTACACAGCAAGATAAAAGAGGACGTTGATTTTGCTATTGGTGTACTCGATGCTTTTGAACGATATCAGCGTTGTGATTGGGGCGACTTATGCGATGAGGACAAAGATGAAAATGAGCACGCATTGAAAGAAGGTGAGCGTATATTTGCTCTCTACAACATTGGTAATGAAAAAATCTACATTATTACAGAGTGGGATCGTAGTGTTACAACGATACTCTTCCCTGAGGAGTATTGAGCCTGTTATTTCGGCATAGGCATAGTACGTGGTAAATCTAACAAGGAGGTTATTTTATGGTAAATGTGTTTACACACAAAAGATACTTGGGCAATAGGATAGTCATTTATGAGCCTGAGGATTATTTCAAAACAAGGGTGGTTGAGTCGGTACGACAGGGGTTATATGACCTATCAAGTGAAGCGAAAGCATTGATTGCTTCTGAAGGCGTGACAAAGTTTGAAAAAGATTGCATTACAACCAAATATGGGGATATGAAGCTTGAGGATATCTCTTGGCTTTCAAAAATGCTAATCGTGATGGAATTCATGCACGACTTATCTTATGATGAGGTCATAAACATTACGCATAACGGACAGCATTTAGAAAGTTTGCTCAAGCAGGCTGAGAAATATGGTATTGATGTATTTATGAGTTTTCAGTTCTGTTCTGAATCTTGGCGACATATAAATGTGGCGGTCAGATTTAATGGTGGGCTTACGGAAGAACGTATGGGCAATATTCTTGTCAACATAGCTTGCGATTTCTCACCTTGCAATGGTATTGAGTCAGAAACAAGGTTGCAGTTCACAGGCGTTAATGCTGAATACGACCTATATATCCCTACGAGTCGACTCACGTTGACAGTTGATAACAGCTTCCAAATGAAAAAGTTTATGGATGATTTGCAGAAAGCGGTTGAAAACGGAAACATTCAGGTTACTGGTACGAAAGCTGATACATACGCAGATTTTGAAATTTCTCCACAGCAGATATTGATAGCAACAAAGGATAATGTTGACTATATCGTGCAAAAACTCCGTAGCAGTAATCAGAGCTGCATTGTCATTTACAAATACTGCGAGGCTGTTTATTCTGCTTTAAGGGGCGATGAGAACGAGGTGCTACCCATCATCAATGAGATTGCTTTGAAAACTGCAGACGAAAAGGCGTATTGTATTCAGAACTGGCTTGTTGAAAATGAGATTCCTGCCTGTGGTGATGAACCGGCTAAATTCAGGTTCACTATACGTGAGGCAAACGACGTTATTATCAGGCGTGAAGATTTGAACTTTGAACAGCTTGATTTTAAAGGTTGGGAATAAAACTTAATAATAAGTTGAAAATTGCCACTGTTTACGGACTGGTGTGAAATGGTGCTAAGGCACGACACCTGACCGCTAAGCAGTGGCTTTTTTATGGGTTGAGTTACTAAGGTCTGATTTTCCTAACGGGTGTATTCTGTAGTCTAAAAAAGGGCTTTCTACAACTTATTTCGGGGTAAGTAATAGTTTTTAGAGTAAAAAAAGGGGTTAAAACGTAGGGTTTTAAAGAAAAAATAATAGGTAGCACAAAATGGTTATGGGGTGGATATAATAGGAATAAGGACGTGCGTTACAAAGTAAAACTAATTTTTTTCCAAATTATTTAACTAATTGGATGCTTCAAATTAGATGAAAAACATCTAATTAGGTTGATACATAGTTAAAAGTGTGTTTTGTCAGGAAATATCAAAAAATGTAAGTTTCTGCGGTACAGTCCATATTAAATGTAAGTTGTCAGATACAGTAATTGGTTATTGTGTAAGTTGTGTGTATCAAAAAGTAAGTTGTTTCAACCATAAACACCTGTTTGTTTTTGCTTAAATATAATGGTTCTGGTCGACTTCCGTCATACTGGTTGAGATGGGAATATTACATTTTCATTACAATAAAAAATCTACTTTTTTGATAGGTAGACGTTGTTGTAATGAGATGGTTCGCTCGTTTTTTATAATGGTGAACACTGTGAAATCAACGGGTGCCGATTTGCAGTCTTAAAAGCTTTGTGATATAATGCTCGATGTAAGGGAAACAACATACTTACACTATAAAACAATCAAGGAAGTGATAAAAAGAAACCGAGGATTTAATATTATACTTATGATAAAAAATAGCACATAAATCAAAAGAAAAAGCATTAACAAGAGCCATAACATCATTCGATGAAGCTGTTAACAGCCATATAATCAAACTTTGGAATAGTGAAAAATGAGATACGAAATAAGGAGGAATATACGATGAACATAAATGCTACTATTCCACGAATGATGACTGTAAGAGAGATTGCAAGAACAGGTATTTTGCCTGAGAATGCTATCAGAACAATGCTTAAGAATAAGACAATACCTGCTGTTTATTCAGGTAATAAAGCCCTCATTAACTTTGATAAGCTCTGCGATTATCTTAACTCGCTGTCAGCTAATGCGTGAGGAGGGATAATATGGCTATAACAAATCGAAAGATTGCTCCCTGCATCAGGGAACGTAGCGTTGATGAGACCAACAGAAGCTACGAGTTTAATGCCTCAGCAGGTACTGATGGTAACGGAAAACCTGTTAGAAAGTACATTACGTTTACAGTGCCGATTGACGTGCCTATAGGAAAGGCTGACAAGATGGCGGTTGAAGCTTACTTTGAGTTTGCTCATAATGCTCAGGGTAATAAGTCATGGGGTGAGAATATGAGATTTAATACGTTGGTTGAGCAGTACTTCAAGCTGTATGCCCCAAACAAACTCAAAGAAGTCACTGCAGAGCATTATAAATCTAATGTTAAAAATCACATAAACCCTGTGTTTGGTAACAGAAAACTCAAGGATATTGATACTTCGGACGTGACGGAGTTTCTGTCTTCTCTTGACTGCAAGCCTTCCACTGCAAAGAAGATTAAGATAGTATTCCATAGTATAATGAAGTTTGCAGTGAGTCAAGGATTTATAAGCAAGAACCCCTGCTCTGGTGCAGTTTGGAGAGAAGCAATGGACGAAGAATATGGAAAGATAGAAAATGTATTGACTTTAGAACAAGCACGTAAGCTCATAGGCATTTTAAATGCTAATGATGAAGAGTACGTTGTTGTCAACACCATAATAAAGCTACTTCTTTTGACAGGAATGCGTTCGGGTGAGTGTTTAGGTCTTAGGTGGAGCTCGATTGACTTTGAGCATAAAACTATATTTATTGATAAAACCCTTTCGTTTGCAAATAATCGTTGGTTCTTATCAACACCTAAAACACATCGAAGCACTCGGAAAATAGCTATAGATGATGTTGCTGTTGAACTTTTGAAGAAACACAAAGAGGAACAGGAAAAGCAAAAGGAAATAGTAGGTAATGCTTGGCAACAGCCTGATATGGTTTTTACATCTTGCACTGGGCATTAGTATGATAGAAGTTTACTTAATGCACAGTTTAGAAGATTTATCAAGGCTCATAAAGAAGAGCTTAACCTTGACCACAATCTGACTATTCACGGGCTGAGACACACAAACGCATCTTTGTTATTGTTTGCTGGTGAAGATATAGCGAATGTGTCTGCTCACTTGGGACACGCATCAGTCGAGACGACTTCGAAGGTCTATGCTCATATGTATGCTGAAGTCAGAGTAAGAGTGGCAAAGACCGTTTCTAATGCGTTACATAATGTATAACATAGCTTGTTTTGTGGCAGATTCGTGGCACGAAAGATAAAAATAACCCCACAACCTTGATGGTTGTGGGGTTTTGTAGATAAAATAATTATCTCTTTGAGAACTGTGGAGCACGACGAGCTGCTTTCAAGCCGTACTTCTTTCTTTCCTTCATTCTTGAGTCTCTTGTAAGGAAGCCTGCAGCCTTTAGGTCTGCTCTGTATTCCTCTGAATCAACCTCAAGAAGTGCTCTTGATATACCGTGACGGATAGCACCAGCCTGACCTGTGAAACCGCCGCCTTCAACCTTAACGTTTACATCGAACTTATCCAATGTCTTTGTTAAAACTAAGGGCTGACGAACGATCAGCTTTAATGTATCTAATCCGAAATATTCATCTATAGTTCTGCCGTTAATTGTAATCTGACCGTTGCCCGGTACAAGATATACTCTTGCAACAGATGACTTTCTTCTACCTGTGCCGTAGTACTGTTCTTTAGCCATTATTCAAAATCCTCCTTATATTATTTGATTTCGCCTGTCCAAGGAATAGGCTTCTGAGCTACCTGCTCGTACTCGCTGCCCTTGTATACACGAAGTCTTGTTAATGCTTTTCTTCCCAATGTGTTGTTTGGAAGCATACCCTTTACAGCATACATCATTGCCTGCTCAGGTTTTTCTGCCATTAACTTGTCGTAGTGGATTTCCTTAATACCGCCAACCCAGCCTGTGTGGTAGTAACGAACCTTCTGCTGAAGCTTGTTACCTGTAAGAACTGCCTTGTCAGCATTGATAACTATTACATGGTCTCCGCAATCTACGTTAGGTGTGAATGTCGGAAGATGCTTTCCTCTAAGGATACTTGCTACAACTGTAGCTACTCTACCAAGAGGCTTATTAGCAGCATCAATAACGTACCATGTTCTCTGTACATCATTTGGTTTCTGCAAATATGATGAATTCATGTTGTTATTCCTCCTATTAAAAACTTATATGCCGATACTCTTTCGGCTCAACGCTGTATATTTTACTATGTTTTCTCAAATTTGTCAATAGGTTTTTTAAAACTTTTTAAAAAATTCTTTTCAAACTTTCATTTTCTTCGTTTTTCTTTTATTTTCTCTCTTATTCTCACTTTTCATTTTAATTTTTGTTGTTGCATTTTACATCACCCTATGCTCCAATACAGGAAATTCTGTTCTGTATTTTCTTGCATCTTCAACGTCAAATTCTACGTTCAAAACATCTTCAAAAGCTCCTGCCTCGCCTAAAATTTTCCCATATGGTGACACAGCCATTGAATGACCTGCATATTCAACTCCACAATTCACTCCCGCACATCCGCAAGTCAGGAAAAATGCCTGATTCTCAATCGCACGTGCTTTATTTAAAATCTCCCACGTTTCTTTTCTTGATGTATGCGTTGCATAACAGCTTAACATTATTTCCGCACCCTGCTCCGATAATTTTCTGAACAGCTCAGGGAAACGTAAATCGTAGCATATGCTAAGTCCTATAATGCCTAAGTCTGTTTCGTCAACAGCGGTTTTGTCCCCTCTTGAAAGATATTTACTTTCATCGCCAAACAAATGAATTTTACTGTAACGTGCGGCAATTTCACCTTTACGGTCAAGCAGAACGGCAGTATTATACATCGAATTATTTCGCTTTTCTATAAAGCTTCCTGTGAATATATATGCATTTTTGTTTTTTGCCAAATCTGCAAGTGTAGAAACCGTTTCGCCGTAAATATCCTCGCAGTTTTGTGCATATAAATCATAGCTGTTAAAGCCTACTCCCCAAAGCTCAGGGAGCATTATCAAATCAGGATTATCAAGTCCGTTTATAAATCCCTTAACCTTTTCTATTCTTTCTGTTTTTGTTTCGCTGTCATTATGACCGAGCTGAATTATTGATGTTTTCATATAAATCACTTCCTATTATATTAATTATATTCTTATTTACATAGTTTGTCAATAATTACGGCTTGTAATGCGTAGGCGAACAGCCATAGGTTTCCTTGAATATTCTGCTGAAATAATATATATTGCTGTAGCCGAGCATTTCCGAGATTTCCGTAACTGAATACCTTTTTGTTATCAGAAGCTCACACGCACGCTCCATTCTCAGCTTTGTTATGTATTCCTTCGGCGGCATTTTAAATCGCATAATAAACAGCCGTTTAAAATATGAATAGCTTATACCGCATAACTGAGACGGCACTGAATATGATAAATCCTCATCAAAGCAATGTTCATGCAAGTAATCAATTCCCTTTTTGATTTTATCGTATTTTTCCTGAGGGATATAATCTGTCGAGGATTTTTCTATCTGGGAAAGAATTTCATAAAACAATCCCATACATTCATAATAATATCCGTCTTTTTTGCTTATCCATGTATTATACATTTTTATAAATAATTTCTTTAAATTGGGATTTTTGGAAAAATTAGCTGTTATTGCTTCCTGCGGAAGCGGACAATCAGTATCAAAATGTATATCAATACAATCCCCATGGGAGATTCTGTCAACATAGTATTCCACATTTGTTTTTTTAGGAAGAAACTCTACGCTTCCCGGTATAATATGAATGGTTTTTCCGTCAAACGAGGTAATGTTTTCGCCATCTATTTTATAAATAAGCTCATAAGTAAATAAATCAGGTCCGTAATAGGCTCTGTTGTTATGGTTTGGCGGCTTTACATATACAACAGATTGAATTTCTTTAATATATATTTTTCCGTTTCCGAACATTTATATCACCTCAAGTATATTATATCCCTGAAATATAAAAAAGTCAATAAGTTTTGTATCATAAAGTATAAATATCTCATAAAATGTATTTACATTGCAAGAAGAAGGTGTATAATTAAATTATTGTTTATATCAGAAAGGAAATCAAAACCATGAATGAAAGAATAAAAAATCTAACCAATTTGACATTAAAAGGGGAAATGTATGTAGAACCTGTAAAAACAGAATTTGACCGTGAGGATTTATTTTTAACGAAATCCGAAATGGAAGTAAAACGTCTTTGCGAATATATTTTAAATCAGGAGCCTAAAATCACCGAATATTCAAAAATGACAGGTCTTTTTAATTTTGACGGCTCGGTTGTGGGCGATGCTTTCAGAAGAAGCGGTCATAAAGCAACTCAGGAAATGATGAGGGACTTTTACTGTAAAGCGGTTGACAATATTTCCGTACAGGAATGGCAGCACGCAACAGCAGACTACAAAAAAGTTCTTGAAAAAGGGATATCAGGTATTATAGCTGAAATTGACGAATCATTAAAGGTGCATACAAAACCCGAAGAAATCGAATTTTTAACAGGCTTAAAAAAGGTCGCAAATACTATAATTGCATGGGCACATAAATGCTCGAACAGAGTTCTGGAATTTTCCAAAACAGTCGAAAATCCCGAATACAAAAGCAATCTTGAAACGCTTGCAAAAACACTTTTAATTGTCCCTGAAAATGCACCGTCAAACCTATATGAAGCTATTCTGTGCATTTATATATGCTTCAGTGCTGACCCCGACAGCGTAGGAACGCTTGACAGGTATTTGTCACCGTTTTATAAAAAGGATATTGCAGACGGCACAATCACGCAAGATGAAGCACAGGAATATCTGCAGGAGCTGTTTTTGATGATTCAGGCATTTACACCTGCCGAATCTGACAGATTTACAAGAGGCGGCGAATCGCATTTCTGCATAGGCGGATATTTACCAAACGGCGAGGATGCTTTTGATGAAATGTCAAAGCTGATAGTAGAAAGTCTTTTGGATTTACCTACATATATTCCGCAACTGACTTTACGCTGGACTAAGAAAACCCCACATGAGGTTTTCAGATATATGATGGACTGCGAAAGAAAAGACCCACACAAAAGAATTGCATTTACAAACGACGAAAAACGCATTAAATGCTATACCGAAATTTGCGGTTTTCCTTTTGAAAAGGCAGTCAGCTATACTACTGTCGGCTGTAATGAGCCTGCATTTTTGGGTGCAATTACAGGCAGTAACAGCAAAGGTAATTTCCTTCGTTCAACCGAGACGCTGTTCCATAAAAAATCCGATTTAATAAAGAACACAAAAAACTTTGATGAGTTTTATTCAATATTTGAACAGGAGCTGTTCTCTGACCTTGAAATTATTTATTCGTATGACGATAAATATAATTTGGAGCGTGCAAAGGATGTAAACTATGTATCAAGCCTGTTCTTTAACGACTGTATAGAAAACGCAAAAAGCCTGACTCAGGGCGGAGGAAACACAGTTATAGCTTCACCAATGCTTATGGGTATTACGAACGTTATTGATTCTCTTATCACAGTAAAGCAGTTTGTGTTTGAAGAAAAGCTGATTTCCATGCAGGAGCTGGTTTTAGCACTTCAGTCAAACTGGAACGGATACGAGGATTTAAGGACATTAATCCTGAACAAAGGAAGCTTTTTCGGTAATGACGACGACCTTTCAAATTCCGTTGCACAAAGAGTTTATGAGAGCCTGTATAATTTCCTTAAAGGCAAAAAGAATGTGTTCGGCTATCAATGGCTTGTAGGTGATTTGGTAGGCTACAACATACATCATAAATGGTTTGGAGAAAACACAAAGGCAACTCCTGACGGCAGATATGACGGCGATATGCTTAAATTCGGGATAGGTCAAAACGAGGGCAGAGACAAAAACGGCTTGACGGCACTGCTTAATTCCGTTGCTAAGCTTGACCCTCACGCTATCGCTTGCGGCTCAACAGTTACTAATATAACGCTTGATGAACAGCTTATCAAAAACGACGATAACTTCGAAAAAACAGTAGATATGTTTGAGGCATATTTCAAGAACGGCGGTACGCATTTTCAGCTTACATATGTATCACAAGAGGACTTGATTAATGCAAAAAAAACACCTGATGATTATAAAAACCTGCGTGTAAGAGTTTCGGGCTTCTCGGATTATTTTGTAAGACTTAGCGAAGGCTTGCAGGATGATATAATAGTAAGAACATCACAGAAAGGATAAAGTCTGAATAAAATCACCTATCTCACCGCCAAAACAGTCAGGGCAATATCCCGATATGGCACCTGTCTGCCTTGACGGCAATCTAAATGATTTTCTTACAGACTTGGGTTTTAATATGAAAAAAATAAACACAGTTTCAGGTGAAATTGAAAGTGAAGCACCTTTTCTGTTCGGAAACAACACATGGGAAAATATTCAAAAATCCGACAGAGATTTTACCGTTGTACATAAAAAAATTGATTCCTGCTCTTATTGAACTCGGAGTAGCAGATGAACAAATCTTTAAAATAACAAATACAAATCCAAAGAAATTGTTAACAGAGGAATAAAATAATGAAACTAAGATGTAATAAAATATTAGTAACAGGCGGAGGAAGTGGAATAGGAAAGGCTATCGCAAAACGTTTCGTTGACGAAGGCGCAAGTGTTGTAATAACAGGACGAAGCCTTGATAAGCTGAATACCGCAAAGGACGAAATCAACTCAGACAGACTGTATGTTATGCAGTGGGATGTATCTGATATTTCCGTATGCTCCGAAAATCTGCAAAAGGCAGCAGAGCTTATGGGCGGGCTTGACGGTTTGGTAAACAATGCCTCAATCGGAACAAGTCAGGTAACCGGCAGAGGTTATGAGCCATGGGATATAACTGAAGCTGAATGGGATACCGTTATAGGGATAGACTTAAAAGCAGCGTTTTTCATAATGCGAAATACCGTTGACTATATGCTAAAAAATGAAATTAAAGGTAATATTCTCAATATTTCCTCAAATGCAGCTTGTATGGATATACTCGGTTCATACGGTGCATCAAAGCTCAGTATGCTTAAACTTACAAGAGCCTTTGGAAAACGCTTCGGGCATAACGGAATTATCATAAACGGAATTGCACCCGGAGCAACCTTTACTCCGATGATTTCAAGATATGCACATGATATAAACCAAAAATACGAGCGTCATGCAATAGAACGGTTTATTCATCCTGATGAGATTGCCTTCCTTGCAAACTACCTTATGAGTGATTATGGTGAAATAATCTGCGGACATACGGTCGTTGCCGATGGAGGAGATAATAATGCAACTTTATAGCCTATATGTTATTGCTGTATGTGTTATCATACTTATTTCAATAGAAATAATCAGATTTTTTTACAGGAAAACAAATAAATTTTATTCGCAGCACGAAAATGTAATTAACCTGATTAAAAAGATACCGAATCAGTTGGATATTGTTAGTATCGGTTCGGGTCCAGGTAAGCACGGAATAATATTTGAAGATGCTGTAGCAAATGGGTACAACCTTTGTACATCGCCTCAAAGTTTAAAATATAGCTTTAGACTTTTAAAGAAATTTAGCAAAAAAATTAAACGAAATGCTACCATAATAATTATTGTTTGTCCGCTGTCCTTTGGAAACAATGCTGATACTAAATCAGATAACTATTCTGATAAGTTCTATGGCATTTTATCTCCATCACAAATTGACGGATATTCTTTGAAAAAGGCTTTGCATTTACATTATTCATTTTTAATAGATATATTAAAAATCACTAACAAGTACACAAAATCAAGCAAAACTGCTCAAAAAAACACATCTACGGTAACGGTGGTTGATGTATGGAAGAGTCAGTTTGATCTTATTGATTTAGAGAATCCGCACCAAGCAGAAAAACACAAAAAAGCTTTTGATGAAAAGGTTGAAATTTTATCCAATGGCATTGACTTTTGTATAAAAATGAACTATAGACCTGTTATAGTTATTCCGCCTATTCCTTATAAAACAAGAAAACACTTCTCAGATGCTTTTTTGAAGAAATTTTTATATGAAAATATTTATAAAATAAACATTTTACATAAAAATATTTCGGTATTGGATTATCTTTTTGATAAACGCTTCGGGGACAATATTTTTAAAAATGATATTTTCCTCAGTGAGATTGGGGCAAAAAAATTCTCATCTATCCTATTTGATGATATAAAGAAAATTATGAAAGAAGGAAATATTCAAAAATCGGACAGAGATTTTACCGTTGTACATAAAAAAATTGATTCCTGCTCTTATTGAACTCGGAATAGCAGATGAACAAATCTTTAAAATAACAAATACAAATCCAAAGAAATTTTTAACAGGGGAATAAAATAATGAAACTAAGATGTAATAAAAGACTTGTAACCGTCAGCAACATTGTAAATTAATATTGACATTATGACACGCTTATGATAAAATTTTGTATATTAAAATTTAAGGAGATTTTACCATGTTCACAAAATTAACAGAAAAATTAGACAGCTTTATAGAACTGGGTATTCCCGGATATGACTGTATAGTATATCATAACGGAGAATGTGTTTACCGTCATCAGAACGGATATTCAGACAGAGAAAATAAAATAAAAATGAATGGCAGTGAACGTTATAACATATATTCATGTTCAAAGCCGATAACCTGTACAGCAGCTTTACAGCTTTATGAAAAAGGCTTATTCAAATTAGATGACAAGCTTTCAAAATATATGCCTGAATTTGAAACAATGTATGTGCAGACTGAGGACGGAGTGAAAAAAGCAGAAAACAGCATAACAGTAAAAGATTTATTCTGCATGACGGCGGGCTTTTCGTATAATCTTTCATCGCCTATGATAAAGCTTTGTCAAAAGGAAACAGACGGAAAATGTCAAACCCGTGAGCTTATGAAATATCTTGCAAAAGAGCCGCTTTTGTTTGAACCCGGCGAAAGATGGGAATATTCTCTTTGTCATGATGTTCTTGCGGCACTCGTTGAGGTTTTGTCCGGTATGCGTTTTGGTGAATACGTAAAGAAAAACATATTTGAACCGTTGGGCATGAACAACTCAACATTTTTGCTTGACGATTCAGAGCTTGATACCATATGCCCTCAATATAAAGGCGAAAATGTAGAGCTTCGTGCAAAAACCATAGATTACAAACTCGGAAGCGAATACGAAAGTGGCGGAGCAGGCTGTATCTCAACAGTTGAGGATTACATAAAATTCCTTGAAGCAATGCGTATCGGTGATATAATATTGAAAAAAGAAACAATAGATTTAATGAGTACAAATCAACTATCCAACAGTCAGCGTGCAAACTATTGGGTTAATCAATACGGCTACGGTCTTGGCGTAAGATGCCCTATGGATGATACTGTTACAGATTTCGGTTGGGGCGGTGCGGCAGGCTCATATTTATTTATTGACAGAGAAAACGGAATTACCGCTTTTTATGCTCAGCACGTTTTAAGTTCACCGGTACAGAATATAAGAGGTGAAATAAGACCGATAATACAGGAGATTTTAAAATGAACGGAATAATTTTTGACATACAGCGCTCATCGGTTGTTGACGGGCCCGGCATAAGAACAACAGTATTTTTAAAGGGCTGTAATTTAAGATGCAAGTGGTGTCATAACCCCGAAAGTCAGTCATTTAAACATCAGATGATGTTCTATAAAGACAAATGTACAGGCTGTGGAAAATGCAAAGAGGTCTGCCCTAACAATCTTGAAAAATGCGATTTCTGCGGTAAATGTGTTTTATACTGCCCTCATGACGCAAGACAGATTTGCGGTAAGGAATATACTGCAGACGAGGTTGTAAAAGAGGTTGCAAAGGACAAAATTTTTTATGAAACCTCAGGCGGAGGAGTAACATTCTCAGGCGGCGAATGTATGATACAGCTTGACTTTCTTGAAGAAGTCCTCAGAAAATGCAAAGAAAACGAAATACATACAGCTGTTGATACTGCAGGTAATGTATCATGGGAAAGCTTTGAACGCATACTTCCCTATACGGATTTGTTCCTGTATGATGTAAAATGCTTTTCAGATGAACTTCACAAGGAAGGAACGGCAGTATCAAATAAGCAGATACTTGAAAATCTGAAAAAGCTGTCCGAAAGCTTTTCAGGGGATATTATTATAAGAATACCTGTTATCCCGGGCTTTAATGACAGCATGGAGGAGCTTAACAAAATTGCGGATATGCTGAAAAGTATCCGACATACAAGCGTTGAGCTTATGCCGTACCACAGAATGGGCGAAAACAAATATACTGCTCTTGATATGGAATATACCACATACGAGGTTCCGCCAAAGGAAAAAATGGAAGAATATAAAAAGCTTTTTAATATTTAAGCCTTATAAAAACAGCCTTTTTCAACATTAGAAATATATTAAAATTCCTTTACAAGCGTAAAATACTGTTGACGAATGTATATTTTTATTGTAAAATGAATATGTATATATTTTTTAAGATAAGGAAAGGAATTTAGACAATGGCTGTAAAAGTGGAAGAAACAAAGTCAAAAAAAGGCGTAGTTGCCTTAGTTATATTAATTGTTGTGCTTGTAGCGTTCCTTGGCGCAGTAGGAATATCTCTTACCGACAGTCTTGGAGTAGAGCTTGATGAAGATATAAAATATACTGAAATTTCAGACAATCAGACGGCGGCTCAGATTGCGGACAAGCTGAAGGATGAAGAAATCATAAAATATCCGCTTATGTTCAGACTTCAGGCTCTTATAGGCGGTTATGACGGACATTTTCAGGCAGGCTCTGCATATATTGAAAATGGAATGAGCTACAGTCAGATTCTTGATATGCTTATAACTCCGTCAAGAAACACAACTCAGGTTATAATCCCTCCGGGATGTGAAATCCGTGAAATTGCAATCAAGCTGTGTGAGCTTGGTCTTACAACATGGGATGATTTTTACGGTGCATTATATAATGTAACGGATTACAATTATCCGTTCTTGCAGAATCTTCCTTCACGCGAGAGCATGATGGAAGGCTATATGTATCCTGCAACTTATGAAATCCCTCACGGAATGAGTGCTCATGATATAGTAGATTTAATGCTAAGCACCTTCAATGCTCAGTTCAAGCCTGAATATTACGAAAGAGCAGCAGCTCTTGGTATGACTGTTGACGAAGTAATAACAATGGCTTCAATTCTTGAGCGTGAAACAAACGATAACTGTGATTTAAAGAAGGTTGCGGGAGTATATCACAACCGCAGAAATACAGGAATGTACTATGATTCAAATGCATCGGTTCAGTATGTACTGGCAGAAAGAAAGCCGATAGTTTCAATAGCCGATACAAAGCAGGATTCTCCGTACAATACATATGTATATCCGGGACTTCCTATAGGCCCGATATGCAATCCGAGTATTGCGGCAATCGAAGCAGTTCTTGACTACAGTGCAACGGACGCATATTATTTCTCACTTACCGAAAACGGTGAGCAGATTTTCGGTACACACTTTGACGAATTTATAAATCTTGTCCGTTCAAGCACAATGGCAATAGAAGTAGACTGCGATGTCATAAAGAATCAGGACGATAAAATCCCTGCGTCTGAATAAAAATCACAACTTACCGAAAGGACTTAAAAATGATAGAATATGATAAGGATGCAATAGTTCCTCCTTATATAACAGAATATCTTCGTACAAAAACCGTGCATGAAAACGTATTCCTCCACGAGCTGGAGGAATACGCTGAAAAAAACAGTGTTCCGATTGTCGAACCTGAAACAGCACGGTTTTTGTCCGTTATGACGCAAATAATAAAGCCAAAGCGTATACTTGAAATCGGTTGTGCGATAGGCTATTCGTCAATTCTGATGTCGGAGGCACTTGCTGAAAACGGAAAAATAACTACACTTGAATATAACCCCGACATGGTAAATACTGCACGCAAAAATATAGAGCTTGCAGGTGCGTCGGATAAAATCGAAGTAGTCGAAGCTGATGCAAAGGAATACCTTTCATGCATAAAAGAAGATGGCGGCTTTGATTTAATATTCCTTGACGGACCTAAAGCACATTACATCTATATGCTTGACGACTGCGTAAGACTTCTGCGAAGCGGCGGAATAATGATAGCTGACAATGTCCTTTATAAGGGCATGACAGCCGATGATAATCATGTTATCCGCAGAAAAATAACGATTGTCAAAAGATTAAGAAAATACATTGATGCACTAATGGCTCATGAACAGCTCAGTACGTCGCTCATTCCGTTAGGTGATGGAGTAACGGTGTCGGTAAAAAAATAAAAAAACAATATAAAAGGAGATTTATGATGAATAAGCCTGAACTGTTAGCTCCGGGCGGCAGCCTTGCAAAGCTAAAGATTGCAATAGAATACGGAGCTGACGCAGTATATATAGGTGGAGAGGCATTCAGCCTCCGCACTGCTGCAGAAAATTTCACTGTTGATGAAATCAGAGAAGGAATAGAGTTTGCTCATGCAAGAGACAAAAAGGTTTATCTTACAGCAAATATTCTTCCTCATAATGATGATATAAAGGAATTTGAAAGCTTTATAAAGGAAATGCGTCCGCTTGGGTTTGATGCGGTTCTTATTGCCGATCCCGGGCTTTTTGACATGGTTCAGGAGCTTGCTCCCGAATTACCGATTCACATAAGCACTCAGGCAAATAACGTAAATTACCGTTCGGCTAATTTCTGGTACAGACAGGGTGCAAGACGTGTTGTTGTTGCAAGAGAGATGTCCTTTAAGGAAATTGAAGAAATCCGCAAAAATATCCCTGAGGATCTGGAGCTTGAAGCGTTCGTTCACGGTGCTATGTGTATTTCATATTCGGGCAGATGCCTGCTTTCAAATTATCTTACAAACCGAGACTCTAATCAGGGAAGCTGTTCACATCCGTGCCGTTGGAAATACAGCCTTGTTGAAGAAAAACGTCCGGGGCAATATATGGATGTATTTGAAAATGACAGAGGAACTTTTATATTTAATTCAAAGGATTTATGTATGATTGAGCATATTCCTGAGCTTGTAAAGAGTGGAATCTCAAGCTTTAAAATAGAGGGCAGAGTAAAGACGGAATATTATGTAGCAACGGTCGTCGGAGCATACAGACGTGAAATTGACAGATATTTTGCCGACCCTGAAAATTATAAATTCAATCCCGAAGAAATGGAGGAGCTTTGCAAGGTAAGCCACCGTCCGTACACGACAGGCTTTTATTATCATAAGCCTGATTCGGAAACGCAGGTTTACACTTCAAGCTCATATATACGTGAATATGACCTTATTGCAATCGTCACAGACTACGATGAAAGCACAGGAATTGCAACAATCACACAGCGAAACCGCTTCTTTAAGGGCGATGAAATTGAAATTATGCGTCCTATGCAGCCATATTTCAAGCAGACCGTCGGCGATATGCTAAACGAAGAAGGCGAGCAGATTGATGTTGCAAATCACCCTGAAATGATTGTTAAATTCAAAATTGACTGCACTGTAAAACCCGGTGATATGATTAGAAAGAAAAAAAATCTTTAATTATTTGATTAATTTACACAAAAAATAAATAATTTTTAAAAAAGTATAGACAAATCAGAAAATATGGTGTATAATTGGGGTAGTATCATTGTAGATTTTCCCATTATCGTAAAGTACGGGAATAATTATATGCAAATATTTAAGGAGGTTTTCCGATGAAAAAGAATATTAAAAAATTAGTAGGAATTGTTTGTGCTTTGGCAGTTTCTTCAATGATAGCTTCAATGTCAGTATCGGCTTTTGAGCTTCCTGAAGCAGACGAAGCATACGCAGCAATAAACAACCCTGCAACAACTAAAGAGAATTTTGAGTTTATGGTTGCCACATATCAGGCACAGGGACTTTTAAGCACTGTTGTATATGATTTATTGTCAAACTCAGACGCTGACCCTGATTCAATGTTCTTTAAGCTTGCAAATGAAGCTCTTGATGCTCCTACTGAGGCAGTTCTTGGAGAAGAAACAGCAGTAACAGAGGATGCTGCAGGCGAAGCAGCACTTGAAGATGCTGAGGTTATCAGCACTGTAGTTACAAGCCATACATATGCATTCGACAGCAAGGAAGGCATTGTATCATCAACAGCTAATGAAGCTGATTATGGTGAATCAGCATCTGTATTCCAGTCGATTAAATGCGGAAGCAAAAAAATAACAAGCATTCTTTGGGATTTTGTTCTTCCTAAAAAGGACAACAGCACAGTTAATTTTGCCATAGAAGCAACAAGCGATGGTAATGTAAGCAACGAATCAGTAAAGAAAACCTTTCTACTTCCTCATATAGAAGTAAACGGTACTGTCACAATAGGTATAGTTCTTAACAACTGGGCAGCTAATAAAAGAATTATTACAGACCCTGAATTTATAACAACTACTTTCGGATATGCAGACGACACAGATGCAGTTGAAAACGAAGCGTCAGACGACTCAACAGAGCCTGTTGCTGACGAAACACCGGCAGATGACTCAACAGAAGTAGTTTCCGATGAAAATGTCGTTGAAGAAGTATCAGAAGAAGTTGCTGAAGAATCAACAGAGCCTGTTGCTGATGAAACACCGGCAGCAATCGAAGAATAATGGAGGTAGAAATAATGAGATACGAAAAACCGGAAATGCTTATTTCAATATTTGACAGTGCAGACGATATTCTTACAGTAAGCACTGTAGCTGAATTCGGAGGTGCTTTTGAAGATGCTTCAAGTGCAGCTTCAGGCGATTTAGGAAATGTTGATTCAAAATACAGCATAGATGTTGAAACATTTAATTAATTATAAAACTCCATCGGTAACCCCGATGGAGTTTTGAGTTTTAAAGGATACAGACATGAAAATCGGAAATAAAAGCTTTAATAAAAACAAAACCTACATAATTGGAATACTTAATGTAACTCCCGATTCATTTTCGGACGGAGGCAAGCACAACTGCACCGACACGGCACTTAGTCATGCAGAAAAAATGATACATGACGGAGCTGATATAATAGATATTGGCGGCGAATCAACACGCCCCGGTCATATTCAGATTTCAGACAGCGAAGAAATTGAACGTACTGCCAATATAGTCAGGCTTATAAAATCAAATTTTGATGTTCCCGTTTCAATAGACACATACAAAAGCACCGTTGCAGAGGAAGCAATAAAAGCCGGTGCAGATTTGGTTAATGACATATGGGGCTTTAAGTATGACTCAAAAATGGCACAGCTTGTCAAGCGTACAGATACAGCCTGCTGTCTCATGCACAATAAATCAGATACACTGTACAAGGATTTCATAAACGATGTAATCGCTGACTTGAATGAATGTATAAAAATTGCCAAATCAGCAGATATTGATGATGATAAAATTATTCTTGACCCCGGCATAGGCTTTGGGAAAACGCATGAACAAAATCTTGACGTAATGCGAAATCTCAAAAAGTTCAATTTAGGATATCCGCTGCTGTTAGGAACATCGAGAAAATCTATGATAGGAAATGTTCTCGGCACTGATGTTTCCCAACGCCTTGAGGGAACACTTGTCACAACAGTCATGGCAGTCGAGTGCGGATATATGTTTGTTCGTGTGCATGATGTTAAGGAAAACAAACGAGTTATACAAATGACGGAAACTATATTGAAAGGATAAAACAATGGATAAAATAAAAATAACTAATCTTGAAATATTCGCACGCCACGGAGTTATGCCTGAGGAAACAACTCTTGGTCAGAAATTTATAATTTCCGCAGAGCTGATGCTTTCAACCGAGCGTGCAGGAATTACAGATAACCTTGACGAGAGCGTAAACTATGCATCGGTTTGCGACTGTATAAAAAACTATAACGAGAACAATACAAAAAAGCTGATAGAAGCCGCCGCCGAAGGAACAGCAGAAAACATTCTGCTTTCTTTCCCGACAGTCAGAGGTGTAAAGGTGGAAATAAAAAAGCCCAACCCGCCAATACATCTTCATTTTGACAGCGTTGCAGTGGAAATTGAACGCAAATGGAACAGAGCATTTATTGCTTTCGGCTCAAACTTAGGCGACAAAGCAGCGTACATCGGCAATGCAATGAACGAAATTAAAAGCAACAAAAAATGTCGCATAAAGAAAATTTCATCAATTATAGAAACCAAACCCTACGGCGGAGTTGAGCAGGATAACTTCCTGAACGGCGTAATGGAAATTGAAACACTGTATTCTCCATATGCACTGCTTGATTTTCTTCATACACTTGAAGAACAAGCCTGCCGCAAGCGTGAAATTCATTGGGGACCACGCACACTTGACCTGGACATACTGTTCTATGACGGATTTATCAGTGACGACCCAATCCTGACTGTCCCCCACCCTGATTTGCACAACAGAGATTTTGTAATTTTACCAATGTGTGAAATAGCTCCGAACTACATTCACCCTATTTTAAATCAAAAAATGAGCGACCTAAAAGCCAATACATAATATTCAACAAAAAACATGTAGAAATTTGTACAAAATAAAGGGAATATGTCACTTGAAAAATATTGTATTTTATGGTATATTTGTAGTGAGATATAGTGTTAAAACACTGTAATACATATAAAGCTTGTTCAAAGAAGGAGAAATATCATGACAAACAATAATTTCGGAGAAGATTCACCTATCGTAGGAAAGCTTACGGTAATAAGCATGAGAGGCTGTGAGGCATTCACTTCAAAAATTGATGATTATCTGAAGCAGATGCGTCCGTTTGAGGAAGTAGATTCATATATTACTCACATCCACTGTCCACGTTTCGGTACAGGAGAAGGAAAAGGCGTTCTTGATGCTACTGTAAGAGGTCATGACGTATATATTATCTGTGATGTATTTAATTACAGCATTACATATAAGATGTACGGCATAGAAAACCACATGAGCCCTGATGACCATTATCAGGATTTGAAGCGTATTATCGCTGCGATGGGCGGTAAAGCAAGACGTGTTACTGTTGTTATGCCTATGCTTTATGAAGGCAGACAGCACAGAAGAAAGAGCCGTGAATCACTGGACGCTGCATTGATGCTGCATGAGCTTGTAAATATGGGTGTTTCAAATATTATTACATTTGATGCACATGACCCAAGAATTCAGAATGCAATTCCACTTTCGGGATTTGACGATGTTCAGCCAACTTACCAGATGATAAAGGCAATACTAAAGGCAGTTCCCGATATTTCTTTGAACAAATTCGATACAGTTGTTATTTCACCTGACGAGGGCGGAATGACAAGATGTATGTACTACAGCTCAGTATTAAAGCTTGACTTGGGTATGTTCTATAAGAGAAGAGACTATTCAAGAATCGAAAACGGAAAGAACCCTATCGTTGCTCACGAGTATCTTGGACGTGAAGTAGACGGTAAGGATGTTATTATCGTAGACGATATGATTTCATCAGGCGAATCAATCATAGACGTTGCAACTGCATTAAAGAAGCAGGGTGCTAAGAGAATATTCGTATTCTCATCATTTGGTTTATTCGTAAATGGTCTTGAGGTTATAGACGCTGCATACGAAGCAGGTGTAATAGACAAGATATTCACCACAAACCTCATCTATCAGAACGAGGGCTTAAAGGACAGAGAATGGTATTACTCAGTTGATATGTCAAAGTATGTTTCATTACTTATAAACACATTGAACCATGACGATACAATCTCAAAGCTTCTTGACCCTGTTTCAAAGATTGAAGCTATTATTGAAAAATACGAAAACGAAAGAAAGTAATTTCCAAAACTGCCTTAGAAGCAAAAGCTTCTGAGGTAGTTTTTTTGTTGACATAATTTATATGATATGATACAATAAAATTACCAAGAATACATAAATAAGGAGATGAATAAAATGAAAAAGAGATTAATGTCAATGTTGATTTCGGTAGCAGTTATCGCATCAGGAATTACTCCTGTATTTGCGGCTACGCTTACAAAAGAACAAATTGCAAATTCAGTAAAAACAAAGCTTGACGTTCCTGCTGAGTACACAGAATTCACTATTGATTATCATGTTGATTCCGAAGGGGAAACAGCCTATTGG
>JAZSPM010000126.1:0-12327 GCA_045537455.1 Candidatus Ornithomonoglobus sp. | reverse complement strand
CACTGAGAAAGCTTACTTAGTATACCACACACTTCCCCTTTTGTCAATCTTTTTTTACAATCTTTTTTCGTTTTGGTTACTTTATCTACTACCTCCCTAACCTTTTATTGTCCCTTCTTTGCATTTTGCACTATTTTGTTGACTATGTCTATTTATTTTATACCTTTTCACTCTCACATATTTGTTTTATTTTTCATAATATAAAATAAATATTTTAAAACACGGAGGTGTTAATGTGTATGAAATTATTCTCGCTCTTATAATTTTCCTTCTTATTGCAATAGGAATTTCACTTTTCAAGTCAGGAATGAAAACCTACACCAACAAAAGTTCTCCTTTTATTATTATAAACGCAAAAAATCCCGATACTATTGAACAAACAATCCGACGCAGCATACGCAAGTATCCGCAGCACACCATTTATGTTTTTAACCGCTCGGAAAATCCCGAAATGAAAAAAATCCTTAAAATTCTGCAGAATGAATTTTACGGTGTACATATTTTAACAGGAAACGTACATAATAAAGAAGCCGATTAAATTTAAAAGGAGACAAATTTATGCAAAGCTTTGAATATACAATAACAGACGCACAGGGAATCCACGCAAGACCTGCCGGCTTGCTCGTAAGAGAAGCATCAAAATATGCATCGGACATCAAGCTTTCATTCAATGAAAAAACAGGTGACGCAAAAAGACTGTTTTCAGTAATGGGGCTTGGAATCAAATGCGGAAACAAAATAACCGTAACAATAGAGGGTGCAGATGAAGCCGAGGCCATATCATCAATAAAAAGTTTTTTTGAAACAAATCTATAAAACACAGAGAAGCTTCCTCAAAATATTTTGAGAAAGCTTCTTTATTTTAAATTTTTTATTTTACAGTTACATCAATCTCGACGGCTTTGGCAGATGCCAGACCGTTGCCGGTTATTTTAACAGGAACCCTGTGCGTTCCCTTTTCAAGTCCCGACAAATCTATCTGTGCTGTCAGGTCTCCTGATGTTGTACCTTCTGCACACTCTACCGTTATTTCTATTTCCTGAATAAAATCCGCTGTTGTATTTTCAGGAATATTCTGTGCCGTAACAGGAAGTCTCATAACCTTTGTTTGCTTTCCTATTATAACAGGCTTTACTTTTGCCGTTATTCTGTCTTGAGGGATATACAGTCCTTCTGCACCGACAAGATAAAATTCTGTTTCATCGTCCGTAAGCTTATCCACATTAACAGCTATACCTTCTCCCTTGAAGCTGTCGTTTATTCCTACTTCTACACTCGCCGGAGAAACCGAAGTCTTGGCATAATTTATCATTATATTATTACCAAGCTCAGGGCTGAGTACAGGAACCAACGGAAGAGCAGTTTTAAAATACGGAGTATTCTTAACACGCACTACCGCACTTTCTGCTTCTATGGTAGAAATGCCTGTTATCTGATTATTGTTTGAATCATAAAGCATATACGGGAAGCTGTTTTCCGATTCTGTTTCAATTACTGAAACATCTACAACAGCAACTCCGTAAGCAATTTTTTCAATCTCACTTTCCGCACCCGACACTCTTATATAATCATTTTCTATTTCCGACTCTATAAGAAAGCTCTTGTTTGAGCCTGTCTGCTTTGTGATAATCTGAACATCCTTCGATGTCATCAGCTCTGCCTTCAGCTTTACCTTTGATATGTAGTTGCGTTCCATGCTGAGCCTTGATGCAGGCAAATCAACAGATGTTCTTAATTCATATTCACCGACCTCGTCGATATTATCAAGATTAATGTTGATATATACATTATCCATATAGTCAATCAGGTCACTTCTTTTTCCGCTTACCGATACAGCCATTGACGGGAGCTTATCCTTGCCCGTAATGACAAGACCTTTTTCACGAAGCTCCATCTCGCCCGTAAAGCGGACATCCACATTTTTAAGCGTAATTTTTATACTTGGGTCATATATATACACAACCACAAGCCATATTGAAATAGCAAAAAACAGTGAAAGAAGCACAGTCTTTAGCTTTTGTCTGTTATTGTCCTCGCCTCTGTTTGGGTTAATAAAATCTAATAAACGCTTCATTTTGACCTCCGGAATTCTATCCTTTGCTCAGATGACTGCTGATTCTTGCTAAGGATTTTTGTCAATGCTTTTTTCAATGATTCTTCAGTCAGATTTCTTGTAAGTGAACCGTTGCGTGCAATAGATATTTTTCCTGTTTCTTCACTCACGACAATAATTACCGCATCTGTTACCTCGGAAAGCCCTATTGCAGCCCTGTGACGTGTGCCAAGCTCCTTTGACAGATTCGTGCTTGCCGTAAGAGGCAAAAGACATCCCGCCGTCAGGATTTTGTCACCACGCATTATTACAGCTCCGTCATGAAGCGGAGTGTTTGGCACGAAAATATTTTCAAGAAGATGCGATGATGTTTTTGCATTCAGGAGTGTTCCCGTTGATATGTATTCACCAAGACGTGTTTCACATTCAAAAACCATAAGTGCTCCGATTCGTGAAGCTGACATATGCACAGCCGCCTCGGTAACTGCTGAAATAGCCGATTCAAGACGCTGTTCGGGGTCATTATTCTGATTAAGATTAATAATATTATTCACCTTTACACGTCCGAGGCGTTCAAGAATATTTCTAAGCTCCGGCTGAAAAATAACAATCAATGCAAATACTCCGAACTGAAGTGTCGTTCCCAAAATATAATTCAGTGCAGTAAGTCTGAGTGCATTACTCAGCACAAACATTATCATGAAAACTATCAGACCTTTTACAAGCTGCATAGCTCTTGTTTCTCTTACAATTTTTATAAGATAGTAAACAATGACCGCAACAATAAAAATATCTATAATATCATTTATTCTTAAAATACGGACATACTTTAAAAATTCAGAAAAAAATGACTGCATAAACACTCCCCCTTTATTCGCTTGTATTTATCATATGGTCAAGACCCGGAATGTGATTTGTTACTACAAAATCCACTCCAAAGCTTTTATATTTTTCCGCTTCCTCACCGGTATCCAGCGTCCACACGCCGATTAACAGTCCCTTTGCATGAAGCTCATCAACTACCGCTTTGTCAACAACATTCCTGTCGTACAGTATTCCTGAGTTTTCGGGAAGCTGTCCGATAAGCTCGGTATAAAACGTATACGGCTTATTGGAGTACCCCACCACCATAAGCGGTATTGTTGTATTAAATTCACGGAATTTCTTCAAATCCTCTATTCCGCCGCTTACTATGCATCTGTCCTTTAAGCCGCTTTCTTCTATGGTCTTTAAAAGGCTTTCATGGTCTGTTATATGCTTTATTTCAATCAGCGGTACACAGTTATAAATTACGCAGGTGTTAAGAAATTCAATAAGAGTCGGAATTTTTAAATCAGGGTAATCCTGTATATCGTTCCCGAAATCTATATTGTATTCCATAAGCTCCGAATACGTATGCTCCCACGTCAGTCCCGTTCCCGTTGTGGTTCTGTCAAGCTCATCATCATGCATACACATGAACACGCCGTCAAGCGTTTCTATAATATCAGTTTCAATTCCCCAGAAGCCGCCCTTGCCGGCAAGCTCAAATGCGGGCATGGAATTTTCCGGTGCATGGTCTGAAAAGCCTCTGTGTGCCACAAACCTGTCTGTCTGATATTCATTAAAAATCGGTTCTGTACTTATATTTATATTAAGCTTATCCGGCGGCATTGTCTGCAATGCACTGCTATCTACCAAAAGCGATTTATCTACAATGGTCTGAGGTGACAGCAGCTTATCCGCTATAGCTGCAACAAAGATAATCACCATCAGTATCCACAATTTTTTTCTCAATATTCTTTCTCCTTTTTGTTACTCCTTTTAGTATACTATATTTTTTCGGATTTGTAAATATATAAATTGTGAATTTAAAAAGAAATTTTTATACAAAAAACCGAAACGTAAATTCCGTTTCGGTTTTTCAATATCAGGTTTTTCAAATCTTTGCCGCCAATTCAAGTGCTTCATCAATGTGAGCACAGAAGCGGTCTTCGCCTACAGCTTCATAGAAGCCTGATTTTTTCATAGCCTCCATCGGCTGAGGATTTACGTGCGAAAGCACAAGTGAAATTCCCTTTGCTTCGCATTTTTTACGCAATGCCTCAAGCGAATTCATAGCCGTTGCATCCAATGCAGGAACGGCTCTCATTCTGAGAACAAGGCAACGTGTGTAGTCCTTGAATTTTATATCAAGAATTTTATCTGCCGCACCGAAGAATAGTGGGCCGCTTATTTCATAAACACGTACATTCTTTGGAACAACCTTTAAATCAATGCTGTCCTCATCGTTTTCTGCATCAACATACTTCCAGCCGGTTACCGAGGTTTCCTCGCTCATACGCTTCATAAACAGCATAGCCGCAAGAATCATGCCCACTTCAATAGCTATTACCAAATCAAATACAACCGTAAGCACGAATGTAACAACCATAACGATAGTATCGCTCTTTGGTGCTGATTTGATTGTCGAAACAAACTTTCTCCACTCACTCATGTTATATGCAACCATAAACAAAATTGCTGCGATTGCCGGCATCGGGATAAGCCCTGCATACGGCATCAGGAACAGCAGTACAAGCAACAATACCACTGCATGAACCATACCTGCAATCGGAGTTCTTCCTCCGTTCTTTGCATTTGCAGCAGTTCTTGCGATTGCACCTGTTGCCGGAATTCCGCCAAACAGAACCGATGCAATATTACCTGCTCCCTGAGCCACAAGCTCCATGTTTGAGTTATGACGTGAATTTACCATACTGTCTGCAACAACACACGATAACAGCGACTCAATAGCCGCAAGAATCGCAATCGTTACAGCGTCAGGGAATACGTCTGCAATTTTTGCAAAGCTGAAATCCATACCCGAAAAGTCAAGCTTAGGAAGTCCCGTAGGGATTGTATACAGCTCTCCGATTGTGAAAACACCGTCGTCAAGCCCAGGTATACATTTTACCATGACCGCACCTACAATTACAGCAATAAGTGACGGAGGTACACGCTTTTCAAATTTCGGATAAATTATCAGAATTGCAAGACAAACCGCACCAACAAGCAACGCCTCCCAATGGAAGGTTGACATCGCCTCAACGTTTGCCATAATTTTTTCAAGAGTTTCAATCGGCTTTACGCCCTCTGCATATGTAAGACCAAGAAAGTCCTTAATCTGTCCGACAAGGATTGTTACTGCAATACCTGCCGTAAAGCCTGTTGTGATGGTATACGGAATGAATTTAATCAATGCTCCGAGCTTGAAAACACCCATCAGTATAAGCAAAATTCCGGCAATAATCGTTGCAAGGAACAGTCCGTCCATGCCCTGTGTTGCGACAATTCCCGCTACAATCGTAGCAAATGCCGCCGTAGGGCCTGCAATCTGAACACGGCTGCCGCCCAAAAACGAAACGACAAATCCGGCAGCGATTGCAGTATATACTCCGCACGCCGGCTCCACTCCCGAAGCCAACGCAAGTGCGATTGACAGCGGCAAGGCTATAATCGCAACGATAATTCCTGCAATTATATCCTTTACACACTGTTCCTTTGTATATGATTTTATTACTGAAAATAATTTTGGCTTTAAGTAGAATTTGCTCATGATGTTATCTTTCTATCTCAATTATTTTTATGTCTAATGTACCTGCCGGTGTAACTGCCTGAACAGTCTCGCCTGTTGAATGGTTGATGATTGCCGCACCTACCGGCGACTCGAATGAAAGCTTGTTCTTGTATGGGTCAGCCTCTGAGCTGCCTACTATTGTATACTGAACAGTCTCGCCCATCATTTCGATAGTTACCTTTTTACCGATTGTAACTGTATCTGCACTCATGTCGTCCTCATCAACGACTCTTGCATATTTCAGCATTTCTTCAAGCTTGCTGATTTCAGCCTCAACCTCAGCCTGCTCATTCTTTGCTTCGTCATACTCAGCGTTTTCAGAAAGGTCTCCGAAGGAACGTGCTTCCTTAATCTTTTCTGAAACCTCTTTTCTTGTTACGTTCTTTAATCTGTCTAATTTTTCCTCTAACTCAGCCTTTCCTTCGGCTGTTAATATATACTCTTTTTCTGCCATTTTAATGACTCCTTTCAAATTTTGTTTTATCTGATAAATTCAATAACTGATGCAAGAGCATCACCCATCTGATAATATCCGCTGTTATTCGGATGCACCCAGTTTGATTGTCTTGTCTCGGTTGCTGTTGAATGCAGATTTGCTTTCACTGTGTTACGGTCAAAGCCGTTTACAGGGTCAAGGCACATAATCATCGGTGAAATGAAAATATTTTCCGATTGCTTGTTGTCAAATTCCTCAAGAAGTCTCTTACTTGCATTCATAATATTAAAGCGATACATCTTTTCCGAACCTACGCATCCGAGCTGTGAACCCCAGCAATACTGCTCTGCTCCAAGCACAGGCAGATTGATTATAACCTTGATGTTTTTGTCCGCTCTGTGTATCATATCTATCATTGTCTTTGTATTTGCAATATATTTTTCTATTCTTTCGTGCGATTCCTCATACGGACAAATCTGTAAATCATTGGCACCCATAAGAATTGATACAACATCGGGCTTTTGAATATTGTAACGCTTTAAGTATTTCCCGAAATCAGGTTCAAATTCAGGATTTTCGGAAATTAATATATTTTTGCCGTCCTTCAACTGATAAAGCTTTTCATTTTCCGTAAAATACTGCCCGTCCTTTATCGGTTCGTATGTGAAGCCGTCATATGCATAGGTTGTTCTGTTCGGATCTTTTATGATGTTCATAAATTCCATATTGCCGTAATAATCATCAATTCCCTTTGGGAACAGGAACGGCGAAACACCGCCCCATACACTCGTCCACTCTCCAAGATACTGACTATATGCCCAGCCACCTCTGCCTTCGTGAGACATATTACTGAAGCTTCTTGTCCCGACTGTTTTTATGTTGTAGAGCTTTTTCAGAACACACTCAATATAAATCTGCGAACGAGTCATACTATCGCCTATAGCAAGAACTGTTGTTTCTTGTGCATAAGGCTTTCTTTCAGCCATAACCACTTTGCTCTTTTTTGAAGCAATACGCTCGCCGTATTCATTATATATAACAAGCTCAAAATTAAACTCATCTTCATCTTCAAGGTAATTTGTTAATCTCCACATATCGCCGTGGTTTTTGCCGTACTTGCAGTTTACCTGAATATCCCACATAGGGTTGAACGGATGAATTATATTTTTAAAGTATATGTTGTATTCCTCGTTTTTTATGCCAATATCCTGATTTTTCAGGAGCTTATTTATGTATATCGTATCGGGAAGCAGTATAAGAATGTCTTTTTTCATTTGCTTTCCCTCCCTTCGTTAATTATTACATCAGTAAAAGACTGTAAAAAATCTTTTACAGTCTAAAACACATCAAACACTATTATACAATTATTTTATTAAAATGTCAAGATTTATTTGTTTTTTAAAGTATTTCTTCTAATTTCATAATGAATGTACTCGTTTTTTACTGTATTTTTTTATAAAAATCGGTAAAAAATAATAATAGCAAAAAGGAGACTATTATTATGGATATTATTTCAATGAAACAGGATTTTTACAAACGCTTTAACGAATCTGACAGCTATCTGCATCAGGAAAGCTGCGGACTTTTATGCACACTTCTCGGTTTCCCAAACATAAAAGGGGCTATGAGCCTTACCTATCCGCTTTCTGTAGGAGTAACGGGACTGTGCCGTTCTTCGGCTTCTGACAAGCTTGAGCTTGAAAATACACAGTCTGACGAGGTATATACACAAAGAATACGTCCTAACACAGGAATTTTACCAAAGGACGTAAGGATTCTCGGAGGTCAGATTCTTCTTGATAATGCAATCCCGAAATATTTCGACTCCACTGCCGAGGTAAAATGCTGTACCTTAAAATGCGTTCTGAGCCTTAATAATTTATCCGAATACGACAAAACCGCCGCCGCTGCTACCTGCTGCGGAAGCGAAAATATCAAGCCGTATCTTGCATTACTTAACGCACGTCCGGGATACTGTATAAAATCAGACCGTTTAAAAACCGAATCACTTCCGTTGCCGTTATCAGGCTTTAAGCTTATTTCTATACAGCTTGACAAGCCCGATTCACATAATGACGACATCGCAGAAATAGAAAAAGAAATAGACCTTATACGCTCACACTATCCGCATATGGTTGCAATCTCGGATTTGAACGTCAATGACCTTGAAGCAATAAAAACGCATATAAGAGATAAATCCACATACAACAGACTTATGATGATTATACGTGACAATGAACGTATAAATACGGTAATACCGTCTTTAAAGGGCTGCCGTACCTCGGAGCTGTTCAATATGATGAATATGTCGGCAAAGGATTTTTTACAGCTTTGGGGGCTTGAAAAGCAGGAGGCAATGCTTTTGAGGAGCGTTATGGAAACAGAGGGAGTTCGTGCGGCAAGATTCTGGAACAAGGGCGTTATTGCCGTTGCATACGAGGAACGTGTGGATTATATTTTAAGCACAACGGAAAACACCTTCAAAAAGAAGGGCGAATACGAAATAAAATTCTGTATCTCCAAATAGAAAAAATTTATCATATTTTAGTGAACTTTTATGCTTGCATTATTTATAGTTTTAGTGTATAATATATACTGTATAAATTTTGTATAAATACACAACAATCTGATCAACGAGGAGATGTTTGATATGAACTATAAAGAAATTTACGAAAAATGGCTTAATTCCGCTGTTTTGTCGACAGAGGACAAAGCAGAGCTGTCAGCTCTTGCAGGAAACGAAAAGGAAATAGAAGAAAGATTTTACCGTGAGCTTGAGTTCGGTACAGCCGGAATGAGAGGTATTCTTGGTATAGGAACAAACAGAATGAATATTTATAACGTACGCCGTGCAAGTCAGGGCGTTGCGGAGTATGTTAACTCAAAGGGTGCCGATGCCGCAAAGGCAGGCGTGCTTATCGGATACGATACACGTAATTTCTCACGTGAATTTGCAGAGGAAACAGCAAAGGTTCTTACGTGTGCAGGAATACACGTTTACCTGTTCCCGATAGTTCACTCAGTACCTGAGGTATCGTTTGGCATAAGAGAGCTTGGCTGTGCCGCAGGTGTTATGATTACAGCTTCGCACAATCCTAAGGAATATAACGGCTACAAGGTATACGGTCCTGACGGAGGTCAGCTTCCTCCGGATGCTGCTGATGTTGTTGTAAAGGCTATAGACGGATATGACGTATTTGACGATGTAAAATACATCTCACTTGATGAAGCCAAGGAAAAGGGCTTGCTTACAATTCCGGGCAATGAGCTTGACGAAAAGTTCCTTGAGGCGGTTATGTCACAGCAGTTAAATCCCGAAGCCGTAAAAGAGGTTGCAGATACCTTTAAGCTTATATACACACCGTTCCACGGCACAGGCTCAAGACCTATTAAAGCAATTCTTGACAGAATAGGCTTTAAAAACGTGCTTGTTGTAAAGGAGCAGGACACAGAGGACGGTAACTTCCCGACAGTTGAATCACCTAACCCTGAAAACAAAGAGGGCTTCACAATAGCAATCGAAATGGCAAAGGCAAACGACGTTGACGTTATCATCGGAACAGACCCTGACTGCGACAGAGTAGGTATTGTTGTACGTGATGCTGACGGAATATACAGAACTCTTACGGGTAATCAGACAGGAGCACTGCTTGTTGAGTATATTCTTCGTTCAAAGAAAGAAAAAGGAACACTTCCCGAAAACGGAGTTGTTATTAAAACTATTGTTACAACAGAGCTTGCAGCGGCAATCACACAGAGCTACGGTATGGAGATTATGAACGTGCTTACAGGTTTTAAGTATATCGGCGAAAAGATGACTGAATTTTCCGAAAAAGGCAATCATACATATCTGATAGGCTTTGAGGAAAGCTACGGTTATCTTGTAGGAACTCATGCAAGAGACAAGGACGGCGTTGTTGCAACAATGCTGATTGCCGAAATGGCGGCATATTTCAAGACCAAGGGTATGTCACTTTATGAAGCTCTTCTGGATATATACAAAAAATACGGATATTATTCAGAAAAGACAGTTTCATTCACAATGCCGGGTAAGGACGGTATGGAAAAAATGGCTGCACTTATGGCAGGCTTGAGAGATACTCCTCCTACAAAGATTGCGGGCATGAATGTAAATGTTTACACAGACTACAAGACACAGATAATAAAGGATACAAAGAACGGTATTTCACCTATACAGGGTTTACCTAAGGCTGATGTTCTTAAATACAATCTGTCTGACGAAAAGACATATTTCATGGTTCGTCCGTCAGGAACAGAGCCAAAAATCAAGCTGTATCTCGGAACCTTTGCCGACAATTCAGCTTCAGCAGAGGCAATAATAGATAAGGTACTTGCAGATTGTAAAGAGCAATTTGGGTTGTAATTATGAACTATAAAAAAATCGACGGTGTTTCCGTTTCATCTATTATTCTCGGTACTGATTATTATGGAAGCACCGTAAGCAAAAAGGACTGCTTTAAGCTATACGATATGTACGTTGAAAACGGCGGAAACCACATTGACACCGCACATATGTATGTTGACGGCGAAAGCGAGAAAATTCTTGGCGAATGGCTAAAAGGCAGAAGCAGGGATGGACTGTATATCGCAACAAAGGGCGCCCATCCTCCGCTTGACAACATGAGCGTGTCACGTCTTACAAGAAAGGATATTCGTGCGGATTTGGAATCAAGCCTTAAAAATCTGTCGCTTGATTATATTGATTTATACTGGCTTCACAGAGATAACCCAAGTGCTGATATTGCAGAGGTCATGGAAACACTTAACGAGCTTATAAATGAAGGCAAAATCCGTTCAATAGGCTGCTCAAACTGGGCAAGCAAACGCATAAGCCTTGCGAATGAATATGCAAATGCTCACGGCTTAAAGGGCTTTTGTGCAAGTCAGATCAAGTGGAGTCTTGCAATGACAAGCCCGACCTATTCCGACGACCCGACACTTGTTGAAATGAACAGCAGTGAATTTGAATTTTATAAGGAAAGCAAAATACCTGTTGTTGCATTTGCTTCACAGGGTAAGGGATTTTTCTCAAAAATTTATAACGGTGGAATTGATTCTTTGTCGGAAAAAGCAAAGGAGAGGTATTTATGCGAGGATAACCTCCGCAGATACGAAGCAATAAAAACGCTTGCCGAAAAGTACAATACAAGCGTTGGTGCGGTTGCGGTTGCATGGATAGCATCACAAACAGACGTCACCGCAATGCCGATAATCGGCTGTAAAAACGAGGCACAGCTTGCCGACAGCTTAAAAGCGGCAGACCTTGTGCTTACAAAAGAAGAAATTGAATTTTGTATATGAGTAAAGTATGGGGGATGTAACTGTTGATTTACATCCCTTTTTATTGTTTTTTAAATTCTTCTCCATTTATCAGATAATCAATCGAAACATTAAAATATTTTGATAATTGATTTAACATGCTAAGACTTGGTTCTCTTTTTCCATTTTCATAATGCGATAGTGTTTCACGCGAAATATTTAAATCTATGGCTACTTTTAATTGATTTAAATTTTTTTCCTTCCTTATAATTTTTAATCCTTTCATTTTAAATCACCTCTTGACATTATTGTAACAATATGTTACAATAAAAATGTTACATATTGTTACATTTTACATTAAGGGAGGAATTTTATATGAATAAAGAAATAATTCTTATAGGAGCAGGCGGTCATGCAAAGGTTATATCAGATATAATTAAAAAAAATCATGACATTGTTTATGGTTATCTTGCAGATATAGCACCTAATGATGTTAGTTTAAATTGGCTGGGAAAAATAGATGATTACTATAAATACAAAGACAAGCTTTTTATTATAGCAATAGGAAGTAATGAAGCAAGAAAAATTATAAGTGATAAATGTAAGGATATTAATTATTATACCGCAATACACCCTTCTTCGATAATTTCTGACAAAGTTAGCATAGATGAGGGAAGCTGCGTTATGGCAGGTGCTGTAATAAATGAAAACGTAAAAATAGGAAAACATTGCATAATAAATACAAATGCCACAATAGAACATGATGATGTTATCGAAGATTTTGTCCATATATCACCGAGAAGTGTTTTATGGGGGATGTCCCTGATTTTGTGTAAACTCCAAAATGATAATATAATCTAAGTTTTTTTGAGGGGTAAAATCCACATTTCAGGATTTTATCCCTCAGCTACAATATAACATAAAAATGCGAGCATGTCAAGGGCGCCCTCCAACGTGAGG
>JAZSPM010000087.1:0-34314 GCA_045537455.1 Candidatus Ornithomonoglobus sp. | reverse complement strand
TTGATATTTAGTTTCCGAGCAATTTCAGATTTATTTACTTTTAAATTATTATGCTTCATAAAAGCCCCCAGTTTAGTTAAATCCTGTACAGTATTTATTTCTAATGTCACAGGAACATTTGATTTGTATAACATAGAACATTCTCCGTTAAATATGGATGAATATATTATACATGACTTTATTATTTTTTTAAACTGTGCACTTTTATTTGATAATTTTTGTGTACTTTTATTTTAACATTTATAAAAGCTTTCACACTTCATAACAATGAAAGCACAAATCATAGCATGATTACTGTAAATTCTGAGACCTGTATTTGATTTATGAGCAGGGATACGGATTAAAGCTAAGTTAATGAATAATTCATAGTGAAAATTAGCTTTAGATTGTGATGTAACAAGACTGATGTTTTTTTCTATTAGTATATATAGCAGGTAAATATGTACTACACTACAGAGGTGGATAACAACTGGGGAGATACAAAAGACAGGGGGAATATATGATTGCACTAATAAACAAAAACTGGACACGAGGGGGTAAATTATTTATACATTATAGAGGTATTTTTGTTAATGGTAATTGATGTAAAATTATGTTACAATAAAATTAGTTATTAAAATACAGGAGGAAATATAATGTATACAGTCAAAAATCCAATAGCCGAAGGGTGGTACGCTGACCCGGAAGCGAGAAAATATAACGGAAAATATTATATTTATGTCACACAAAGCAAAAAATTTGAAGACCAGAAAAATCTGGATATGTTTTCTTCAAGTGATTTGGTGCATTGGGAAAAACATGAAAATATAATAAATATGGAGGATTTTCCTCATGTTAAGGATTGTGTATGGGCACCCACAATTATTGAAAAAAACGAAAAATATTATTTAATTTTTGCATCAAACAATATTCATAGTAATGAAGAACCGGGCGGGCTTGAGATAGCTGTTTCAGATAGCCCGGAAGGCCCGTTCAGAGCGTATATAAAAGGTTCGCTGATTGGTGAAATTCATAACGGTGCACAGCCTATAGATGCACATTTGTTTAAAGATGATGACGGAACTATATGGCTTTATTATGGCGGTTGGAGTCATTGTAATGTTTGCAAAATGAACGATGATATGACAGGCATTGTTGCTTTAGAGGACGGGAGTGAAGAATTAATAAGAGAGATTACACCAAAGGAATACACAGAGGCTCCGTGCATGATGAAGCATGAAGGAAAATACTTTTTCATGTGGTCAGGCGGAGGCTGGGTTAACGGCTCATACCATGTTAATTATGCAGTTGCCGACTCTCCTTTAGGGAAATTTGAAGGAGCAACCTCAATATTGGAAACTCAACTTCCCATAGCTGATGGCCCGGGGCATCATAGCTACCTGTACCTTAAAGAAAAAAATGAATTTCTTATTGTTTATCACAGAAGAATACCGGGTGATACTGACTGGAATCACAGAGTGCTTTGCATTGATAAAATGAATGTTCATGACGGAGTTATAGAGCCTGTTGTAATGACAAATTCTTTTAAAATAGATATTTAACAAATAGGTATGTTATTAATAAAATTAAATAAAGAAATATTATATAACTAAAATTTATCCTTCTTTACATAGAGATATGAGAAGAAGGATTTTTTTGTAATTTTAGATTCGGTAAATACTAAAATGTGGTGTAAAAAATACAAGATAATCATAAAACACACCAAAATATACAAAAATTGGCGGTTTATAAAGAAAATAGGTAAATTATTTACCCCTAATAGAAGTGGTTTTATTAATTGTTGATGCTATAAACTTATGATATAATTATTATATGAATTATACAATAAAAAGAGGAAATGAAATATGAATTTTGACGATAATACTATAACGGATAGAAAATATTTAAAAAGTATGGTAAAATTAATTTGCAATAATATGCTTGAGAATCGTCCAGAAAAGAAGATAGAGTACAGACCATACATAAAGCCGAAGTTTGTGGAAAGAAGTATAAGAAGCGGAGTAGTGGTAAAGCTCGATAAGTTTTTTGGAGAATACACCTGTGGGGATTATGCATACGTGTCTACAGACGTGCTGAGTCAGGATAATTCACTTGTTACAATGTCGATAAAAAATGTATCGAAAATGTGGGTAAACGGTGAATTATGGAAAATCCCAGAAAAAGATGCAGCATATAAGAAAGTTACTATTGAGCTTGAAAAGGGATATAATCATGTTGTATTCAAGTGTGTGGCACATGAGAATAGCTTTGACATGGAATATACAATAGGTCATGTTTGTTATCCGTGGTTATGGATTTGTGATTATTTATTGTGGGTAAAAGATACTGTTCCAATGGGGATTTATGAAGGTGAACAAGGATTGACGGTTTCTGAATTAGTAAAACAGTGTGAAAGTAAGAATTTTGCGGATTGTAAAACAGAATATCCCAAAAATCCGTCAGACGATAATATAATTGATTTTAATGCACTGTACGGAGATAATAAAGGTGAATATGCGATATCATACACTTGTGTGAAAGAAGACGGAATATTAAATTTTGAAGGTAAAAATCTAACAGTATTTAAAAATAATATAAAGTGCGAAACAAAATGCGGAGCAAAAAAGGGTGACCAAATTTATATTGTAAGCAGGCGTTCGGATGGGAAATGGGGCTTTGAGTGCAAATCAAATGATATTTTATATTTGCCGTTTTTGACATCAAAAAGAACGTGCGGAACTCATTGGATACATATTGGTGCGTTTGATGATGATAAGCCTCCGATATTCAGCCTTGATACGTTATATAAAACAGCGGACGGTAAATCAACATACTGGTGTTTTACGGAAAAAGATGTTTATTTAAGACCGTATCTTGATACAAGTTTTTTTGGACAATGGTTCTATGGCTTAATGGTCGGAGAATACGGACTTATGCGTGCAGGTGAATTTTTTGGGAAATATTATAGGTATTTCAAAAAAAGTATAGGTACAATGATTGATTATTATGAATATATGCAGTATGACTGTATGATGTTTGGCTCACCTACTTTTTTAAAACGCAGTATAATGAAAGACGACCTTGACTCTATCGGAACGATAGGCATGAATATGTGTGAGATATATAATGCAGAAGCAGATGACGCAAGAAAAGAAAAAATAATGCTTATACTACAAGACCTCATCGGAAGTATTTACAGCAACATACCAAGAATGGAAGATGAAAGCTTTTGCCGGAAAACGGTGGTATGGGCGGATGATACATATATGTCATGTCCGTTCCTTGTGAGAATGGGAAATATAACAGGAGAAACTAAATATTACGATGAAGCTGTAAAACAACTGCTGAATTATACAAAAATGCTGTATATGAAAGATGAAGGTGTTTTTGCACATATATACTACATAGACGATAAAGAAAACAGCAAGGTACCGTGGGGACGTGGTAATGGCTGGATATATCTTTCTCTTGCTGAGGTTATTGAACATTTGCCGGAAGGGTATCCGGGAAAATCAAAGCTTGAAGAAATATTCAAAGAAGCAGTTTCGGGCTTGATAAAATTGCAGGATGATGACGGTATGTGGCATCAGGTGCTTAATATGCCATCGTCATACAGTGAAACATCATGTACGGCAATTTTTACACTTGCTATAGGCAAGGGCATAAAATTAGGACTTTTGGATTATGATGTGTATTTTGAAGTAATGAGTAATGCAGTAAGCGGACTTTTATCCAACTCCGTTGATGAAAGAGGAAATATCTTCGGAGTGTGTAGGGGTTCGGGTTCAAGCAAAGATGCTGAGTATTATGCTTCTTTGGGAACAGTCCTTAACGATGACCACGGTACAGGAATGGTCATAGCGGCACTGTGCGAACTAATTCAACTGATAAAAGAATAACGAGGAGGTTTTGTATGATGAATAACGGAGTTAAAAAAATATGTGCTTTATTGACGGTTTCGGGAATGATTTGTTCTTCTTCGGCGTTTGCATTTGAAGCGATGTATTATCCTGAAAACGATTCTGTTAAGGTAAACGGTGAAAATAAAGCCGATACAGTAGCAGTAGTTGTTATGCCGTATAATTATACTGTTGATGAGCTTACGGAAGAATTGGTTAATTCAATGTCTGATGTAATATTCAAATCAATACCCACAGGCGGAAAATACGAAGATGAGATTTTACTGTCTGATTCTATGGCTGATGGTAAGTACCGTATTTCGGAAAACATCGGAGGAAATACAAAGGACTCTGTTTTCATACGAATGAACGGTGATAAAACCGAGGAGCTTATTGAAGCTGTCAACGGTGCGGATAAGTATGCATTTTTAATGGCAGTTAAGCAATTTATTACAAATCTTTCTCTTGATTTGTCTGAAAGTGCTGTTTCGGAAATAGCAGAAAAATTATATACATTAAATCCAAAATCGGGATATACAACTGAGTCATTTTATAAAAATTTAGTTGCAGCAGAAGGGTTGTTCAGCTTTAAATATTCAAAAATTTCTCTTGAAGATTATTTTGAAGAATATGCAGTATGCTTAGATGCTGATTTAATTGAAGCTTATAACAGCTTTACTGAATCGCAGAAAAACGAAGCTGAAAATTGTGCATCAGGAATTGATTTTTTGAAAGGTAGTATTTCGGACACGCTATCAGAAGTTTTATTTATAGCAAAGGTACATTCGGCTACTAATTTTACACAGCTCAGAACAAGTGTTGAGAAATACCGTGAGAAAAACAGTATGTCATTGCCCAAGTACGATTCATTAAATCAAGACTATCTAAAAAATAATGTATTTATAAATTTATTTGATGACAGAAATAAAATCAACAATGCCGAAGATATTGCAAGCTGTATAGAAACACTTGCAGGTACGGAGAAGAACAATGCAAATAAATTGCCGTCATCGACAGGTGGCGGAGGCGGTTCGATGAGCGGCAGTTCAATGAGCTTTAGTCCAAACACTGTAACACCAAATGAGAATAACAACAAAGAAGTATTCAACGATATAAGTACACACTGGGCAAAAGCAGATATAGAAAAAATGAACGGACTTGGAATAATAAACGGATTTGAAGATAAAACATTCAGACCGGATAATAAAGTAACAAGAGCAGAATTTGTAAAAATGCTTGTAAACGTATTGAATATTCCAAGCGGCGGAGATTGTAGCTTTGATGATATTTCGGACAGTGACTGGTTTAAGCAGTGTGTTGTAGATGCTGTTAATGCAGGAATTGTTTCGGGAGTTACAGCAACGCAGTTTGCACCGTACAATGAGCTTACAAGACAGGATGCGGCTGTGATGGTATATCGTTCAATAAAAGAAAAGCTAACTGATAATGCTCAAGATATAAATTACAATGATGAAAACAGTATTTCCGATTATGCTTTAGGTGCAATAAAGGCACTTTCAACAGCAGGAATTGTTAACGGAAGCGACGGAAACTTCAATCCGAAAAACGGAATAACCCGTGCAGAAGCAGTGACACTGCTTCTTAGAGTATACGGTATTGTATAGGAGGTGGGTATAAATGAAAAAAACATTGTTATTTAGCATAATAATATCTGTTTTCCTTTCTGTAAGCTATGCTTTTGCCGAAGAAACAGAAAGTTATGTAAAAAATGTGTCTGTTGCTAAAGAGCTTCTTAAAGTAATTTTACCCGAAATGCCGTTTCAGGGTGAAAGCGTTACAAGAGGCGAGTTTGTTGAGGTGACATCACGTCTTTTAAAGGCAGATACTCAAAAAGCTACAGATACTGTATATTCAGATGTAACTGCAGAACATCAGTATGCAGGCGGAATAAAAAATGCACTTGAAGCAGGCTGGATATCTGCAGGAGATACCTTCAGACCTGACGATAATATTCTTTTTAACGAAGCTTTGAAAATTATAGTTTCAGCTGCAGGCTATGCAGGAAATGCCGAATTTAACGGCGGATTTCCTGCAGGATATTATATGCAGGCAGAGGAATTGGATTTACTTGACGGAATAAAGCAAAGAGAAGATAATTTGCTTGATAATGAGCAGGCAATGGTTCTTATGTATAATTTTCTTAATGCACGTTATGGTGACCGTACTTATTCATACGGTACAAAACCGGTTAAGTTCTACAGTAATCCGAGCGGAAGAACGATACTGTCTGTTTATCATAATATCGAAAAAGCAGAAGGAATTATAAGTGCAACGTCATATAATTCATTTGAATATAATACTCCCGTAAATGTTAATGCAAAGAGAGTTACAATAAATGACATAAATTATGAGTACGATAAGGTTACTCCTGATTTGTTGGGAAAATATGCGGTTGTGTTTTATAAGGAAGATACAGGAAAAGCAATAGTTTTAAATACAGGGTTTGAAAACGTAACTGTAAAATATAATCTTGAGGATATTGAATTTAAAGACGCAAATCTTGTTGAATACAAAGCAGAAAACGGCAAGACTAAAAAGCTTAAGCTTTCGGGTGGTATACTTACTTATAACGGACGTACTGTTGAGGAATTGAATGCCGAGTGCTTTAGCGGTGACGGATATGCTGTATTTATTGATAATGATGACGACGAAGAATATGAGGTTATCCAGGTAACAGCTTATACATATATAGTTGTTGACAGTGTTGACAGATTAAACAGAAAAATTGGTGATGCGAATAACGATGCCTATAGCCTTAATCTGAAAAATTGCGATGATGAGCTTATAGAAGTTTATGATGAGAATGATGAAGAGCTTTCCTTGTATAATGTTGAACAGGGTGATGTATTTGAGGTTATTGCACCGAAGGATATGAGCTTTGTACAGATGCGAATGCTTACAACACAGGTAACAGGCAAGGTAGAATCACAGGATGAAGAGCATTTGATTATTGACGGGAATGAGTACCGTTACAGCAAATACTTTGCCGATAACTATCTGGAAAAACTTGCGGTTGGCACATCGGATTCATATTATATAGGCTATAACAATGCTGTTGTTATGTGCAAGAACAGCAAAAATGAATATCAGTATGGCTTTATAATGAAAATATATCTTTCAGAGGATGGTTCAACACCTTTTGTAAAAATGTTTACGACAGAAGGTAAAAAGAATGATTTTGAAATAGAGCAAAAAGTTACTGTTGACGGAAAGAGTGTAAATGCTTCTGTAATCACAGATAAAGGCTCACAGTTAAATGATTCTGAACGTCTGGTAAAATATATGGTAAATTCAAAAGGGAAAATTACAAAAATTGATTTTCCTGTTACGTATGATTATGAAACAGTTGAAACACAGAAAAGTGATATAAATAATAGTCTGATATATTATTCGGGTTATTCGTCAACGCTTACCTATAGAAATAATCTAAAAACATTTACAGGTAAGGTTGCGTTATCCACAAGTAAGTGCTTTATGATTCCTGAGGATCTGAATACAAATATAAAATATTTTAAAAGCGGTGACGCATCGTCTGTTTTAAAGCATAATGTTTCATATAAGACTTATGTATATGATGTAGACGAAGAGGGCTATGCAGGTATTGTAGTAGTAAGAGGTCTTGATGATAATATAAGTACTGAGGTCTCATATGTTGTTGAAAAAATATATGACGGACTTGATAATGAAGGAGCACCGGTAAGACATATTACATGTTTTGGAAATAATCAGTATTACACATATTATATGCCTTATGACATGACTGTAGACAAGGACTCGGGTGATATGCTTGAGCCGGGCGATGTTGTACGTATAAAAACAGATTCACAAAATTATATATACAAGGTTCAAGTTGACTTTGATTATGGTACTTTTGACAAAATAAGTACAATGACTTCATCAAATTATATGAATGTAAGCAGCTCAAAGGCATATTGGATGGGACTTGCATATTCTGTATCATCTTCGGGATTTGTACAGATTGCATCGGAAAAAAATGAATACGGTGAATATGATTTTTCACAGTATAAATTAAATCCTATGTCGGTAAGAAGCAATATTGTAAGATTTGACTGTGAAACAAAGCAGCTGCGTCCGATTAATTATGATGAAATTAAGACATACAGAGCATTTGGTGATGAATGTGAATATATAGTTCTTTGCAGTGACTATGACATATCGAAAATGGCAGTGGTTTACGATAACCATTGGAACAGATAAGGAGGTGCAGTAATGAAGTTAACTAAATTATTATCAGGTATTGTTCTAACAACGGTATTGTTATGTAATGCATCAGCGATAAATGCTGATGAGGACAGAAAAATATACATTAACGAAGGCTTTGGCTCTTATGCTACCAATCTTCATTCTATAGAAGGATATACAATTACGGACGAAGCAAATTTTAACATAGCCGAATTAGATGAGTATAACAAAGGAGCATATTTTGGCATCGGCGGTTCTCCGTCAATAACAAAGGCTTTTACAGAAAAAACAGATGAAAGACTTGTTTTATCAATACTTGTAAAAACCTATGATGAGGTTCCGAGCTTCAATGTTAATTTACTTAACGGAACAAGTCCTACTACTGTTTTAAATGTAAATAACGGAAGAATTATTCTGAACAACAGTAAAAGCATATCGGCTTTAGGTGCAAATACTACTACAAGAATTGACGTTGTTATGGATAATACCTGCGGAAGAGCGACTGTTTATGTTAATGACCTTATAAAGGTTCAGGAATGGAGCATGGCAGGCTTTAAAAGTACATACGACGGTATTGCTGTAATACAGAATTCTGCGAAAACTGCATTTGTGGTTGATAGCATTGCAGTGTATTCGGGTAAAAAGCCTGATAAGAGCATTACGGAAAATAATCTGAATTCTAAAAAGCTTTCGTCGCTTTTCATAAATCAGGACCCGTCAGATTATACATATTTCCATTCGGAGCATATTCTGAACGCAAACAAAAAGTATATGTTTGGTTCATTCAGTGCAAGAGAAGGAAATGAATATATTGCTGAAAGACTTGATTATAAAAACCCTGAAAAGGGAAACAGAATCATTCTTACAAAAAATAACGACGATACCTCATTCAATGACGTATATGTGCAGACAAACTTTAAAGAAAGAGGTTCATTCCTTCCGGCAGGTAAAGCATATAAGTATTTTATGCTTGACGGAAAGCTGACTATTACAGATGAAAGTGTAGGCGGCGAGGTTGTAATGTTGCGTGATGCCATAACATCAGGTTCAAATGTTGATTTTAAAATACTGATGAAAAATGGTAACATAACCACCAACGAAGGAACCTTGCTCCTTGATATGGAGGTCGATAGGGAGTATCATATACAGATATTTCTGAATATTGATAAGCATCTTTATGATATGTATGTAGACGGAAAAGCAGTAGGACTTGATATTGCGATACGTGCAGATCTTATAAAGCCGACGATGATGAGAAATATTGTTTCAAGTGGTCATGGCTCATGGATTTTGCGTGATTGGGAATTTACAGGTTTTGCAAAACCGTTTGAAAGAATTACAGATGAAAACGGTAACACAACTCCTGTTGTTACAAATTCATCACAGTTCCCTGACGAAGCGGTTATAAAGGAATATCTTGAAGATAAAATTGTTTTCCATGGCGAAGCAAATGTTCTTTATAAGAACAACAAAAAAATGCCTCTTTCGGCACAGTCGGTATATGAGGATAACGAATTGTATGTGTCTCTTGAGGATTTCAATAAAGCGTATGATATAACGCTTGAATATAAGGACGGAAAATATACAGATGGTACAAAGGAGTACATTTGCAAAACTACTGTAAAGGAAGGCGAGCTTCTTCTTGTTCCGTCAAAAGCGTTGTCAAAGGCAATCGGAAAAGCGGCAAAACATTCGGGATACGGCAGTATGGTTATTGCCGGAGATGATGAAAGTGAGCTTATAGAAACCTCAGATAAGGATTATCCGTGGTTTGATAATATATTCTACGCTGAAACGGGATACCCGATTTTGTCGTTTAGCGACGCACAGGAAATAAGCAATCTTATATTCTTTGACCGTCCTACGGCTGAGCAGCTTCAGGAGGACTTCACCAAAACACTTGGTGAAAATCCATCGCATCCAAGACTTATAGTAAACAATGATGATGTTCAAAGATTAAGAGAGTTAAGAAAGGCAGACGAATACTTTGAAAATATGGTACAGGGATTTTTGGAAAGTAACGAAAAGTATCTTTCTTATCCCGACCCGACATATAAGTTTGATGATGCAATGCGTACAAAATCTAATGCGGAACAGAATTTCCAATATAACAGAAATCTGGCACTTGCATATCTTCTGACGGGTGATAAAAAATATGCGGATAAGGTAATAAACGACCTTATGTGCGTAAGCAAATTCCCTGATTTGAACGCAGCACACATAATAGATACAGGAGTATGGCTAAGAGCAATCACTCTGTCATATGACTGGTGCTATGACGCAATGACAGAAGAACAAAGAGAGGCAATTTCAGAATTCATTCTTGAAAAGGGTGTGCGTCCGTTGAACCGTACATATTATGCACAGCTTCCATCGGGCGGTGATTCGGGCTTCCAGCAGGCAAACTGGTTCGTAAGATGGAAGAGTAATTACACTGCGTTTGTTCAGGGCGGACTTGTGCCGGCGTGTCTGGTAGTTGCAGAAAAAGACCCGGCAGTATGCTTTGATACACTTGAAAAAACCTTCCGCGCATGGGAGTATATGTTGTTCGGTTTATATCCGGGCGGAGTATGGCTTGAGGGCAAGACGTATCAGCAGGTTGTACAAGGGTATATGGCGGTTGCAATGTCGTCTCTTGAAAGCTCGCTTGGCTCAACGTATAAGCTTCTTGAATACCCGGGAGTGCATGAAAATCTTCACTCAATGATGGCATACGGTTCACTTACTGCAAGCTTTAGCTTTGCTGATGATACAACCCGTGATGCACTTGGCGGTATAAACGATGTATATCAGTATTACGCACATTATTACGATGACGATGTGCTTTCAATGTGGCGTCAGCTGAAGCTTCCGAATAAGTACAGTGAAAAATATTCTACACTTCAGAATGCTTCGAATATAGGCTTGTTTGATATTATATTCTATGAACCGCCTGCAGGTGAAGAAGTTCTTAATAATTTCAACAAGGTAAATGTGTTTGACGGTGGTGAAATATTCACACTCCACGAAAACTGGCTTGATAAGGACGCATTGTTCTTTGCTGCGGCAGGAGGACCGACGAGGTGTTATCATATGCATAATGACGGCGGTGACTTTATCTTCTGTAAAGACGGAGAAATGTGGACATATGAGTTTGGTCAGGGCAACTATAACGTGGGTTCGATTTATACACGTTATTCAGGCAGAACAGAGGCACATAATACACTTACAATAAATCCGAGTGATAAATTCTCACAAAAGGAACAGTCTTTTGCTCCTATCACAAAATATGAAGAGGGCGAGGGTGGAGCATATGTTGTCTATGATATGACAGAGCTTTATGAGGAACATCAGCCTGAGTACGTAAACAGAGGCTTCTATATCGGAGAAAATTACGAGGCTCTTACGGTAAGAGATGAAATGAAGTTCACAAAGGATACTATAGGCTACTGGGTAATGCATACGGATGCCGAGGTTTATCAGTTAAGTGATAACAAGATTATCATGTCAAAGAACGGAAAGAGTATGATTGCCGAGATTGTCTGCGAGGGTGACACATATGAATATAAGGTTGAAACAGGCAAGGCAAGACCGTTTGAAGAATCTCCGAAAGTAAACGGTGATACAACCGCACAGACAAACATAAATCAGTTCTCTGTAAGATTTGAGGGTGAGGGTGAGCTTGCAATAACTGTAAGAATGTCAGATACAGAGAAAACTCCTGATACAACACCTATTTCACAGTGGAAAGCACCTGCAAAGCAGGACGGTGCAAAGAATGCTGGTTTTGGTTATGATATTTATGTGAACGGAAACAAGAGTGACGACAAAACGGTTATACCTATGATGTCAGAAACTGATTTCCCTGAATTTAAAATTGTACCGCATGACAGCAGTATAAAGGTGGAATATACACTTGACAAAACGGCAGATAAAAATATGTGGGTTAAGATGACAAATGCTGACGGTTCAGTATCAAAGTATACTGCTGTAAGATATTCACAGTACAGTGAGGCTGTAATGAATCAGCTTTATGATATTGTAGATATAAAATCGTATGATGTAAGCTTTGAGCCTGAAACAGCAAATAACCGTACAAATATGTTTGATAACGATTTCAGTACACGTTACACCTCATATTACAGCGGCTCAACAGCAACCTTTGACCTTGGGGAAGCTACCGAAATTGACGGTCTTGCAATGGGCTTCTGGAAAGGTGACCAGCGTGAGTATTATTTTGAAATTGAAGTATCAGATGACGGCGAGAATTTCAGAAATGTAGGTAAATATACATCAAGCGGTGTAACAGAGCAGTACGAAATGTTTACTTTCCAAAGAGAAAAGGTAAGATATATTCGTTTTGTGGGACGTGAAAATTCTGTAAATGATGTAAACAACATTCTGGAATTAAGAGTTATCAGAAGAAAATAGGAGGCTACTATGAAAAAAATTAATAAACTGACAGCCTGTTTTCTTGCGGCAGTTATGAGCTTTATGCCCGTAGCGTTTGCTGAGAATGATACGGAATTGCTGACTGAAGCAGAAGTAAGTACTGCGATTGAAGCAGTATCGGTGGCAGATGAATGGACACTTCCTGAGGCTTATAACGGAACGGTAGTATTTAATGATACAAAAACAGACGTACAGCTTAACTGTAAAACAACAGGTCGTACTATGGCGTCTGTTGAAGCAGTATCACCTGCGATCGATACCGAGGAAGGTGAAAACGGAGTAATAAGATTAAAGTTTGATTTGTCGGCTTCAGGCTTTGGTGCAAATCAGACAGCATTAATTTCGGCATACAACCCCGCCGCTTCTTATGCGGCGGAGCTGTTCAGGCTGAACGGAACAACGCTTACTGTTTTTGGCACTTCAACGGCTACACTTGAAGAAGAAACGGTGTTGAATATTGATGCAATATTTAATATTGATACAAAAGAATATACTGTAACAATCAATGACGAAACGGTATTTAGCGGAGAAAATGAAAATATTTCATATCTTGATAAAACTGATGTTCGTATTCAGATGCAAAGCTTCTGGATAAGAAATATAGTAGCAGAAACAACACTTGATTTAAAAAATATGGATTTTACATCCGATAAATCATTTGTTTTACACGGATTTTATGCAAAAGAAAGTCAAATCGGAAGTATATGTGCACTAGGTGAGGTTGAAAACGGCGTAACAGTACGTTTTGACGGTATTGGAAGCGATGCCATGTACACAAAAGAAAATTACGAGGTCAGTGTAAACGGAGAAACGGTTGACTTTGAAGTTCAGAAAACAAACAAAGGTGCTGTTATTTTCTTTCCGGGAGGCTTGTACGCAGGTGATGATGTATTAATATACATAAAAAGTGTAGAAGATGTTTTTGGTAATGTATATGATGGTTCAGATAGTATAAGCTTTAAGGTTGCAGGTTCTGATTATATATCACCGAAAGTTGAAATATCCTGTTATAAAACAGAGCTTGTACTTGGTGAAACTGCAGAACTTTCGATAAGCTTAACAGGTACTGACTGGATAGATGTAAAGCTTTATGTAAACGGTGAATATGAGGATTCTTTTGAACAAGAGCAGTTTACATTTGAATTTACACCGGACCAAGCATCGGAATATACAATCAAGGCTGTTGTTACAGATGAGTATAATGTTGTTGATGAGAAAGAAATTACAGTAACTTTTGCACTGAATGATGCACCGACGGTTTCATTTGACGGATTTGTAGCAGGAGAAACAAAATCATATCAGATGACAGAGGAAAAGGATATCATTGTAATGGCTTCTGATGACGAGGAAGTTAAATGTATTGAATTATATTTAAACGGCGAGCTTATTCGTACATTGTCAGAAAGTGAATATACATGGAATCTTGATGATGACGGCGTGCTTTTGGGAAATAACGAAATAAAAGCTGTGGTGTATGATATGTACGGTCTGCAAAGTGAATTTGTAGCGTATGTAGAAGTAACCAAACAGCTTATGACCGAAGTTCTTTCGGAGGATGCATTTACTGAAAGCAGCGGAAAATTTGGATCGGGAATAAGCGTGGCACGAGAAAAAGGTGTTGCAAGGGTTAAAACCATAGATGATGCCCACGGTGCAAGCCTTGTGCTTGGAATGGACGAAACATATACAGAGGTAACAACCGGAGGATATACTCACGTAAATACAAGCCGTAACAAGACATATTTAAAACAGGAATATCAGTTTGATATGTATGTGGAAAAATCACCGAAGCTTGCAACTGGCTTAACATTCGGTGTAAGACGTTCAAACGGCGCTGTTCAGACGATGATGCTTGTAAATGACGGAGAGCTTAAATTCGGTAATAATACTTTTAATTATGAAGAACAAAAATGGTATAGAATAAAGTTTTATGTATCATTTGAAAACGGAAATCAGTATTATGATGCGTATGTTGATAATACTCCGATAGCAACCGGAATGTCGGTTGATTTCTCGGACGCATCAACCGGTTATAGATTTTTCACTACAACCGACCCTGAAAATATGTGCAGTATAGCGGTTGATAATATTAAGGTATTGGGTGAAGTAAAATCGTTTACAATAAACGGTGTAAGCAATACTGTTGATGAAGAGCCTGCAGAGGTGATTAAGCCAAATACAAAACAGATTTGTGTACATATTGACGGCTTCGTGGTAACATCTGATTTAAATATTGAAAATGTATTGCTTTATAACGGCAGTGTAAAGAAAGAAATAAAGCGTATAGCGTACAATATAGAAAAAGGGATAATCATTATTGAAACAGAAGATTCACTTTTAGCAAACAACAGCTATACTGTTACATTTTCAGAAAATATACGTTTGATTGACGATATTACAATTCAGTCACCTATGCAGTATTCCTTTAATACATTGTCTTTGGATATTACAGTAGATGAAATAAGCAGAAAAATAAGAAAGCAGAACAGTGAGATTTCTGTTTCAGTTTCAAATGTTTCTGAACAATCAAAAAAGATATATGTTTTTGGGACTGTATTTGATGAAGGCAGATTTGTTAAAACCGAGCTGTTTAGTGCCGATGTTTCAGCCCAAAGCTCATCGGAAAGCTTCAGCTTTAATATAAGCAATTCGGCAGATAAAGAGATACAGGTGTTTGTTTCAGACGGAATCAATATAGGTACAATATATAAAACGACGATGTATAATTAATAAGAAGGATGAGTATACAATGAAAACATTCGCCAGATATTGTATAATCATTGTAGTGATTTTTATATCAGGTGCAGTGTATGCTGATCCTGATATAAATCAGGATCCGGGAGATTATACATATTTTCATTCACGTCATATTATAAATTCAACTGCCTCATATAAAAATACGATTTTTGAGGCAAAAACGGATAATTGGTATACCGCAGAGCGTTTTGATTATACAAACCCTGAAAAAGGTGAATGTATTATTCTTACAAAAAACGGTTCTGATAAGGTTAATAATGATGTGTATTTTCAAACTAATATAAAAAAACGTTCGGATTTTCTTCCTGCTGATGGTTCGCATTACAAATATTATTCTCTTACAGGAGAATTTAATATAAGTACCTCATCTTTGCAATGGCAGATATGTATGTTAAGAGATGTAAGCGACGGAACATACCAAGAGGTTTCTGTTATATTTAAGAACGGAGATTTACTGCTTATAAGCGGAGAAAAAACAACAACACTTAAGGAGAACATCACAACGGGCGAGGATATATGGCATAACATAATTGTGCTGTATAATATGAATAATCACACGCTTGATGTTTATATGGACAATAAATGCATAGTTGTAGATGCTCCGTTTTCGGAAACTGTAAATCAACCTATTATAATGAGGTGTAATGTAAACAAAGGGCAAGGCATTGTAACGATTAAAAACTGGGAGTTTACAGGACTCGTAAAACCGTATGGCAAAACAACAGAAAATGGGGAGCTTGTTCCGGTTATAACTCATTCATCAGTATTTCCTGATGATATGGCTGTTAAAGAATATCTTGACGGGAAAATTGTATTTCACGGCGAGGGCGGTATAATATATAAAGACGGAAGCAAAACACAATTATCTCATACTGTTGAATATACTGATACTGAGCTTTTTGTAAGCTCGGAGGATTTCAATAACGCAATGCAAACGGATATTGCATTTAAGTCGAACAGACTGCAGTTTACAATGAATGGAAAAAGATATTATTTGTCTGTTGCACCATATGATAATTCGGGAACGGTTTATGTTCCTGTAGGAGCTGTACTTAACAGTCTTGGATTTAACAGCGGATTTTCGTATTACGGCAAAATGATTGTTGCATCATATGAGGATGATTTGCCTGATTTTACATATACGCCGTCGTGGTTTGATGAGCAGTATAATGCTGAAAACGGCTATCCGATACATAGCTTTAGTGATATTGAAGAAATCAGCAATTATGTGTTTTTTGACAGACCATCAGCACAAAAGATAGCAGAGGATTTTAATAAGAATACAGATAATACATCACACCCAAGACTTTTGATAAATTCGGAGGACGTAAAAGAACTTCGAAGTAAACGGAAAAGCAATTATCATTTCGGCTGTATGACGGATAAATTAATAAAAAAAGCTGATACAGCCCTGACAGCCGATAATCCTGAATATAAGTTTGACGATAAAATGCGTACCAAGTCAAATGCAGAAACAGTAGTAAGGCGACTTCTTGATTTATCCTTTGCTTATATTCTGACGGGAGATACAAAATATTCTGACCGTGCAATATCGGATTTGATGCTTATAAGTGATTTCCCTGATTTGAATGCGGCACACATAATTGACACGGGTATATGGCTAAAAGGTCTTTCGATAAGCTATGACTGGTGCTATAACGAAATGACAGATGAAGAACGTAAGAAAATATCGGAGTTTATTTATGAACGGGGGATAAAAGAAACAAAACGCGCGTACTATTCAATGCTTCCTTCGGGTGGAGATACAGGATTTAATGAAGCCAACTGGTTTCCGAGGTGGAAAAGTAATTATATAGCCTTTGTACAAGGCGGACTTGTTCCTGCTTGTTTGGTGCTTGCGGATATGTATCCTGAGGAATGTTTTGATACACTTGAAAAGACTTTTCGCTCATGGGAATATATGCTTTACGGATTTTATGATGACGGTGTATGGCTTGAGGGCAAGGTTTACGAAAAGGTAGTTCATCATTATACTGCATATGCAATGGCGTCTATTAAAAAATGCCTTGGTGATGATTATAACATTTTAGACTATAAAGGCTTTTATGAAAGCTTTAAAACAGCAATGGGGTTAACCTCACTTACGGCAAGCTTTTCCTACGGCGATGACAGCATACGCACAGCTTACGGAGGAATTGACCAGAGCTGGGCATTTTACGGTGATTATTATGACGATAATATGATAAGAGCTGCACGTGGTATGGTAAGTACAGGAAAATACAGAAACAGGTATTTTTCAAACGGCGGAAATCCTGAGCTGTTGGATTTGATTTTCTTTAACGATACTGCCGATGAGACTGAAATAGCAGAACTTCCGAAAGTTGTCACAGCAAGAGGAATGGAGTTGTTTTCATTAAGCGAAAACAGACTGGATAAAAATGCACTTTACTTTGCCACATCTGCAGGAGTATCAAAGCATTATCATCAGCATAATGATTCGGGCGACTTTATCTTATGTATGGACGGTGAAATGTGGACGTATGAACTGGGACAGGGTGACTACAACACGGGCAGTATTTATACAAGATATAGCGGAAGAAGTGAAGCACACAATACAATTACAATAAACCCCGATGAAAACTTTTCGCAATCAGAAAACGCTTATGCTCCTATTACGGAATATAAAGAGGGAGAAGGGTCAGCATACGTTGTATATGATATGACAGAGCTTTATGCTCATCATGGTGCCGAAAATATGAAACGAGGATTTTATATAGGTGACGGATATTCATATCTTACAGTAAGAGATGAGATGAATTTCAGCACTGATGTCACCGGATATTGGTTTATGAATTCACCTGCGACGCTTACAAAAATATCAGATGATACGATTAAGCTGGAACAAAATGGCAAGACGATGTATGCACAGTTTGCTTGTGATGGAGAAGATGTAAGTGCAAATATAAGCGTAATGGACAGTATTCCGCTTTCTACATCACCAAATCCCGAAAATCTGACACAAAGCAATATAAAAAAGATTGCAATATACTTTGAAGGCAGCGGAGAAATAAATTTGACCGTCAGAATTTCACCTGATTTAGAGAATGTTGATGTAGCTTCTATAGCTGATTGGGGGAATAAGCTGTCATTTGAGAAGTATACAGAGCCAAAATTGCCTGAACGTGAAACAGAAAAGCTTATTTGGGCAGAAAATTTTGAAAATAATCCTGAAACAATATGGGAAATTTCAAAAAATGCTCAAGCTCAAACAACTGTTGGCATAGAGGGTACAGAGGATAATAAATATCTTTATGTTGAATCGTCAAGGCAAACTACAGACAGCTCAATTACAGCTTGTTCGGTATTTTTTGACAGTGGGTTGGAAAAGGGCAGAAAATTCGCTGCTGAATATGACTTCAAGCTAAAGCCTTACAACAGTCAGACGATGAAGGGTACTGACGGAAACTCAGACAAATACACTGAATATAATATGGGGCTTTCCAATAAGGTTTCAAGCAGAGGTGCATATATAACGGTAAATCCGTATTTTAATGAACAAAATGTATATTCCAATAATAATGCGAGTATTTTTGGTGCACGTCTGACAGACTCAAGATGCTATGACCCCGACGGAATAAACTGGTACGATTGGAACCGAATTAGATGGGTTCTGTGTGAAGATTCAAATGGCTATCAGTATGCGGAGATATATATTAACGGCAATTATTACGGAAAAACGGGTATAAGAGGCACGCTTTACGAAATGACGGGTGTATATATAAGTATAGGCTTTAATAAAGAAATATGTGAGGGCGGATTTTATATTGATAATCTGACATTTTATGAAGGTCAGACAGATACGCAAAGCAAATATTCGCTCAAAACGCTTAATGATACTATTCCGACATTTTATAAGGATTTTGAGGATTTGATAGTGGGAGAGAGCTATACTTCCGGGATATATCCGTATTATACCTTGAAAAACACAGCGGAAGCGGTAACGGTTATAAATGGAAGTGCAAAAGCTTTAAGTGATAACGGAAATATTTGTCTAAACTTTGAAAATGATACTTCGGTATTTATGCCAAATGTCTTGAAAGTCACAGAAGATGAAAAAACTGTACTGTCCTTTAATGCGAAGGCAAAGCGAGACGGTATTCGTCTGAATATTTCAGCAGGCGAGCTTGATGCTGAATTAATCGGATTGCAGCAGGGGAGTGTAGTCTTTGGAGATAAAACATATATGTATCCTGTAAATGAGCAGGAAAAATATAATGTAGAGCTTGTGCTTGAGAAACAGGGAAAAATATTTGCAAGTTTATATATAAACGGTACAGAGATTGCCTACCAAGAGGATTTTGATATTTTAAATAGTGTAATTAATCAGAGTTTTGAGCCTGAATATTTTAATATAACATTTAATGGGACAGGCTCACTTGATAGGGTATTGGCATATTCAACAAGAGGTTCGAATGCTCCTAATATTGATATGTCAAAGGTAAATGTACAAATATCAGATAATGTTTTAACAGCAAAAATAAACCGCAATGATTTGCGAAAACAGGTACAGCCTAAATTATATTGGGCAGTATATACTGACGGTATATTAAAATGCATAAACAGTTCATTGATGAATCTTTCAAGTGAAGAATATATAGCACAGGTACCGTATGAGTATATAGAGGACAGTGATATGAGATTATATATATTTCATGAAAAAACACTTGTTCCGCTGTCAACGAAAAGAGAAATTTTTCATGAGGAAAAATAAATAAAAAATAAATATAAAGGAGACGTAAAAAATGAAAAACAACAAAATCAAAAAAGTAGTACTGAATGTGCTTATAACAGCACTGACAGGCACAATGCTTGCTTCATGCGGAGCAAAGGGAGGTGTAAAGCCGGCGGCAGAGGGTGAAAAGCTTACTTATTGGGCACCGATATCTTCGGTTGTAACAACACTCCATGATAATTGGGCAGATTTGCCTTTGTATCAGGAGCTTATGAAGAGAACAGGAGTGGAAGCGGAGTTTATTCATCCGTCGGGAGCAGGTGTAGGAGAGCAGTTCTCAATCCTCCTTGCATCAGAAACATTACCTGATGTTATTGAATATAACTGGTCATGGTATCCGGGCGGACCGGGAAAGGCAATAAAGGACGGCATAATTATTGACCTTAACGAACATAAGGATAAGTTCCCGAATCTTATGAAATACCTTGAAGAAAACGAAGAGGTGAGAAAGAACTGTGTAACAAATGACGGACAACTGTTTGCAGTACCATTCATAAGAGGTGACAAAGACCTTTGTGTATCTCTTGGTATGACAGTAAGAAAAGACTGGCTTGATGATTTGGGTCTTGAAATGCCCGAAACAATCGCAGAGTGGGATACAATGCTTGAAAAATTCAAGAATGAAAAGGGAGCAACCGCACCGCTTAATATTTCTCTTGAAAGCTTAAAATTCGGTTTGTTCAGCGGAGCATACAACACCTGTTATGATTATTTCCACAGAGATGGAAAGGTGACACATGGTATGCTTGATGAGAGCTTTAAAGACCTTCTGGTGCAGCTAAATGACTGGTACGAGAGAGGGCTTCTTGATAAAGACTTTGCTTCGATTGACGGTAAAACAAAGGACGCAAATATTCTTAACGGAAAAACAGGTGCAATGCAGTTAAGCATTGGCGGCGGAATAGGAAAATATCTGACAGCTGCACCTGATGATAAGTTCGATTTGGTTGGTGTAAAGTCACCTGTACTTGAAAAGGGAACATATCCAGAATTTGGCTTTAATCAGACTCAGGTGCCTCCTACAATGACCTGCTCATTCATAGCAATCACAGCTGATTGTAATCAGATAGAGGAAGCAGCAAAATTCCTTGACTATGGTTATAGTGAAGAAGGTGCAATGCTGTATAACTTTGGTATAGAGGGCGAAAGCTATAATATGATAGACGGCTATCCTACATATACAGAGAATATCACTAACAACCCTGAAGGTACTGCAATGAACGTTATGATGTCAGAGTATTGCCGTTCATATGACGGTGGCCCGTTTATTCAGGACAGAAGATACTATGAGCAGTATGCGGCAAAGCCACAGCAGCAGGCTGCATGGGAAATCTGGGGTGAAAGCAATATGCTTGACCACTTACTTCCGAACCTGTATGTATCAGGCGAAGACCAGTCAGAGCTTTCATCAATCGACTCAGCAATTAATACATACATGTCAGAGGTTGTAACAAAGCTTATTATGGGTACCGAGTCGTTTGATAATTACGATAAGATAATCGAAGAACTAAAGGACAGAGGTATTGAAAGAGCTATTGAAATCAGACAGAAGGCATACGACGCATATCTTGCACGCTAAATTCTGTTATGGGTAATGTTTAATTCGGCGTAGTTTCCGCCGAATTAAACAGCCTACTATTTTAAGAGGGGAGACAGACTATAATGAAGGTGGCTGCAAAAAAGCAAACAGATTATAAAAAAACAGGTGTAGTCCGTGACTTTAAAAAGAACAAGGGACTTTACCTTATGGTTTTGCCAGTTCTGCTTTATTACGCAATATTTTGCTATAAGCCTATGTACGGAGCAATAATGGCGTTTCAGGATTTTTCACCAAGACTTGGTTTTTTTGGTAGTGAGTGGGTAGGATTAAGACACTTTATAAACTTTTTTTCATCAAGTGACTTTCCTAAGCTTTTAAGGAACACTCTTGTAATAAGTATATCAACCTTGATATTCAGCTTTCCGTTCCCTGTGATACTGGCGCTGTTTATTAATGAAATACGTTTTACAAAGTTCAAGAAAACAGTTCAGACTGTATCATATCTTCCGCATTTCGTATCGGTAGTGGTAACATGTGGTATGATAAAAACGTTTGTAGCATCAGAGGGATTTATCGGAATTTTTGCTTCGATATTTACCGGCTCAGAGCCTGAGAATCTGCTTCTGAAGCCGAATGCATTTGTACCGATATATGTAATATCAAAGATATGGGGAACAATAGGCTGGGATTCAATAATGTATTTATCGGCTTTGAGTGCGATAGACCAGGAACAGTATGAGTCAGCAGATATTGACGGCGCAGGCAGATTTAAAAAGATGTGGTATATTACACTTCCGTCACTCAAGGGAACAATGATAGTATTGTTTATACTTGGTGTTGGCGGTATAATGAACCTCGGTTACGAGAAGATAATGCTTCTTTATTCTCCTGCGATATATGAGGTGAGTGACGTAATATCAACTTATGTATACAGACAGGCGTTTGGTTCACAGAACTGGAGCTATAGTGCGGCGATAGGCTTATTTAACTCAGTATGTAATATGGTGCTTGTGATAGGTGCAAATACAATCACAAGAAAGCTCAACGGTTCGGCGTTGTGGTAAAAGGAGGAGCATAATGAAGAAAAGAAGTAAATTAAAAAATCAGGGCATAGTATTTGATATAGTAAATACCATTGCAATGATTCTGTTTGCAGTAATTATGGTGTATCCTCTATGGTATGTGATTGTGGCGTCGTTTACCGACTATAAAGAGCTTATGAGTAGCTCAGGAATGTTATTCTGGCCAAAGAATCCTACAATAGCGGCATATGAAATGGCATTCAAGAATCCTTCGATAGTAACAAGCTATGGAAACACTTTGTTTGTTGTTATTGTTGGAACGGTTCTTAATCTGATAATGACGTCAATAGCGGCATTTTTCCTTACAAGAAGGGATGTAAAATGGCAAAAGTTGATTTATATACTTATAATTATCACAATGTACTTTAACGGCGGTATGATACCAACGTATTTTACAGTACGTGATTTGGGACTTGAAAATTCATTGTGGTCACTTATTGTACCAAATGCAATAAGTACGTTTAATCTGATACTGATGAAATCATCACTTGAAAATATGCCAAGAAGCTTAGAGGAAGCGGCAGAAATAGACGGAGCAGGTATATGGAGTGTATTATTTAGAATTATACTACCGCTTTCAAAGTCTACACTGGCGGTAATTGGACTTTATTATGCAGTGGGTCACTGGAATTCATGGTTTAGTGCATTGCTGTATATTAAGGACAGAAGTAATTTCCCATTGCAATTAATTTTAAGAGAAATTCTTTTACAGAATCAGACATCTGATATGGGCGGTGCAGGAAACTACAGTGAAGCTAATCTTATCGGAGAATCAATCAAATATGCAGTAATAATTATTGCAACCTTACCGATATTGTGTATATATCCGTTTTTGCAGAAGTATTTTGTCAAGGGTGTAATGGTAGGTGCTGTTAAAGGCTGATATTATATAAATAAAACTTATTGAAAGGATAATAAGGATATGGGTGTAGATTTTATGGTTTTTGGCGGAGACAATAATAGCAATTTTCCGTTTTGTGTGTCTATGATTGGAACTTCGCAATGCGATAAAAAATATCATGTATTCCGTGAACACGCATGGACTTTTTGTGTTGAGTATATACTTGAAGGCTATGGTTATGTGAGCGAAGATGATAAAAGCTGTATAGCCTCAAAGGGTGACACGTATCTTTTGCATGGTGGCAGAAAGCATGATTACTATACATCACCGGAACAGCCGTGGAAAAAAATATGGATGAATTTTACGGGTCCTGTTGCAGAGCATCTTATTGAGGATTACGGTTTAAGTGATAAAATATATTTTCCTCAGACCAATATACTTCCGTATATGGAGGAAATACATCAGATTTTGTCAAATGAAAAAGATAAAAAATTAGCGCTCGACAAATGTGCAAGAATTTTTATGCGTATTCTGCAGAAGCTTTCAAATTCCACAGTCGAGGCAGAAAAGAAAACAATCGCTGTTAAGCTCAAGGAATATATTGATAATTTCTCAGAGGATTATGATTCGCTTGATGAGCTGATAGAGAGAATGCATTATTCAAAATCGTATGCAATAAGAAGCTTTAAAGAAAAATATAATATTACACCGTATGCTTATATACAAACAAAAAAAATAGATGTTGCAAAGCATTTGCTTGATAAAACTGAGTTGTCAGTAGTTCAGATTGCAGAGCATCTTGGTTTTTGTGATGCACACTATTTTTCGAAGTTTTTTAAAAAACACGTAAAAATATCACCTTCGGAATACCGTGGGCAAAGTAAAAAATGATAAGGTCAATATTTTACTCTAATAATGTAAGCTTTTGTTAATTTACCTTAATGATTATATTTAGTATAATAATTATAGGTTAATTATATAGGTGCAGAAAAAGCACAAGGGAAAATTTAGTTTGTGCCTTATGGCACGGAAAGGAAAGGTAAAAATATGAAAAAAATTATTACCGTATTACTAAGCCTTAGTATGGCAGTATCGTCAATCGGTACATTGGCTTTTGCTGAGGGGGAAACAACTTCATATAATGTCGGCGACCTTGTATGGAGTGAGAATTTTGAGAGCTTCGAGGACGGATACGATTATGCGGCAAATCCAACAAACGGAATTACATTTTCAGCATCATCGGGTGATGTTGTCGGAAGTGCAAAAATTAAAGAGGATGCTTCTGATAATAGCTATCTTTATGTGTCAGCAGAAAACAGCAAAGGTACTGGTAATGTAAAATACAATCTTATTGTACCGGCGGGAGCTGCTGCACAGGGTGATGATGCAATATTTACTATTGATGTAGATATGAAGCTTGATGAATTTGATGCAGCTGATGTGAAAGAAGGTAAGGCGGCTGAATATTATTTTGGTCCTTCTCCAACTGCAACAGGTTCAGGTTCGTATGTGGCGCTTTCGCCAACGTCATCAAATAATACAACAACAAGTGGTTTGGGAGTTCACGCAAGTGCAAGCTATCCCAGATTGCTAAAGTCTACTTTTGTTCACAGAATAAAAGGAGAAGAAGTACAGGCGCAAAGGCTTGCAGCTAACGCATGGAACACATACAGATTTATCGCAAGAAAGATGGTTGCCACGGCTGAGGATGTTGCTGCTAATTCAAGTTTAACAGAAGGCGAAACATATTATTATGCGGATATGTATGTTAACGGTCAGTATTATTATCTTATAGCTCAGAGAGCAAAGAAGGGTGCTGTTAGCAGTAAACAGAGCTACTTTGTTTTCCAGATTAACTTTAACCCGGGTATAACAAAAGGCGGAGCATGCATAGATAATTTAAAATGCTACTACGGTGCAGTTGAATCAAATGACTATGTAACAAAGGGAGAATTTACAGTTGATAAATATACATTTGATGAGTGCACTGCTGGCACATATGAGCATATTAATGACAAGGGCACATACAGAGCAGTTGTTACAGGTGAAAGTGCGGACCATGCATTTGGTGTAATTAAGAGATATAATCAATGGGGAATGAATCTTGATATTAATTCAGGAAAAGCAGGAAAAGCAGCAGGGGATAACAGCTTGAGTGTTTACAATGGTGGACGTATTATGTTTGATACAACAAATACTGTCAAGGAAATTAAATCCGACGGTACAATAGTAAACTATACCGGTACAGCGGTAAATTCCGTTAAAAACGGTACATGGGTTCCCGAAGGTGACTCGCTTGAATTTTCAGCAGATGTACTATTTAAGGATATTAAAGAAAATTGGTTATTTGAGTGTATAACTGCGGCTAATTCTCAAAATATTGCTATAGAGGTTACACCTAACTTCTATTCAACAGGTCACTGGGAAAGTCCTGAAGATTTTGGAAACCACAGACAAAGAATAGCACCTAAAATTCCTCTTAACACATGGGTTAATTTAAGAGTTATTATCACAAGAGGTACAAGCGATACATATAATAAGCTTACAATATATGCGGATGATAATGTAGTATGTGAAAATCAGGATATTACCACATGGTATAAGACTTTTACAACAGATGAAAATGGTAATACAGTACGTTCTGATGCAGGAATGGGAGATATTCTTTCAAAGGGATTAAGTACTGTATACTTCCAAGGCGAATGTGATTATGATAATATCACAATCAAAAAGTATCTTCTTGGACAAGACTTTACAAAGCCTGAAACAGTTCCGGCACTTGTAAATGCTTCCACAAAGGTTGCTGACTATCCTTCATTAAGAGGTAAGGTATATACAGACGGAAGAAGCATTCAGACTGTTATTGATGCTATGAGCATAACAGGCGATTATGTTGTACGTGATGCAAGCGGAAACGCAGTAACAGATTATACAAAGCCGGCAGACGGAAATTATATTGAATTTGATGCAAACGGTAAAAAGTATTACGGAGCATTTGTGGCAAATAATGTTGTTGAAACAATAAACGAAACATCAGGTGCTTTAGGAGGATTTACATTTGATGAAACAGCAGTAGCAGTGGAATCAGTAACAAAGGGTGCAGGACGTGAAGCTAATGATACAAGTATTCTTATAAAGAATATTAATGGCGAAGCTCCTGAAAGAGCAAACTATGTGGATGGTCCGAGATTTGTAAAAGAACTTAATACAGATGAAAATGCGTATATGGAATTTTCATTCCTTGCAGATGAGAACATAGACTTTACTGTTGGTTATAGTGTTGCATATGTAAGAGAAGGTAACAAAGAAGGCTACAGCACAAAGAATGGTGCAGGCAGAGCTTACTGTGATAATATACGTATTTCTGAAAATGTTGTACAAAGCACAAACAGCGATAATGGATATATGAAGGCAGGAACATATAAGAACGGTGAATGGACAAAGGTAAGATTTGAATGGAATTCAATGAATAATAACTGTATTGCAGTAAGTGTTAATGATGGAACTCCTGTTCTTATGAATAACGGAATCCCTGCATACTTAAAGACACTTAAGCAAATAACAATCACACCTGCAAAGAATACATCAGTTGTTCTTGATGATATAGTAGTTATGGAAGGTTACAAATCAGCTCCTAAGGCTGCTACTATCAGCGATATAACAGAAAAATATGTATATAATGTTGACGGTGTATTGTCAATTCCGGCTGATATGAGTAATGTATATATGTCAATGAATGCGCTTGGAAGCTCAATCGGAGTTTCACCTTTGGCAGCTTCAAAGAAGTGGATAAAGGCAGACGGAAGCGTGGCTTCAGGAAACTTTGATGCAGTTGATAGGCTTGTATTGTTAAATGACGGTATATATACTTACTACACAGTAAAGAACCGTGAGGGTATTACAGAATTCAAGAATGCAGACGGAACATCAAAGATGGTTATTGATGTAACAAATGCAAATGTTACAGATTTGACAGGTTCAAAGCTTATTTCAGCGGTATATAATAAAGAAGACGGTACACTTGTATCAACTGCAATACACGACATCACATTTGAGGAAGAAATTTTCACAAGTGAGGTTGAAATCACACCGCAGAGCTACGATTCAGCAACACAGACAATGAAGTATTTTGCATGGAAGCTTGATGATGTTGAATGTCTTTGCAACGCATATGTAGTAAAATAAATTGATTTATTAAAATTAGTTTCATAAATAATTACTCCATTAGGAGTATTAAAGTGAAATAATATTTGATATATAAAAAACAAAAAAAGAGTTTGGGATTTTGTGGATTTCAAACTCTTTTTTGTTGTAAATTTTTCTGCAGGAGTGTATAAGGGGACATCCCCGAAAAATGCGGTATCTATTTTATTTCCATATGTTAGGAGTCAAATAACATTATTAACTGCACGACCATCTTTTCAATCAATTATCTTACTGCCGATCGATATAAATGCATTATTAGATGGTGGAAGTGTAGTGCAAACACAATACGATATTATTATCGATATTTTTCAGTTATATTTTGACATATTCTGAAATATAAAACAACTTAGTTTGTACTCTTCGTCTGTTTTCTGTATGCTTTTGATGAAACATCGTATTTTTTCTTAAATTCACGTACGAAATAATTATAATCAGAAAATGTAAATGACCTTATCAATGCAAGTGATGAGATTGTTGCCATAACAAGTATTGAAAACTTTAAACTTGGATTTCGTCTTGGCGCGCAGATGATTTGCGATAGTCTTATCTGCGAGGATAGTAAGGAGGTTGTTATGAAAAAATTATAATACAAAATAATGAATTTTTTTAAAAACATTGAAATTTAAGACTAATTATGCTATAATATGATATATTAGGAAAATTACTCGGGTAGGTGCTATTGTGGAAAACGGAATAGAAATAGGCTTATCTGACAATACAAATATATGATGGAGGAATTTGAAATGAGTGTAGCTTATGGAATCCTCTGCGTCATATCGCTGGCTTTGATTGGTGTGTGCCTCGCAGTTGATAGAAAAAAAGATATATGTTTATTACTTTTATTTGTATCAGTGTTCGTGTGTAACTTAGGTCAGTTTTTGATTTCGGTTGCACCAAGTCTTTCCTTTGCTCTTAACGCAAACAGAATTGCATATTTAGGTCAGGTTTTTCTGCCTCTGCTTATGCTGAAAATGATATTGGATTTATGTAATCTTAATTATAAAAAGTGGCTTTTGCCTGTACTTTCACTTGTTAGCATAACCGTACTTTTGATAACACTTACGCCGGGATTTTTGCCTTGCTATTATAAAAATGTTTCAATAGAGATTATAAATGGTGCAACAAGGCTAATTCGTGATTACGGACCTTTGCACTTACTTTACTACATATATCTATTTTTATACTTTGCTTTAATGCTGATTGTAATTATACATTCCGCAGTAAAAAAGAAAATTACATCCACGCTCCATACAACCTTTTTATTGTGTGCCGTGCTTTGCAGTATTGTAATATGGTTTGCAGAGCAGTTTCTGCCTCGTGGATTTGAATTTTTAACGGTGTCCTATATAATTTCTGAGCTTTTCATTTTGCTTTTGTATGGAATTTTACAAGAGTACGGTATCAGGGGTGAAAACGGAAGCATCATAATTGCAAATACTTCAAAGAAAGCAGAGGAATATCTGTCAGGAGCGATTCAATCCGACGATGATAGCACATCGCTTTTTAGCGAAAAAGATATTGACTGCATATTAGCATGTGAGAAAATCGTCAGTCGGATTACCGCAAGAGAAAAAGAGGTCTTGATAAAACTACTTGCCAACAAACAACGAAAAGAAATTGCAGACGAGTTGTTTGTAACCGAGAGCACAATTAAAAAGCATACAAGCTCCATTTATGCAAAGTTTGATGTAGCAAACCGATTTGAACTCTATGCTAAATTAAAAAAATATATCTGAAACTGACAAAATTGCCGTCCATTGAAAAATGGGCGGCTTTTTTGCGTAAAATCGGGCATGGTAGCCCTAGGTCTACCCCCTGAAATCTTAAAAAGTAGCCCTAAGTCCACCCCTAAAATCACTAAAAGTAGACCCAGGGCTAATATACAAAATATGAATTTTTAAGTAAAATTATATTATAAATAAAGGAGGTAGTACGATGCTGAGTCCAATAACAAAAAAGTACACAGATGAATCATCAATGAAACAGTTCAGGTTCACTTTCTATTGCGACTGCTGCGGAAAGGCAATTCCGACACAAGTCTATGATTTCAACAGTGCCTTTGCACAGAAAACCTTTCTGTCGAATGATGAGAAAGAAGCTCGTGCAATTATTTATGCTAATGAACATACGGCAGCATATGAGCGTGCAAACAATGAAGTAAGGCTAAACTTAAATCGTTGCGAAATATGCGGAGATATGATTTGCGAGGATTGTTCTGTATATTCAGATGAGCTTGGTGGCGGAGTTTGTTGCACGAAATGTGCGGAAGCAAAAAAATGAGATGAAAATAGCAAAACAAGCACTCTACCATTATGAAGGGAGGTAAATTCCGTGGATGTGTTACAAAATTATAAATGTCCCTGTTGTACGGCACCTTTAGTGTTTGATGTCGAAACGCAGAGCTTGATATGTGAGTCTTGCGACAATACGTTCCCACTTGAAACGATGCAGCAAATGACAGAAGGCTCAGCCGATTCATGCGGCACATCAAAATATGATTGGGAAAGCTATACACCCAGAAATTATGAAGATACAAACGAGGTTACACTTTCAAATTATTCCTGCCCATCCTGCGGTGCGGAGATTTCAGGCGATGATACCCTCGGTTCAACAGTATGCCCTTATTGTGGCAACTCCACTATTGTCAAAGGACAGTTTGAAGGGACCCTGAAGCCTGATTACATAATTCCGTTTAAACTAAATAAAAAAGCTGCAATGGAGGCTTTTGAAGGTGATTTCAAAAATGCACCGTTTTTGCCTGATGAATTTAAGAATAAAAGGAAAATCGAAGAAATGGCAGGCGTGTATGTTCCGTTCTGGATGTTTGACTGCGACTGTGATGCGGCGGTTAGCTACAACGCAGAAAGGATAACCGCATGGAGTGATTCAAATTACAACTATACCAAAACAGATTATTTCAAACTGTTCAGAAGTGGTTCTGTTGGATTTGCCAATATCCCTGTGGATGCCTCTAAAAAGGCAGAAGATAGTTATATGGAGGCTGTAGAACCGTTTAATTATGAAGATGCCGTTGAATTTAGCGGAGCTTATCTTTTAGGATACTTAGCTGACAAATATGATGTTTCTGCTGAGGAAAGTATAGAAAGAGCAAATGAGCGAGTTAAAAATTCAACCATTGAGGCATTTAATGACACTACCAACCGCTATACAGCAGTAATTCCCGAAAACGCAAGAGTGGGCTTTTCAAACGGAAAAATCAGATATTCACTTCTCCCGGTTTGGATGCTTAACATCAAATATATGGATAATATGTATAAATTTGCAATAAACGGTCAGACGGGTAAGGTTGTTGGAGAATACCCCATAGATAACAGCAAAAAGTGGAAGTATTTTTGGAAGATTGCAGGTATTGCATATGTAGCAGCGGCAGCTATCGGCTGGATGCTTTTGCATTAAGGGGGTGATGATATATGAAAAAAATATTTTCGTGTATGTTGCTTCTATTCGTCTTGACGACTTTGCTCTTACAGGTATATGCGGCGTTTGATAATCCACCGATTATTGACGATGCCGGATACCTTATGCAGTCTGAGCTTGTTTCCCTTTCAAAAGAACTTGATAAGGTCAGAGGAAAATACGGTTTCGAGGTTGCAATTTATACAGAAAGCGATATGACATCAAGCACAGCCGAAGCAAGTGCAGATGATATATATGACTATAACGGCTACGGTGCGGGCGAAAATGATGACGGAATTATGCTTTATATCTGCTCGGACACCCGCGAATATCACTTTACAACACACGGAAAAGGACTTGAGTATTTCAACAAAAACGGACTTATCTATCTTGAAAGCAAGGTATTACCTTATCTTGAAGATGATAACTACTATAAGGCATTTTCCGTTTATATTGAAACTGCAGATGAGCTTCTTTCGATGGCAAGAGAGGGAAACCCTTATAACGAAAAGAATTTAAAATACATTGTCGGTGTTGTTTTGGCTTGTCTTTTGGCTCCGCTTTTACTTGCTTATATAATGATGAAAAGAAAACTCACAAAAATGAAAACAGCGGTAGAAAATGATTATGCGGCAAATTACATAAAGTCCGGAAGTATGAGAGTTGATACATCAAGAGATTTATTCCTGTATTCGAGGATTACGAAAACCGAAAGACCAAAATCCACTTCGGGTACACATAACTCATCCTCCGGCAGAACACACGGCGGAAGAGGCGGAAGTTTTTAAAAAGTTATAAAATTAAAATATAAGAAAAGAGGTAAACAAATATGAACAAAGTATTATCAGTTATTTTAGCGGCATGTATGCTTATGTCAATGGCAACTATGGTAAGTGCAGAGCTTATCAATCCTTTTGTGGATGTCAAAGAAGATGCTTGGTATCACGATGAAGTTGTAAAAGCCGTTGACGCAGGTATTATCAATGGAAAGAGTGCAACAGAATTCAAACCGGATGCATTACTTACATATGCAGAGGCTATAAAGCTTGCAGCTTGTATGAGCCAGGTTTACTTAAACGGCGAGGTTACTCTTGCATCAGGTGAACCCTGGTATCAGCCTTATGCTGATTATTGCAGAATAAACAACATAATTACAAAGAATTATGATTATAACGCAAACGCAACAAGAGCGGGATATATAGAAATCTTTGCAAAAGCTCTTCCCGATAGTGCATTCGAGGATATCAACAACATCCCTGACGGAAGTATTTTGGATGTAAAGAACGATGCTCCTTATGCACTCTATGTATACAAAATGTATCGTGCAGGAATACTCACCGGCGTTGATGCTCTTCATAACTGTAAACCGGATGACAACATCAAAAGAAGTGAGGTTGCTGCAATTATTTCCCGTATGATGGATGAAGAAAAACGCGTGGAATTTGATATGGGCGGTTCTCTTTCCAACGAAGGAACAATAGATGATGATAATATAAATAAAACTCCCGCAACAGAAAACAAAAACGAGCCCGTCGATGAACCAAAAGAAGAACCAAAGGATGATCCGATTATAAAAGATGTAGAGATTAAACCGGAACATGAATCAACAGTGGTTGAAATACCCACAACTCCTGAAAAACCCGAAATTGAGGTTGGTGAAGGTCCAACATTATCTATTCTTACTATATACAAGCAGCCCAAAGGGTCAGAAGCGGAAGAATATGGATCAAAATATGAGCTTGAGGTTCAGGTATATGGTGGCAAACCACCGTATAGCTATCAGTGGTTCTACTACACAGGTTACAGAAACAATACTGATAAAATTGCAAATGGTGATTATGTGAAGGATGCAACAAGTGCCACATTGGTTCTTTCGGTTGAAAAAGAAAACAACCTTCTTGGTAAGAAAATTTACTGTGAAATAACTGACAGCAAAGGAACAACCGTAAAAACAGATGCAATCGAGGTTTACGGCCCGTTCTCCATGCCGGTTGACGATTCACTTTCAGACGCAGGTAAAAACATACTTGTTGGCAGAGTTGCAGACGGCATCCTTAAAAAAGGTGAAAAGGTTTCTGTTATAAGAGGTGGCAAGGTTATTGCAATAGGCGTGGCAGAAGATTTGCAGATGTTTAATAAGTCGTTGGATGAAACTTCTAAGGGCGATAATGTTGGAATCGTATTTGCAAGAGAAGACGGTGTAAGACCAACAAGTGGCGATATTGTGGTAAAATATCAGTCTTCGCATGTTATAGACACAAGCGATATTGTAAACTAATTAGTTGCTAATTAAATTTAACATAAATTTATAAGGAGGCAAAGATCATGGGATTAGGCGATTTCTTTAAAAACATTTTCGGTAAAAAGACCTGCACATTTTGCGGAGGCGAGTGCGGTATGCTGAGTCGTACAAAAATCAAAGGAGATGAATACATATGCTCAAAATGTGATGATATGTGTTCATTCCATATCCAAAAGTACAGATTCACAAAGGATGAACTCGCAGGGCATATGGAGTATATGAAGCGCTCTGATAGAATTTACAAAGAGGTTATTTTGCCGAATATCCAAAAGCCGGAGCGTTATCCGTCCGCTACGCAGAGACAAGGCATAGAGTTTTTCGATGATTTTGGAATGTTCCGTATCATAGACGGCTCAAAGGACAACAAGGAAAACTATCCAAAAGAGTTATTCCGCTATGACCAGGTGGCAAGCTATGAACCCTATATCGAGGAATCAGAAGAAACTGACGAAAATGGAAAAACCAAAACAGTATTTGGTGAAGGCGGTATCAAAATCACCTTGGTTGGCGGTAGAGATGAAACAACTACCATGAGAAAAGGACTTCGTGCTCATCCTTACATAACCGAAGAAATTACTGTTTGCTTTGCAACAAATGACAGGGAAAAGGAAAATTACTTAAAATATGCAGAAAACGCAATCCATCACTTCAATTATATCTTCGGTGTAAATGATGACAGTAAGGGCTTGTTCAGCTTTGGTATGTCAACAAAAGAAAAGCGTGACTTAAAAGCAGCAGTTGCCTTTACCAAAACTGCATTTGATGCTGTAAAGGTTGCAAAGAATGGCGGCGAAATTTCCGAAGAGCAGAAAGCCGAAATCATGGAAAATATGAACGCTATTGACGATGCGCAGACAGGCGGGCTTGCAGTGTACACAAGAGC
>JAZSPM010000203.1:0-3240 GCA_045537455.1 Candidatus Ornithomonoglobus sp. | reverse complement strand
ACGATCCGACTTTGTCACCCCAAGCTCTCTCAGAAATGCTCTTATAGTAGGATGCTCTTGCTTCATCAGAACGACGAACATTCTTCTTTGCATCCTCGGCGCTGTCACCGTAGATCTCCATAACGCGCTTGATCTTGTAGTCATCGGGAGCATATATGAAAATACGAACCACATCGGGATAATCACGGAGAACATAATCGGCTGCACGTCCTACGATCACACAGCTGCCGTTATCAGCAATCTTGCGGATGACCTTATCCTGTGCAACAACAGCCTGCTGAACAACGTCTGTACTGAGGTAGAGACTGTGAAGGTGCGTGGGAGAGTTTGCGTTGATGTCGGAAATAAACTCCTTATCAAGTCCGCTTTCCTGTGCGGCAAGGGCAGGAACTTCCTTATAGTAAAAAGGTATTCCAAGCCTTTCCGCCACAATTCTGCCAATTTCCTTGCCCGATGAGCCATGCTGTCTTGCTATGGTGATGATAACACCCTGCTTTGACTTCTGCAATACAGCGTTCGGATGTTCCTTTGACTTTTTGGTAAGATACGGATTTCTGAAGAATTGTCTGCTCATAAAAAAGCCGATTACTGACACGATTCCGTCCGTCACAGGATAAGTAAGCCAGAAATACTGCAAGCCGAATCGTGAAAACAGATACGCCAGCGGCACAAACAGGAATACCGTTCTGATGATTGTCAGTAATGAGCTTTTAAAGCTTGCTCCCACCGCTTGAAACAATACGGGATATGTAAGAGATGACACCAGTGGAATAAAGCTGATACCGATGATGCTGAATGCAGTGATGCCTATTCGTATAACTTCCTCGTCAGATGAGAAAAACATTAGCATAGGCTCTGGAATAATCGCAAAGCACAGTGTTCCGAGGAACATCAGCACACAACCGAAAAGGATCGCTGTGTTCAGCGTTTTTTTACAGCGTTCAGTGTTCCTTGCGGCATAGTTAAAGCTGATGACAGGCACGATACAAGTCTGCATAGCACCAAGTGGAATGAAGAAGAACGTCTGCCACTTATAGTAAAGTCCAAGCACTGTTACAGCGGCATCGGAGAAGGTGGCAAGTATCATATTCAGTCCAAAAATATACAGCGTATACGCCGACTGCATAAGGATATTTGGAAGACCAATTGGATAGAAATTCAAAAACTGTATGACTACATAGATAAGCTCAAAACTATTCTTGATAAGAATGACATCGATTATCCAGAAATTTGATTAAGCTCAACTCTTACTCCATACAGTAAGAGTAATAGCTGATATGAGCCTGTTTGATTCCATTTCAGTCAGGCTCTTTTTACCGGGCACTTTCCATGGGCAGTCAGCGGCAAGTGTGCGGTTTTGTAACCGTTACCGTTCGGTTTTAAGTCTGTGCAGTTGCGGTTTTGCGGTCGGTATATACACAGTACCCTTTTGTACTCGGTAATTTCAACAGCACAGGCTAATGGTATGGACGTCGAAAAGTATCTGACCGACCTGTTCTCCAATCCAGTAGGTACTATACTGTTGCCGTGGAATAATTGATAATATTTACCCTCGCCAATTTCGGCGAGGGTTGTTTTGTATCTCTCCCGATGCGGTTTATTTGACGGTTACCTTCATCATCCCTTTCTCACCAATTTTGGCAAAGCCATAACCGCAAAGCTCATCATGATGATAGAGATTTGTCGACTGCCGCTCTCATCCACCCTCCCCTACTCCTGTCAATGAACTGATGCTTAACAACGGGGAGTTTGTTGTTATGGTTAATATTTAGACTCAAATGCAAAAAATAATCCTGTCTCGGCTTTTGTCTGAGACAGGATTTTTTTGCTTGTTGACTATATATATTCGACGATACAAATTCAATCTGTACAATCATTTTATACCCTTAACGATAAAATAGCGGGTAATGCTTGAAATAAGCATCATAAGAATCATCGCACTCAACACAGCAAATGCAATCAAAAAAGAATATGGTAACCACACACCGATCATTTTGTAGCTTGTGAAGCTATAGCCTACTATACTTGTCACTATTTTTGGAAGCAAAGCAGTCAGTAAAAGCAGCGGCATCAGTACGCAACAGCGTTTGAAGAGTTTCTTCTTCTCCTTTGCAAGATCCGTCTTCTTTTTTGCGAGACGTTTTTTCTGCGTAAACATCAATAAAAGAATCAGCAAGGTAACAGCCTGACCTATAACTGTGATATATGTTGAAACATTATCAATTGTGGAAATTGGATCTAACAATGAATATTGTTGTTTGTTGATCTGCTCGCCTTTCATAATCGTTCTAATCTGATCCATAGAATTAACTGAACTGAATTAGGCAATACACAAATTATGAATTTAGCAAATACGTTTATAACATGTCGTCAAATATATTTGCTTGTCATAGAATAGTCTTCTGTATTTACACCGTTCATAACTAATATATCGGCAAAAGGGGTAACGGTACGACCGATTTTCTGAGCTAAGTCGTGAATAGCATCCTCTGTGTCATTCCCTAGTTTCTTTCCGCAAAGTATATATAGCCCTTTTATTTGATCATTTTTATTTAATGTACTAATAGAGAACAGATACTAATATACTAATTCCTGTAATTGATGAAGTCGAATGTTTTCAGGTGTACTAAATTTAGCATCTAAGATAATGTAATCTGCTATATCATTATATTCATTTTTTGTAACTATTCAGTCCCCCAGAGAATTCAACAATAATGAAAGGAAAAGGGTGGAAGAAAAAAATCGTGAATTTGTCAATTTACAATAGTCCTCAAATGTGATATACTAAAGAAAAAACAGGTGGTGAAAAGTATGGCAGCAATCGACGAATTGCTTGAAATAATTAAGATACAGCAGAAAACAATCGAAAATCTTACAGCAAAATTAGAAGAAACCAATGCAAAACTTGAAAAAGCCAATGCAAGAATTGCCGAACTTGAGGAGCAATTGCATAAAAATAGCCATAATAGCAGCAAGCCACCATCTACAGATGGTTATGAAAAGCCATCTCCAAAAAGCCAGCGTAAAAAGAGCGGTAAAAAAGCAGGCGGTCAGAATGGGCACAAAGGTCATAATATGACACTTGGCAAGCCTGATAGGATAGAGCATGTTTATCCGCAGCATTGTTTGAATTGTCCTCATAGGGAAAACTGTGCCAATTTGAAGCTGCATGATACTTGTTATACCGTAGACATTATCGTAAAAAAAGAAACTGTAAAATACGAGATTATGGAGTGCGAT
>JAZSPM010000034.1:0-49032 GCA_045537455.1 Candidatus Ornithomonoglobus sp. | reverse complement strand
CATTCTGAAATTCCACAAGTGAAGTGTAACGTCTCTTTAAGCTTATACTTCTTCGTATTCCAAAATATACGCACGATGCACCAATCATAAAGCTTCCCAATAATTTTAACATTCCACTATCTCCTCTACCGTCCCCACACCGTTACGCTTTGACAGCGTGCATATTAAATCAAAAAATTTAAGACATTCCGAAAAGTCCCCTCTTTTTTTTAACTGTTCAAGGCTTGACCCATGTATACTTGTGATAATATTGACTCCGCTGTTTATAATAGCTTCCATTGCAGTTATGTCCTCTCTTTTTCCTATTTCATCCGTAATTATAACATCAGGCGACATCGCCCTTAGTACCATCAGCATTCCGTCACTCTTTTTCACGCCATCAAGCACGTCCGTAAAAATACCAAGCTTAAACGGAGATACACCTCCGCTTGCTGCCGCAAGCTCACTTCGTTCATCAACAATACTTACACGCTTGCCACTTTCCGACAAAATTCTTGCCATATCACGAAGCATCGTCGTTTTACCCGCACCCGGCGGTGATATAATTAATGTATTTTTTACTTTCCCTTCGTTAATAACTGCCTTTGCAAGCTCGTCCGCAGCACCTATGCACTCACAGCTAAGACGGTAATTAAGTGATGATATATCCTTTATAAAGTCCACTCTTCCGTCTTTTATAACGCCTGTCCCGCATACGCCTATACGGTGTCCGCCTTCTATTGTAAGGAAGCCGTCTGCTATTGTCTGCTTACGTGCATAAAGAGATGACCTTGATGCAAGCTCCAACGCTTCCTCAATATGAGCCTTGGTTATCCTGACAGCACCCTTCGGTGTTGATGTAAGCACTCCGGCAGGATTAACAAAATAATATCCGTCACTGTAATATATAGCAAACGGCTTACCGAGTCTCATATGAATCTCATATGCCTCATGCAGATTTATCTTGTACATATATTTTCTAAGCGCCGACGGCATATAGTTCAATATTCCTTTTTCTGAAGTATCATTATTTACGGTATACATTTCCACTTTTCCTTTCAGTATTTAATTAGCTATTTATATATTTATATTTCAGTTTTGTTCCTGATATAACCGCAATATCAACAAATTTTATATATTTTCTTGTCGGAAGTTGATTTTATAAGAATTTTGTGATATGATATAGATAATAAGCTTATGAAAGGAGTTTTATAAATGAAAAAAATAATAGCTTTTCTGCTTGCCTTTGCAGTTACTGTTCCCACTGCATTTGCGGCAGACAATTTCTACACATACAACAAGTACATATATAATGACGTAAAGCCCAATACAGGTGTGTGTAATATAGATGCATCTTTTGTGGGATATGAGGACACTTATTCAGACGTTAACGATTACTTTACAGGATTGATTTCTGCTATAAATGCAGATTTGAACGGTGACGGAACAGACGAGCTTATTACCGTCGAAAGCAAAGCAATAAACATATATACTATTCAGGATAATCAGGTAACGCTGTGCGGAACAATCAACGAACGCCTTATCGGTAACTCAGGGGATTCATACGCAAATATATTTTTAAAAAATTATAACGGATTAAACTATCTTGGAGTTGAATTGTTCTTTGCCGGAAGCGGTCAGAACCGTTATCAGATTGAACTGTACACTTTAAACGGTACTGAGCTTACATCAAAAGCATACGTTTATCAGCTTGCAGGAACAAACGAGCTTTATCAAAGCGTAAAAAAAGATGGCGTGAGCATTTTCTCTCACACCAACGGTAACGGAATTGTTTCAACAATGGACCCTAATAATTTTTCGACAATTTATATAGCCGCAAAAAACGTACTTTTTGAAACAGGAATAACAAATGAATTTCTGAACAGTTCCGACAAGCTTCAATACAGACCTGAAAGCTACGACCAACCCCACAAGCTAAGCAATTATGTAAGTGATATAAACTTAATAACTTATATAAGAGGTACGGGAGTTCGTACATCACAAAAGCCCGTTGTAGTATTCTATGATTACAGCAAGCTAAATGAGCTTACACAGCCTGCATACACAATAAAAGTAAAGCTAAACGGCAATGAAATTGTCTTTACAGATCAGGAGCCTGTAATTAAGGACGGACGTACACTTGTTCCCGTAAGAGCAATTTTTGAAGCACTCGGAGCTGAAGTATCATGGCTTCCGTCTGCACAAAAGGTTATTGCAAATACAGCCGACACTAACATAACAATGACAATCGGCAGTAATACATATTTCGTAAACGGTCAGTCAAAATATCTTGACGTACCACCAATGATTATAAACGACCGCACTCTTGTTCCTGCAAGAGCTTCAGCCGAAGGCTTCGGATGTAGAGTTGACTGGGACGATTCAACAAAAACAGTATTGATAACACAGTAAAAACACAAGGGGCTGTCTCTATTGAGACAGCCCTATTATATTTATATGCTCTTTGATTTATCAATACAAGCTTTGATTGCTTTCATAACCGAACCGCGGAAGTTCTCAGCTTCAAGAACAGCCACAGCATCAATCGTAGTACCTGACGGCGAACAAACCATATCCTTCAGCTCACCCGGATGCTTGCCTGTTTCAAGAACCATTTTTGCACTACCCAAAACTGCCTGTGCCGCAAATGTATATGCTTTTGCTCTTGGCATTCCACCCTGAACTGCGGCATCTGCCATAGCTTCTATCAGCATGAACACATATGCCGGTGATGAACCGCTTACACCTGTTACAGCATCCATCATATATTCTTCTACAAGCTCACCTTTTCCAAGACTGTTGAATATATCAAGAACAATTTTAATTTCACATTCTTTTACATTTTCATTCACGCATATACCCGACATTCCCTCGCCTACAAGTGCCGGAGTATTCGGCATTACACGAACAAGCTTTACAGCTTTACCAAAAGCTTCTGTCAGCTTTGCTATGCTTTGACCTGCAGCAATAGAAACTATAATTGTGTTTTCCGTTACATATGATTTAATTTCATCTATAACCTTATATACAACATTAGGCTTGACTGCTAAAAACAGCAAATCAGATTTTGCCGCCATAGCATTATCCGAAGTAACATTTATTCCGTATTTTTCTTTTGACTGTGCGAGTCCCGCTTCGTTTATATCCGCAACAATTATATCTCCTGTAGCAGCAATTCCGTTTTTTAAAATACCGCACAATATTGCACTGCCCATATTTCCGTTTCCTATAAATCCAATTTTCATTTTATATCATCTCCTAAAATTTGTATAATATCCTTCGCATGAGCCTCGGGTGATTTATCATTAGTAACCGCAATTTTCACATCGCAGTTATCATAAAACGGTTTTCTGTAATTAAAAAGCTGTTCGATTTCTTCTATGCTTCTGCCTTTCATAAGAGGTCTTGTTTTTGAAGCAATCTCTATTCTTTCTTTTATTACATCAAATTCGGGTGAAAGATTTACAATTCTGCCGCCGTTTCGCAAGACTTCGATATTGTCTGCATTAAGTACAACCCCGCCGCCTGTTGAAATAACTGCATTTTTTGCTGATGCTGCTTTTTTTATAATATCCCTTTCAAGCTGACGGAAATATTCTTCACCTGATTTTGCAAAAATATCATTTATGCTCATTCCGGCTTCTTCTACTATCATAGCATCCGTATCAATAAGCTCTCTGTTCAACAGCTTCGCTAAAGACTTACTGATTTCAGTCTTTCCCGTTGCCATGAAGCCTGTTAAAACTATATTCATTTAAAATTTCCCCTTAAATATATTTTCTACTACTTTGTCGTAAATATCATCAGGCAGCTTTGTCTCGGTGAATAACTCATATGCTATAAGCCCCTGATATATAAGCATTCCCAAACCGTTTACTGTTTCTGCCCCACGCTCTCTTGCTTCTTTTAAGAATAACGTTTCAGCAGGATTGTATATCATATCTACCGCCGCTGTTTTCTCATTTATAAAATCAAGATTATCTATTCCGTCTATGGCATCGGTCGGAAGAATATCCTTCTGATGTGCCATTCCTGCAGATGTAGTATTTATAACCACGTCAAAATCAAGCGATTTTATTTCTGTATGTATTTCAAAGCCTGTCTTTTCAAGAACTGCTTCTTTTATCAATTCTGCACGCTCAACAGTTCTGTTTACTAACGTAATAGCTTCCGGATTTGCCTGTGTAAAGCGTATAATTGTCGGTTGAACTACTCCGCCTGCACCTATAATCAAAACCTTTTTTCCTGTTATTTCTATTCCTTTTGTTATTAAAGACGCATAAAATCCATCAGCATCGGTATTATATCCTTTTAATACTCCGTTATTATTGACTACTGTATTTACCGAGCCCAAAAGCTTTGCATTTTCGTCAATCTCATCAAGATATGGCATAACCTTTTCTTTATACGGTGCAGTTACGTTCACACCTCTGATTTTTAATGCACGAACTCCCTTGATTGCATTTTCAATATCATCCACATCCCACGCCGAATAAACATAATTATTTCCCATTACCTCCGAAATATAATTATGCATCTGAGGTGAAAAGCTATGGTCTACAGGCTTTCCGATAATTCCAAGCTGTTTTGTATGTCCGTTTACTTCTAACATTTCCACTTATCCTTTCACATATTACCAATTCAGTATATCACAAATCTTATTAAATGTAAAGTTTTTAAACAAAAAAAGACCGAATTAAATTCGGTCTTTAAAATTCTTAATCCTCGTAATATTCTTCCTCTTCAATATACTGTGGTTCCTGATATACTCTTCTCGGTCTCTGTGCATCCATATAGAAATATGCCCAGTAAAGACCCTGGAATATTGTTGCAAACAAAGCTACCGCAATTATAAACAGTGCAAGCACCAAACCAAACAGCACACCAATTATCGGAATCTGAGCAAATAGAGCAAGTACAGCACTAATAATAACCACTCCACCTCCAAAGCATAAATCAGCCAAGAACATAGAGCCCTTTCTGCCTCTTGTCATCTGCATTGAAAGTCTTAATGCCTGAGTTGCAGTAACCTCCGGCTTTGTCATAAGAATATACGGAACAAAGCTGTATGAATATGATTTTACTATTGCAACTATAGGACCAACAATCGGAACAAGCATCCAGATGAAAATCCAAAGTGTACGCCATAGCATACCGCCCACAACTCTCAGACAGCTACCATTAAAAGCCGCAAAAAGTTGATCCGAATTTACCTCTTTTCCGCAAAGACCGTCAATATAAACCTTTGCCATTCCGCAGTTAACCAAAATACTAACCAAAAATCCAATGCAGAAAATCGGTGTTGTAAATATCGTTGCAAAAAATGTGATAATTACACTTAATAACGATAACCCCCAAAGCATTATTGGCTTCTTTGCTATAACTGCCAATGCACCTTTATATGCTCTTAAAAACATATAAATCCCTCCTTCATCTGTTGTAAATTAATAAAATTTTAATTTAGTATAGTGATAATTATACAATATTTAGGAGTTAATGTCAATATTTTCTGTCACATTTTGTTATATTAAATAAAAATATATCAGGGATTTGTTTAAAAAAGCTATTTTTTAGGCTTGGATTTGAATATTACAGCTACCAGAAAACCAAATATTATTGCTGCACTTATTCCCCCTGCTGTTGATTTTAATCCGCCTGTAATTATCCCGATAAATCCGCTTTCTTCAACGGCTTGTTTTACGCCCTTACATAGAGTATATCCAAATCCCGTAAGCGGAACAGTTGCACCTGCACCTCCAAAATCCACTATATACTGATATACTCCTATAAGCTGTAGAAATACACCTGCCACCACAAACGAAACAAGTATCCTTGCAGGAGTAAGCTTTGTCTTATCAATTAAAATCTGACCTATAACACATATAAGACCGCCTGTTATAAATGCTTTTAAATAATCCATACTAATCTCCTAACTTTCTATTATTATTGCGTGGGCAATGCATGGTATACTCTCCCCTTGCTGAACTGACATTGAATTCATCAATGCTCCCGTTGCCATAAGAATTATTTTTTTCAGCTTCTTTTCCTTTAACAGCTTATATATATGACCGCAAAATACACTTCCGCAACAGCCGCAGCCGCTTGCACCCGAGTGGACGTCCTGCTTCTTTATGTCAAAAATCAGTTTTCCGCAATCATTGTGCATTTCTGAAATATTATATCCTTCATCATTCATAAGCTTCTTTAAAAGCTCTGAACCAACAACGCCCAGGTCGCCTGTCAAAATTAAATCATATTCAGAGGGCTGAACATTCATATCCTTAAAATGTGCAGTTAAGGTATCAGCCGCCGCAGGAGCCATTGCCGCACCCATGTTATTCGCATCTTTAACGCCCATATCCACAATCTTTCCTGTTGTAATATGCGTTATTTTAGGTCCTTTTCCCTCTTTTGCAAGCATAGCACATCCCGAACCCGTTACCGTCCACTGTGCTGAAGGCGGTCGTTGACCTCCGTATTCAAGCGGATAACGGAACTGCTTTTCCGCACTGCAAAAATGACTTGACGTAAGGCACATAACTCTGTCAGCAAAGCCGCCGTCAATCAGCATACTTCCTATCGAAATACTTTCCGCCATTGTAGAGCAAGCTCCGTAAAGCCCCAAAAACGGTATATTCAAATCCCGTAAGCCGTAGCTTGCACCTACGCACTGATTCAACAAATCCCCTGCAAGAATATAGTCAATATCCTCAGACTTTTTATTTTCTTTTTTCAGTACAAGCTCAGCTGTACGCTTTTGCAAAGCACTTTCTGCTTTTTCCCAGGAATCCTGACCGAGCTTGTCATCATTCAAAATCTCATCAAAAGAAGAATGCAGCGGGCCTTCGCCCTCCTTTTGACCTACTATTGAAGCCGTATTTACGATAATCGGCGGCTGAGATAATGCCACTGTTTGTTTTCCAACTCTTTTATTCATAAAAAAATCTCCATTCACATAAGCTATACTTATGTTATGGAGATTTTGCTATTTTATTCAAATTAATCAGCAAGAAGCTTTTCTATTGAAGCAAGCTTAACACTTGCAACAAAAACCTCGCACGCCTGCTTTAACTCAGCCGGTGATGGAAGTGTAGGAGCAATTCTGATATTCTTATCCTCGGGGTCTTTGCCGTAAGGATATGTTGCACCTGCACCTGTCATAACGACGCCAGCTTCTTCACAAAGCTTAACAACACGCTTTGCACAGCCCGGAAGAGTATCAAATGAAATGAAATATCCGCCTCTTGGCTTTTCCCATGAGCCGATTCCCTGACCTGCAAGCTCTGCCTCAAGAGCATCAAGAACAGCTTCAAACTTAGGTCTTATCAAATCAGCGTGCTTTCTCATGTGTTCCTTCATTCCGTTTATATCTCCGAAGAATTTAACGTGACGCATTTGATTTAGCTTATCATGTCCGATAGTCTGAATTGTCATCTGCTTCTTTATAAAATCAAGGTTAGCCTTTGATGAAGCTATAACTGCAATACCGCTTCCCGGAAGTGATATTTTTGAAGTTGAAGCAAACTCATATACCATATCAGGATTTCCCGCTTTTGCACATTCATCTATAATATTAAGAAGCTTATCAGGATTATCAGGATAAAGGTCATGGATTCCGTAAGCATTATCCCAATAAAGTCTAAAGTCCTTTGCCGCAGGCTTTAACGCCGCAATACGCTTTACAACATCATCTGAATATGTTATTCCCGAAGGATTTGAATACTTGGGAACACACCACATACCCTTTATGCTCTCATCTAATGAAACAAGCTCCTCTACCATATCCATATCAGGACCGTTTTTATCCATAGGTACGTTTATCATTTCAATTCCGAAGAACTCTGTTACTGCAAAGTGTCTGTCATATCCCGGAACAGGGCACAGGAACTTTACTTTATCAAGCTTCATCCATGGAGTTGAACCCATAACACCGTGAGTCATTGAACGTGATACCGTATCATACATTATATTCAATGAAGAATTGCCGTATACTATTACATTCTCGGTACTTACATCAAGCATATCAGCCATAAGCTTTTTACACTCAGCAATTCCGTCAAGAATTCCATAGTTTCTGAAGTCCATTGCATCCTCGCCCTTCATTGCATCTTCAGGCGTTAAGATATTAATTATTGAGGTTGAAATATCAAGCTGATCTGTACCCGGCTTTCCTCTTGCCATATTAAGCTTCAAATTCAACGCTCTCAAATCCTCATATCTGCGGACAGCATTTTCCTTTTCCTTTAAAAGTTCGTCTCTTGTCATATCCTTTAACACTGACAATTCCTCCAATTCAATTTTATAAAAGTTTTAGCATACAATATTATATACTATTTTTTTTTACTATTCAATAGTATTATAAAATCTTTGTAAAAAATAAATAATGCCGACTTTTAAAAAGCCTTTATCATTATTAAAAAATTCTTATCTAATCAAGGATTTTTGAGTTTTTAAAAAAAACATAAAAAAAATTGAAAAATTTTCAAAAAAAGTATTGACAAACGTCTCAACATCTGTTATAATAGTTTTCGTCGTTGAGATTGAACGGCGTTTCGGGAGTTTAGCTCAGCTGGGAGAGCGTCTGCCTTACAAGCAGGATGTCACAGGTTCGAGCCCTGTAACTCCCACCATAAAATTTGGCCCGGTAGTTCAGTTGGTTAGAACGCCAGCCTGTCACGCTGGAGGTCGTGAGTTCGAGCCTCATCCGGGTCGCCAATTTGCCTTTGTAGCTCAGTCGGTAGAGCAAGGGACTGAAAATCCCTGTGTCGGCGGTTCGATTCCACCCGAAGGCACCACTTCCCTGGTTGAATAAATCAGGGAAATATGCGGGAGTGGCTCAGTGGTAGAGCGTCACCTTGCCAAGGTGAACGTCGCGAGTTCGAATCTCGTCTTCCGCTCCATAAAAACACAAAAGACGCATTTTGCGTCTTTTGTTATACGGCGCCATAGCCAAGTGGTAAGGCAGAAGTCTGCAAAACTTTTATTCCCCAGTTCAAATCTGGGTGGCGCCTCCAAAAAAAATATCCCCACCTAACGGGGATATTTTTTTATAACATTTCAGCCATTTCGTAAATAAGCTTTTCTGTCTTTTCCCAGCCAAGGCATGGGTCAGTTATTGATTTACCGTATACACATTCACCAATCTTCTGTGCACCGTCCTCAATGTAGCTTTCTATCATAAAGCCCTTAACAAGCTTCTTTATGTCCGGATTACGCTTGCAGCTGCCAAGAACCTCTTTTGCAATTCTCTCCTGTTCAAGATATTTCTTACCTGAGTTTGCATGGTTTGTATCAACAATAACACCCGGATTTTCAAGTCCGCTTCCATCATACAGCTCGCAAAGATGAAGCAAATCTTCATAATGATAGTTAGGAAGTGACTGTCCGTGCTTATTGACATAACCTCTTAAAATAGCATGAGCACATGGGTTACCGTGAGAATGAACCTCCCAGCCTCTGTATATAAATGTATGCTTATGCTGTGCGGCTGTGATTGAGTTCATCATAACTGACAAATCTCCGCTTGTAGGATTCTTCATTCCTACAGGAATATCAAGTCCGCTTGCAGTCAGTCTGTGCTGCTGATTTTCAACTGAACGTGCTCCGATTGCAACATATGCAAGAATATCGCTCAGGTATCTGTGATTTTCAGGGTACAGCATTTCATCTGCACACGAGAAGCCTGTTTCTTCAAGTGTACGCATATGAAGCTCTCTTATTGCAACAATTCCCTTGTACATATCAGGCTTTTCCATTGGGTCAGGCTGATGAAGTAAGCCCTTGTAGCCGTCACCTGTTGTTCTTGGCTTGTTTGTGTAAATTCTCGGAACGATACAAATCTTGTCCGCAACCTTGTCCTGAACTTTTCTTAAACGAGTGTTATAATCAAGAACACTGTCAAGATTATCTGCCGAGCATGGGCCTATAACAAGTGCAATTCTGTCTGACTTTCCTGTAAATATATCTTTAAGCTCTACTCTCGTTTTTTCTACAATAGCTGAAAGCTTTTCAGATAACGGATATTTTTCTTTAACATCCATTGGTATTGGTAGCTTTCTTTCAAAATCCATATTCATTTTATTTTCCTTCTTTCTAATTATTTTCTATCAAAAAGCGCTCGTCTCTTTGTTGACAGACGCATTTTTTCTTTTAATGCTTCAACGTTTTCAGTTTTTATCATATCACGTATATTTATAAATTCATCTATGAATATATTCATCTGACGAAGCAAAGCATCTTTATTCATCATAAACAGCTCGCTCCACATCGTTTCATTAATTCTTGCAATTCTTGTAAGGTCCCTGAATGAGTCTCCTGTATAATTAACAAGCTCTTCATTATCACTGCACGTCATAAGGCTAACTGCTATACAATGTGTAAGCTGTGATACGAAGCCTATCATTTCGTCATGCTCTTCCGGTGACAAAACAGATATACGCTCAAACCCAATCACTCTTCCAAGCTCCTTGCAAAGCTCCGTTGCAGAGTCTGTATTTTTATCCGTCGGAACTACTATGTAGTTTGCACCCTTAAAGATTGAAGCATCACTGTTCTGTACTCCGTATACCTCCCTACCTGCCATAGGATGTGCTGATATAAACTCAACATCATCACGCAGGAGCTTTTGTATATCATACACTATACAGCTTTTTACACCTGTTACGTCGGTAATCACCGCTCCGCTTTTAAATAGATGCTGATTTTCTTCAAGCCAGTTTAAAATCAGGCTCGGATATAGACCGAATATTATAATGTCCGCTTCCTTTACAGCAGCTTCATCAACGTACGAATATCCCTTTTGGATTATCCCCTGCTCCAAAGCATAATCAATAGAGCTTTGCGTTCTTGTTATTGCCGTAACATTGTAGCCCTGCTTTGTGAGCGCTTCAGCATAGCTTCCGCCAATCAATCCAAGTCCGATTATAAGTATTTTACTATTAATCATTGTAAATTTCCACCTCTGCGCCAAGCTGTTTTAATTGTTCAAAAAAGTCAGGCATACTCTTTTTTACAGCTTCAGCTCCTTCAATTTCTCCACCTGTTTTTGTAAGCAATACAGCCATAGACATTACTATTCTGTGGTCATTATGTCCGCAAAGCGGTAAATCAGGCTTTTGGAATTCCGTAGGATATACTACTATTGTATCTTCCTCAACCTTGACAGATACTCCGAATTTACTGAGCTCCTCCGCCATAGCGGCACCTCGGTCACTTTCCTTGATTTTTAAACGCTTTGTACCTGTAAATACACCCCCGCTATGTGCCGCCGCAACAGCCATAAACACAGGTCCTAAATCAGGACAGTCTGAAAGATGAACCGTAGGAGTTCCCTTTTTCATCATTTCAAAATACTTTTTATAAACCCTGTCACCCTGAATACTATCAGCTCTCAAGCCGTCAACTGCTACATCAAAATCCATATAATTCAAAGCGTCAAAAAACGCAGCATTTGAATAGTCACCCTCAACCCAAACCTCTTTAGGCTGATACTCCTGACCGCCTTTTATAAACAGTGTTCTTTCATCTGTCCATTTCACTTCAATCCCAAATTCCTCAAGAGCCTGAATTGTAAGCTTAATATATGAACAGCTTTCTATCGGAGGTACAATATTAATTGTGCTGTCACCTTCAAGCAAAGGCAATGCAAACAACAATCCGCTTATGAACTGACTGCTTATATTTCCCGGAACCTTATAATCCCCGCTTTTCAGTTTACCTTTAAGCTTGATTTGCGTTCCATCATTGTTATAGTCTATGTTTTGTTTATTGCATATATTTTCATATATTTCAAGCGGTCTTGAAAGAAGCTTACTGCTTCCGAAAAGACTCGCCGATGCCTCATTTACAAGGCAAATTGGTATAAAAAATCTTAATGTACTGCCGCTCTCACGGCAATATAGCTCATACTCCTTGCCCTTTAAATCAGCACCTGTTATAGTTACTGCATCACCGTTATATGAATATGTAGCTCCGATTGCCTTTAAGCAATCAAGTGTAGCCAGCACATCCTCTGACGGAGCAATTCCATGAACAACGCTTGTCCCTTTGCTTAGTCCACTGCATATAAGCAGTCTGTGTGCCATACTCTTGGACGGAGGTGCAGTCATTCTGCCTGATAAGGGCTTCGGACTTATTTTAACTCTCATATTATGTCCTCTCTTAATTTGTAAAATAATCTGTACCGTATCTCATTGCGAGCATATCGCAAAGTGCAAGTGCCGTAACACTGTCAACAACCACTCTTGCACGGTGTATAATCGCCGGATCATGTCTGCCATGTATTATAAAGCTTACATTCTCGCCGGTTTCTATATTCACCGTTTCCTGCTCCTTATATATTGACGGCGTAGGCTTTATTACACAACTGAAAATCACAGGCATTCCGTTTGTGATTCCGCCGTTTATTCCACCATTATTATTTGTTTTGGTGTATACTTTTCCGTCTTTTATACGAAAGGCATCATTAACCTCACTGCCAAGCTTATCTGCCATATCAAAGCCCATTCCGAACTGAACACCCTTTACAGCAGGAACACTGAAAAGTATATGAGATAAGACACTTTCAAAAGTATCAAACCACGGCTCTCCGACACCTGCCGGAACTCCCGTAACGGCAGTTTCAAGAATCCCTCCGACACTGTTCCCGTCATTTGCCGCCGCTGTCATAACTGCTTTCATTGTTTCCTCTTTTGAATCATCAAGCACTGCAAAATCGGTTGAGTTTACTTTTTTAATATCAGCTTGTAAATCATCAAATCCCCTGTCCGAAACACCTGCACATCTTTTTATATGCGTTCCGATTTCTATGCCCTTATTTTTAAGAGCCAGTATCGCTATCGCTCCTGCCGCAACAAGTGCCGCGGTTATTCTTCCGCTGAAATGGCCTCCACCTCTGTAATCCTCAAAACCATGATATTTACAGCTCGCCGTATAATCAGCATGACCGGGACGTACCATATTTTTTGTTTTATCATAATCACCGCTTTTTGTATTACTGTTAGGTATGATAATACAAATAGGTGTTCCCGTTGTTCTACCGTTAAATACTCCGCTTATAATTTTGAACTCATCACCCTCTTTACGTGAGGTTGAAATTCTACCCTTAGGCTTTCTTTTATCAAGCTGAGCATTTATAAAATCTGTATCTACTTCAATCCCGGGAGCAATTCCGTCAAGAACAGCTCCTATGCTGTCTCCATGGCTTTCTCCAAATATTGTAACAGACACACTGTTTCCAAATGTATTTTTCATATTTTTATTTCCTTTTTATTTCAAAGTTAACACTGTTAACTTCGTTTTATATTTATATTATACACCTTTTTTTTGATTTGTCAAGAACTTTTTTCAAAATATTGAAAAATTTTTAATTATGTGATATAATTAGCTTAATTATATATGAAAGGATTTTGAAATGAAAAAAATATTATTGCTTATTTTGTTGTTACTCCTTACTTCATGCTCAACATCTGAGCAGATAACTGAAAATACAGTATATACTACATTTTACGCTATGTATGACTTTACCAAAGAAATTGCAGGAGATAAAATGAATGTAGTTCAGCTTGTCCCTTCCGGAAGCAGTGCACACAATTTTGAGCCGACCGCTTCAGATATTGCAAAAATAACAAAAGCCAAGGCATTAATTTACTGCGACGGAATTGACTCTTATATTGACGGAATAAAAGAAACAGCCGAAAAATCAGGCGTTAAAACCTTAAACACCGCTGAAGGTATTATTATCGACGGCACTGACCCACATATTTGGCTCTCACCCGATAATGCGCTTAAGCAGTACACAGCAATAGCAGATATGCTCTCACAAGCAGACAGGCAGAACAGCGCATATTATCAGGAACGTCTTGAATCAGTAAAGGAACGCATAAATACTCTTAACAGTACAATCGCTGAGCTTTCTCAGAATGCCAACAAGAAAGACATTATTGTATCGCATGGAGCATATAGCTATCTTTGTGATGAACTGAGCATAACAGAACACAGCATTGAGGGTATCACAGGAAGCTCAGACCCAACTGCAAAGCAAATGGCAAAAATAATAGAGCTTGCACGCGAAAAAGATATAAATACAGTCTTTGCCGAAACCGGACACAGCGACAAAACTGCTTCTGCCGTTGCAAACGAGCTTGATATACAAATTTCATATTTAGATCCGTTTGAATCAGATACAGGCAACGGGAATTATTTTGAAGTAATGAAAAAAAATCTTGATGCAATTTCCAATTCAATAAATTAGGTGATGCTTATGACAAATGAAATTTTAAAAATAGAAAATCTATATTTTGATTACACCGACACATCAGTTTTAAAGGATGTCAGCCTTACTCTATATGAGGGCGATTTTTTAGGGATTATCGGTTCAAACGGTGCAGGCAAATCCACGCTTATAAAGCTTATACTCGGAATGCTCCCCTATTATAACGGAAAAATATCGTTATTTGGCAACGATATAAAAAAATCAATACCGCGTGATAAAATCGGATACGTTTCACAAAAGGCAAGCTCATTTAACACCGCCTTTCCTGCAACGGTAAAGGAAGTTGTCATGGCAAATTTGTATTCAAAAAAGGGATTATTCCGCCGTTATTCAAAAGCAGATGAAGATATTTTTGAAGAAGTTATAAAAATGGTTGGTATGGAAGCTTATAAGGATAAGCTTATAGGACACTTATCCGGCGGTCAGCAACAAAAAGTATTTATTGCACGTGCACTTATTTCAAAGCCAAAGCTATTGCTTATGGATGAGCCCACAGCAGGAGTTGACTCACAATCCGTAGCATCAATTATGGAAATAGTATCAGATCTTAACAAACAAGGAATTACAATAATAATGACAAATCACGATACTCCCGCACTTGTAGAAGCTTCATCAAAGCTGTTGATATTTTGCTCACACGGAAACGGAGAATTTGTTGACAGAGCTGATTTAACTATGGAGCAGATAAACCAAATCTACGCCGGCAAAAGGAGGCATAATCATGAATAACATTTTTGCATACGATTTTATGATAAGAGCTTTCATTGCCGCTGTACTTATAGGTATAATTGCCCCATGCATAGGAACTACAATTACGTTAAAAAGACTGAGTGCAATCGGGGATGCGACATCACACTCTGCACTTGCCGGAATTGCTTTTGGGCTTATGCTCGGAATTCACCCCATTGTTGGTGCTGTAGTATTTTCGATAATAGCTGTACTTGGCATTGAGCTTATGCGTAAGTATTTTAAAAGCTTCCCCGAAATTGCAACATCGGTTATTATGTCGCTTGGAATAGGACTTACTGCTGTAATTTCAGGCTTTATACAAAGTTCTTCGGATCTTAACAGCTTTATGTTCGGTTCAATCGTTGCCATATCTGACTTTGAATTAATTCTTACTGCAATACTAAGTATTATCGTAATTGCCGTAACAATTCTTTTATATAAGGAGCTTTTCTTCATAACCTTTGACGAGGAAGCCGCATCACTTGCAGGAGTGCCTGTAAAATCAATAAATATTATCATTATGCTTCTTACTGCCGTTACGGTTTCTGTAGCTTCACGTATAGTCGGAGCTTTGATGATTTCATCGCTTCTTGTTATTCCGTCAGCGTGTGCAATACTTATAGGAAAAAGCTATAAAAGCACAATGAATTTATCGGTAGTTTTTGCCGAAGTATTTACAATCGGCGGGCTTACCGCTTCATTCTACCTTGATATACGCCCCGGAGGAAGCATCGTTCTTTTTGGAAGCGCCGTTCTTATAGCTTTACTTATCATAAAAAGAAAAAAGCTTTAAACAAAAATGTCACTTTCTACGTCGAAAGTGACTTTTTTTATTAATTAATTCTTGCATCAAGCTTACCACTGTTTTCACGTCGGAATTCTTCGAATCTATCCTCTTCAATAGCCTGACGAATCTGTCCCATAAGCTCATTATAGAAATATAGATTATGCAGTACACAAAGACGCATAGCAAGCATTTCCTTTGCTTTAAATAAATGATGAATATACGCTCTTGAATAATGTCTGCACGCAGGGCAGTTACACTCCTCATCTATCGGACGTGTATCAAGTGCGTGCTTTGCATTCATCATATTTAACGTACCGTGACGTGTAAATATAAATCCGTGACGTGCATTTCTTGAAGCCATAACACAGTCAAAGAAATCAACACCTCTTGCAACGGCTTCTATTATATTTGTAGGCGTTCCGACACCCATGAGGTATCTTGGTCTGTCGTCCGGCATAAACGGTTCAACAGCGTCAATTATTCTGTACATATCCTCATGACTCTCTCCCACTGCCAGACCGCCGATTGCATAACCCAGCAAATCAAGCTTTGCAATTTCCTTCATATGCCAGATTCTTAAATCCTCATAAATACCACCCTGATTTATTCCGAAAAGCATCTGCTGTTTGTTTATTGTATCATCAAGAGAATTCAATCTGTTCATTTCATCCTTACAGCGTACAAGCCATCTGTATGTTCTTTCACACGACTGCTTTACATAATCATGTGTTGACGGATTTTCTATACACTCATCAAACGCCATAGCAATAGTTGAAGCAAGGTTTGACTGTATCTGCATACTCTCCTCAGGGCCCATAAATATTTTACGTCCGTCAATATGAGAGCTGAAATTCACGCCTTCTTCTGTTATTTTTCTCAACGAAGCAAGCGAAAAAACCTGAAAACCGCCGCTATCGGTAAGAATAGGCTTGTCCCAGTTCATGAATTTATGAAGTCCACCAAGCTCTTTTATCACCTTATCACCCGGACGAAGATGAAGATGATACGTATTTGAAAGCTCAACCTGACAGCCTATTTCACGCAAATCAAAGGTATCAACTGCACCCTTTATTGCTGCAAGCGTTCCTACATTCTGAAACACCGGAGTTTGCACTACACCGTGTACAGTATGAAACTCGCCTCGTCTTGCTTTTCCGTTTTTATGTAATAATTTGAACATTTTGTATTTCCTTTCTGTTATAAATTATTGTTTATTAGCGTAAGGGGACTGGCTGTCTTTACGACGCTACGCAAACTTAACGTTTGCTATGCTACAACGCCAAAGCGTTGTTCACCCCTTACCAACCCCTGCTATTTAGCATATCAAATCCGCAAGTTCCTCAAAAGCATTTCAAATTACTCGAAAATTTTGACTTCTGCGACGCTACGCAAACTTTCAGTTTGCGTAGCGTTGCAAAGGCGGCGTTTGAGCCTCCTAACACAGCTAAACAATAATTTATTCTTCTATATAAGTATACCTTAACACATAAAAAATGTCAAGACAATTTAATTTTTAAGTGTATTTTTTAGCTTTTGGACAAGCTCCACAGTTTTAAATTTTAATTTCACCTTGTCCGAATCAGACGTTATAAGCTCATAGCTTTCCGAATTTAAGCTATTTTTTAATACCTCATCTGATTGCTTAATAAGCTCCATCTCTGTATCATTCACTACACACATCGGCGGATACATAATACACCACCAGTTCTTACCTTCTCCCTTTCCAAGTACAAGTCTTACGCTGTTATACTCCCCTGCCGGTAATGTTACATTTTTATATTGCTTCGCAGGAAAATAAAATTTTTCAAAGCTTGTTTTTACATCATAATTTTCATTATTTTCTTTTAATATCTCTTTTGCCTTGTTTGTTGCTTTTTTTATAAAATCCTTATCGCTAAGACTTACATTTTTTATAATATCATCTCTGACTTTTAACTTCAGCTCTTGTGCATGAACCTCATCACTATCTGCTACAATATGAAGTCTTATTATCTCATTTTCCAAATCCTGCCCGACACATTCTTCAAGAGTTGCCGCCCCAACAGCCAGTGTCGTTGATATAATAAGCATATAAATCATTTTCATATTTTAATCCCCTTTCTTTTTAAAAATATTAACCAAGTTTGTATTATTTAATACTTTAAAGCAAATAATAACTATAATTCAAACAGAAAGGATTTTTAACATGAAAAAACTCATAGCTTTAATTTTATCTCTTATGATATCGGCAACGCCGGTATATGCCCAATACTCATCAAGCGACCGTCAGCTGCTTGCAAGAGCAGTTAACGGTGAAGCACGAGGTGAGCCTTATGAAGGCCAGGTTGCAGTTGCCGCAGTAATCCTGAACAGAGTACGTCACTCATCGTTCCCGAACACTATTTCAGGCGTTATCTATCAGCCCGGAGCGTTTACTGCCGTTGCCGACGGTCAGATAAATGTTCCTATTTCCGAGGGCTCTACCGTATACAAAGCGTGCGGTGATGCGATAAACGGCTGGGATCCGTCAGGCGGAGCAATATATTATTTTAACCCTGACACTGCAACAAACTCATGGATATGGTCAAGACCGCTTATTGTTAAAATCGGTAAGCACAGATTCTGCAAATAAAGGAGAAAATTAATATGGAAAGATCATTCAGAAGCATCCACGTCTGGCTGTATTCAATACTTGCCGCTTCACTTATTGCCGCAATTATATGGGGCGTCAATAATCAAAAAGATGCAAAAGCATTTGAACTAAATATAGAAAACTCATATAACAGAGCTTTTTCCGAGCTTGTTGATTATATTGACAACATTGATATAAAACTTACCAAAGCACAGCTTGCTCACACTCCTGCACAGCTTGCTTCAATATCAAACGATATTTTTGCCGAAGCCTCGGAGGCAAAATCATGTCTTGGTCAACTTCCGACATCTCAGATACAGCTTGACAATACTTCAAAATTCCTGTCTCAGGTTGGCGATTACACCTATGTATTATCTCAAGCCATGATAAACGGCGAAGAAATTTCACAGGAGGAATACGATACGCTTTCAGAGCTTAACAGCTATGCATCAAAGCTAAAACAAAGCCTTAGCGAAATTCAGGCAGATATATATTCAGGCAATATCAGATTATCACAGATGAACGCAGCAGTCAGCTCAAATACAGTTCTTGCTGACGGTGAAGGTATTCTTGAGAGCATGGAAAACGTTGAAAAAGCATTCGACGAATATCCGTCTTTAATATATGACGGACCATTTTCTGAGCATATAGAAAACCGAAGCCCTGCAATGCTTGAAAACGCAAATGAAATTCCCGAAAACCAAGCACTTGACATTGCAAAAAGCTTTTTAGGAGAAAAAGGAAAAAATCTAAGAAGTACAGGAGCAACCGAGAACACACAGATACCTGCCTATAATTTTTCAACCTCAAACGGAACAGGTCAGATTTCAATAAGTGTAACAAAGCAAGGCGGTCATGTACTGTATTATCTTGACAGCACATCTGTCAAAGCAGAAAATATAGGTATAGAAGAAGCCATGCAAAAGGCACAGGAGTTTCTTGAAAGCCGAGGAATATACAGCATGGCAAGCAGTTATTTCGAAAAAATAAATAATATTGCAACCATTAATTTTGCATATGTTCAGGATAATGTGAAATGCTATTCTGACCTTGTAAAAGTACGTGTTTCACTTGATAACGGCGAAATTATGGGCTTTGAAAGCAAGGGTTATCTTATGAGTCATTCAGAACGTACTCTGAACACACCGACACTCAGCGAAGAAGAAGCACGTGCAAGCATTTCTTCAAATCTTGAAGTAACAATGACAGGGCTTGCACTTATCCCCAAGGACAGCCTTGAAGAAGTTCTATGCTATGAATTTAAAGGAAACCACAACGGCAAAAATTTTATAATCTATATAAATGCTGATAACGGTCGTGAAGAAAACATTTTGCTTTTACTTGAAAGCGAAGAAGGAATTTTAACGATTTAAAATGATATAAAATAAAAGGAAGCAAAATTGCTTCCTTTTTGTATTGAATATGCATTAAAAATAAACTTTTATTCACTAAAATCAAATACAGCTTTACCATTTTCAAGCTTCAAAAACGCCTGAAAAGCTTTTCCGCTTTTAGGGGAAATAAATCCGTCAATTTTGTGTGTTCTTCCTGTTGCAAGAAGCTGCCTTATATTTGACAGCGAAATAACTCTTGAGCATATAACATTACTTATACCGAACTTGCATCCGTTTTCTCTGTAATTGGAGCATCCGTATCCAAAGCTTGTCCTTATAACATTTCCACCACACAAAGGACACTTGCCTGCAACATCTCCCAAAAAGCCGTCATCGGTGTCTAAAGCAGGAGGAGCATTCTTTTTTATAAATACCTCCTGAATTTCTTTCTTTGCTATTTCGATACTGTCATCAATGGTGAACTCGCCTCTGAATACCTTTTTTAAAGCCTTACCGACCTCAGCCGTTTTATATTTGTCCATGCTGATATTCATTCTTACTAATGATTCAATCAGATTGATGCCATCCGGCAAAATTGTATAAACATCTTTTTTCAGTTGAATGTATCCGCTCTTTTTTGCATTATCTATTATTCCTGTTCGTGTTGCTTCCGTTCCAAGTTCAAGACCTTCAAAAATCGCCTTGTAATCATCTTCGTCATTTTCCTCCTCTGAGGCTTTTTTCTTATCCTCTTTAAATGGATTTTTCAGATAATTATTAAGAGTTTCGATTGTATAATGCTTCGGTGGCTGAGTTTCTTTCTCTGTAGGCTTAAAATCAATATTTATTTTATCGCCTTTTTCAAGCTTAGGTAATATTTTATCCTTTTTTGAATAATCGTCATATTTCGTCCAACCCGGTTCTGCTATAACTGTCCCTTTTAGAGCGAACTCCTCAAATCCTCCAACATCAATTTTTATTTCCGTCTTTTCGGATATGCAGTCCTCCGAACAAAATACCGCAACAAACCTGCGCATGATTGTAGAATACACCGTAAACTCATCAGGAGTCAAGTCAGTCTTTTTAGGTATTTTATATGTTGGAGTAAGAGCTGAATGCGACTCTATTTTTGAATCGTCAAATATCGTTTTGCCATCCTTGAATTTTACGGGATAGCCTATTTTTGCTACTGATTCAAGAATAGTTTTTATTTTTGATTTTTCAGCCGTTGCAAGATATTCCGAATTGGTTCTCGGATATGTCACAAAGCCACGCTCATACAACTCCTGAACAATTTTTAGACTTTGCTCCATGGACATTTTATATTTTTTGCCGAGTACGTTTTGAAGCTTAGTAAGAGAATACAGCTTTCCCGGCTTTAATGTATCCTTTTTCTTCTTTTTAGATACAACCACTGCCTCAGAAGCATTATATTTATTACATAATTCCTGTGCCTTTGCAAGCTCATTTTTATCAAATTTCTCTTTACTTTGAAGCTCAATTTCTTCACCGTTTGTTATTGCCTTGCTTACAATCCCGTAATAAATTTCAGGCTTAAAATTCTTGATTGCCATATCTCTGTCATATATAGCCTTTACAATCGGCACAATAACTCTGCCCACACGCATAAGCTTACCGCTTTTCAATGTAGCAAATCTTGTTAAATTTACACCGTAAAGCCAATCTATATAAGTGCGTGCATAGCCCTCGTTTGCAAGATTTTCATACTCATTTTCGGTTTTCATATCAGCAAGTGCGGCACGTATTGTTTCAGGAGTCTGATCAGGAAGCCACAGTCTCATAAAAGCTTTATTCTTTAGCATCGCCTGCTCAACACAGATTCTTATTATTATTTCACCCTCGCGGTCGGCGTCCCCTGCATTTATTACCGTGTCAACATCGTCACGGTTCACAAGTGCTTTTATTGTCTCAAACTGCTTTCTCACTCCTGAATCAACCGTTTTTGTTTTTTGATCCTTTTTAAGCTCAAAAATAAACTTTTCAGGAAAGCACGGAATATTTTTCGTTGTCCATCGGTTTGATCCGTCGGGGTTCGGTGAATACTGCTCAACATCCGCAAGTGAAAACAGATGACCGAAAACCCAGGTGAGAATATATTCCTCACCGACAAAGAATCCGTCCTCTCTTTTCATCTTGCCTATGCTTGACGCTATATTACGTGCAAGACTCGGTTTTTCCGCTATTATCAGTTTTATTTTAATTACCGTCCTTTTTTTGTTTTAGATTTAATGCAATATTATGCACAAATGAGTTCGATATAATACCGAACTCATCAAAAATTATTTAAGCTTATTGCGGACGCACTTCTGCTTCCGGTATACCGTTCATATCCATAAGGCTGTCAAGTCTTCCGTCTGAAAATGCTATTCCGTCTATATTACGTCTTTGCATGAACACAAAGTCATCATGATATTCAAGCACCGGCTGTGAATATACTCCGCAGAAGATTTTAAAACCATGTGCAAGCATATCCGTATGCTTTGCATCATTCCAGTCCTGAGGATTTGTTCCGAACGGATAAATGAATATATCTGTTCCGCCGATTATCGGACCAACCTCTGCTTCCCAACGCGCTGTATCGTTAGCATACCATACATGATCACGCTCATAGAAATCACGATGACCGTAGCTATGCGAAGCAAAATTCCACCCTAATGCCTTTAATCCATCGGCAACTGCTCGCGCTTCCTGAACTCTCTTGTCGTAATCAGGATGGTCAAGCTCATTCGTTCTGTAGCCCAAAACACCTTCATAACCCGTAAGTGCTATCGTTCCCTTTGCTCCTCCATAAGAGAAATCAGGGAAATCCTTTACGAACTTTTCAAGTATCGGCTGATAGTCGCCGTCCTCTATGTACTGTCTTGAACCGTCATCATTATACAGGAAGGTTCTTGGCATTCCGTCGCTTCCTATATCCACACCCTGAACAAAGCCGTATGGCTTCATGTATTCATAATAGCACGCATCGTCAAATGACATCACAAGCGGCTTTTTGCCCTGCGGAACATACACTGCATTGCGTGATACTGTTCCGTCAGCATTTACTGTATAAAGGCGTTTTATATCATACAAAACGTATCCGCTCTGATACAGTCTTTCAAGTGTGCGTCTGAACTCAGTAACAGTCACATAATTATCATAGAAATCCTGCGTCTGATGGTCTCCTATAAATGTTTTTGCACTATCATATATAAGTGAATGGAAAAATACGTGTTCAACAGCACCTGTCCATTCAACGACATTCGCAAAATTCACACAGGTGTTGAACAGATTATTCAGGCTTTGTTCCTGACCGTTGCCGTTCATTGCAACAATCGGTTCAAGAACTTGTGCCGCTGCCACATAATCATAATTTCTTATATGAGTATATGCTTCTCTTTGTTTATTTTCAGAAAGCCAATAGAAATATGTCTCTCTCAAAGCCGCCATACTTCCGCTTGTGTCCTTATCCATATTAGCGTCCAGAATTTTAACTGCTCTTTCCAAATCATTCGATTCATTAACAAGCTGCTCTGCTTTCTGATATGCCTTTTCGGCAGTGGAGTATTTGTAATTCTTCGGAATGAAGCCGAATGCACCGTTTTTAATAACGCTGTATCCTCCAACAGCCACCACACAAAGAACTACTAATGCAAGAATCACAGCAAGCAATCCTTTTTTAGACTTTTTCTCAACTACGGGAGCTTCCTCATCTTCTTCAGGCTCCTCATATACTTCTTCTAAATCTGATGGAAGTGAAAATTCTTCCTCATCGTCAAATACAGGTGTATTCTCTTCGTTTTTCATAATTACCCCTCCTTTTATGAGTTTTACAGTTTCAGTTCGTAACCTCCGACAGGTCTGATTGACAGAACATGACACATACCTTCTCCAAGCACTGCTTCCATTTTCTGTTTAAATTCACCAAGTATCTCAAACGGAACAAACGCCTGCACCGTTCCGGCAAAGCCTCCACCATGAACTCTATATGAGCCTTTTCCGTCAAGAAGATTTTCACACATTGCGAGTGCTACTGACATCGCCTGTGATGCCGGTGTACTGCTTGCATATATATTTTGCAAATACATATATGACGAGAATCCCGACTTTTTATTTATTTCAAAGAACTTATCAAAGTCTCCCTCTCTTATTGCATCAGCTTGCTCAATAGCACGGCGTGTATCGTTGAAATAGTGATATGCTCTTAGAACAGCTCTGTCATTACCAAGCTTTTCTCTTATATTCTTTATATTTGCAAAGAAATCAGCTTCATCAACCTGACGCAAATATTCTTTTCCGAAATATGCCGCTACAGCCTTCATTTCCTGTGTTACTGCCGCATATTCACAAGTTAAATCTGCATGGTCTGCACCTGAGTCTATAATACACAATGCATAGCCCTTACTTGCCAAATCAAAATCAACTTTTTTAATAACAGGATTTTCTGTGCTTTCAAAATCAATAGATACTACAGAACCCACAGACGAAGCCATCTGATCCATTAATCCGCTTGGCTTGCCGAAATATACATTTTCTGCATACTGACCAATCTTTGCTATATCAACAGCACTTACTTCATTATTGGCAAACAAACCGTTAATTATAGTTCCGATAAGCACCTCAAATGCTGCTGATGAAGAAAGTCCTGAGCCTTTCAAAACATTTGAAACAGTATATGCATCAAAGCCCTTTATCTCATAGCCCATATCCTTAAACTTCTTTGCAACACCCTTTATAAGAGATATTGCTTTATCGTACTGAGCTTTATCAATCTCTAAATCATCAAGGTCAACAACATCCATGTCATAGCCCTTTGACTTTATTCTTATCTGATTAGTTCCGTTAAGAGCAACTGCTCCTATAACATCAAGATTAACACCTGCCGCAAGCACGCAGCCATGCTGATGGTCTGTATGGTTACCGCCAATCTCGGTTCTTCCTGGAGCCGAGAACAATGCCATTTCCTCAGCCTTACCAAAAATCTCTGCAAAACCGTCTATTACCTCTATGTATCTGTCTGCGTATTTTTTTACGCCGTCTTTTTCACATGAATATATATAACAAAGCTGTTCATCATATTCACCTGATACTATGTTCTTCTTTATTAACTCTGTTGCTTTCATTTACTAAGCCTCCATATTTAAATATTTTTAGCTCTCTCTTTAAAAAAACAAAGCTGTATCGAGAAATTTTAGTCAAATCCCCGACGCAGCTTTATATAAATCTATCAGTTACTCAACCATAAGAAAGTCGCCGACTATCTGTTGCATTTGAGTTTTTTCGCATACAAGGTCAAAAATAACCGGTTTGTTTTTAAGCTCTGCAAGAGATTTTGGAATATTCATTCCGCTCTTTTCGTGCAATTCCTCAAGTAAAGTAAATTCATCTTTATTTGCCACATAACTGCAATCCTCAAGTGCAATAAGTACACTCTGATTAAACTTGAACGGACTTGCTGTTGAAGCTATAACAGTCTTTGTATTATCGCCTGTTGAAGCTGCATATTTATCATAAACCGCCTTTGCTACTGCTGTATGAGTATCTATTACATAATCAAAGCTATCTGCACACTGTTTGATTGTAGTCTTGGTTTCGTTATCGTCTGCATAATCTGCCCAGAATAATTCTGAAAGCTTCGCCTTTACTGCATCGTTAACTTCATAAACACCCTCAGTATTAAGTGCCTTCATCCATTCTGAAACAAGCTTATCATCACATCCTGTAAGGTCATATAAAAATCTTTCAAGATTTGATGAAATCAAAATATCCATTGACGGCGAAATCGTTGTATGGAAATCTCTGTTTTTGTTATAAACACCTGTTCTTATAAAGTCCGTCAGAACATTATTCTCATTTGACGCACATATGAACTTTCCAACAGGAAGTCCCATCTTCATTGCATAATATGAAGCAAGGATATTTCCGAAATTACCTGTAGGAACTACAATATTTATTTTATCTCCGACTTTAATCTCGTTATTTGCAATTAAATCAGCATATGCCGAGAAATAATAAACTATCTGAGGTACAAGACGTCCCCAGTTAATTGAGTTAGCGGATGATAGCTTAAAATGATTTCTCGCAAGCAAATCCTTGTAGCTCTCATCAGTAAATATCTTTTTTACTCCGCTTTGGGCGTCGTCAAAATTACCGTTTACTGCCGCTACAGAAACATTATTACCTTCCTGCGTAACCATTTGAAGCTTCTGTATTTCACTTACGCCGTTATTTGGATAGAATACAATTATTCTTGTTCCGTTTACATCCTTAAAGCCTTCAAGAGCAGCCTTACCGGTATCACCCGATGTTGCAACAAGAATAACTACCTCATCTGTTTCATTCGTCTTTTTCATTGACGTTGTAAGAAGATGCGGTAAAATCTGAAGTGCCATATCCTTAAAAGCACAGGTCGGTCCATGCCACAGCTCAAGCACATATGCGCTGTCATTAAGCTTATATACAGGAGCAATACTGTCCGTCTCAAACTTTTCCTTTGTATAAGCATTTTTAATACAGTTATTCAACTCTTCTTCCGTGAAATCCGTAAGAAATTTGCTTAACACAAAATATGCCCTTTCATGATAATTCTTAGACGCAAGCGCCTCTATTTCATTCAAGCCTACTTTTGGCAGACTGTCGGGAACAAAAAGTCCTCCCTCTGTGCTGAGTCCCTGCTTTATAGCCTGTGCTGCACTTACAGAAATACTTTTATCCCTTGTACTATGATACTGCATTATAACTAACCTCCAAAACAGTTATCAATGCTTCGTTTATTAAATAAACGAAGCATTGTTTAACATCTTATGCTAAATTTTTGATATAATCAGGCGCTGCATCAGCGTCTATGCTAACTGTGATAACAAACGATATGTTAAGGCTCTTGCCTATAGCATCAAGTCTTGAAAGGAATTCTTCAAAACCGTCAAGATTATCTGTTCCTACAATCTTGAATATACCGTCAACAAATATGTTTGTAATGTCATAGTCACGGCTGATTATACCGCAAAGGAAGCCTAAAAATTCACTGTAGCTCTTTAGTGCGAAATCCTTTGTATCTGCCATTCTTACCTTTGATTTAATATCGTGCATTGAACGTCTTGTATCGTCACTTACGAATACCACGTTGCCCTTTGCTACTGTTGCTGCGTTATTAACGCTGTCGATAAGAGCCTTTGTCTTACCTGTACCCTTCTTGCCTATTAATAGTTCTACCATTTTGTTTTCCTCCTTTTATTTTAATCTTGCTTCAAGAGCAGCCTTCTGGTCTTCATAACCCGGCTTACCCAATAAAGCAAACATATTTTTCTTATATGATTCAACACCCGGCTGGTCAAACGGATTTACTCCAAGCAGATAGCCTGAAATTCCGCAGGCTTTCTCAAAGAAGTATACCATCTTACCGAAGTTGTAAGCATCAAGCTTTGGAACTGTAAGCTTCAAATTCGGAACACCGCCGTCTATATGTGCAAGAGCTACGCCCTTTGCAGCCATTTCATTTACGTAGTCAATAGTCTTGCCTGCAAGGAAGTTCAAGCCGTCAAGATTATCGTCTGTCGCTTCGATTGTAACATCCTTTCTTGGCTCGTCCACAAGAATTGCTGTTTCAAACAACATTCTCTGACCTTCCTGAATGTACTGACCCATTGAATGAAGGTCGCTTGAGAAATCTGCCGCAGCAGGGAATATTCCCTTATTATCCTTACCTTCACTTTCGCCGTAAAGCTGTTTCCACCATTCGCCAAAATAATGAAGTGCAGGTTCAAAGTTAACCATCATTTCAACAGTCTTACCCTTATGATAAAGAGCGTTTCTTACTGCTGCATACTGATAACATTCGTTCTTCGCTACATCCTTCTCTGAGTATTCCTCACGTGCATCTGCAGCACCCTTCATCATTTCATCTATATCAATTCCTGCCGCTGCTATAGGAAGCAGACCAACAGCTGTAAGTACCGAATATCTTCCGCCCACGTTATCAGGAACTACAAAGGTTTCATAGCCTTCCTCATCAGCAAGAGTCTTTAACGCACCCTTAGCTTTGTCAGTTGTAGCATAAATTCTGCCCTTTGCTTCTTCCTTACCGTATTTCTTTTCAAGAATATCCTTGAAAATTCTGAATGCAATCGCCGGCTCGGTAGTTGTACCTGATTTTGAAATAACATTGACTGAAATATCCTTACCGTCAATTACCTCAAGCAATTCTGCCATATATGTTGATGATATACTGTTACCTGCAAAGAATACAGCCGGCCCCTTTCTCTTATCCTTGTCAAGTGCATTGTAGAATGAATGCTGAAGCATTTCCACTGCTGCTCTTGCACCAAGATAAGAACCGCCGATTCCTATAACTATAAGTACATCTGAATCTTTCCTGATTTTTTCAGCAGCCTTTTTTATGCGTGCAAACTCCTCCTTGTCATAATTAACCGGAAGATCAATCCAGCCTAAAAAGTCACTGCCCGCACCTGTTCCGTTGTGGAGCATATCATGTGCAGACTTTATATATTCTGCTACATTGTCAATCTCATGCTGACCTACAAAGGACAACGCACCTGAATAATCAAATTTCATGTTGCTCATTTTTAACCTCCTGAATATATATAAATATATATATTTCCATTTTACCCTATTTTTGATTAAAAATCAAGTGTTTTGCGATAAAAACATGATATAATTTTTATTTTGTCAAAATAATGACATATATTCGCAAAATTTTAGTCAATATGTACCACATATTGTGTTAAAAATTTATTCAGATGTCAAAAATGCTTTTATCTCATCAATACGTTTAACCGCAAGCTCCTTACCCATATCATAGACCTCCTGCAATACCTTCGGGTCTTTTTCCATACGATCTATCGGCAATGCTTCTTCAGGACGCAGAACAAGTGCTTTACCTGCTTCTTCTTGCTGTTTTACATACTCCAAAGTATCGTTATACATATGATGTCTGTTTTCTATTGCCTTTACAAAATCAGGATATTTTTTAAACTTTGCCTTTATAAGACGCATAAAACCGGTTTTCTTTTTAACAAACCCTTTAGGCTGAGTAAGTATTACTATATTCTTATCATAGCCTATACTCTGAAAATATTTAAGCGGAACTGTATCTGTAATGCCTCCGTCCATAAGCTTCATGCCGTCTATTTCAACAATTTGTGCCATAAGCGGTAAAGACGCCGATGCTCTTATCCATTCCATGCTTTTATAGCTCACATCTTCGCATTTTTTGTATACAGGCTTTGCAGTTTCAATGTCAGTACATACAACATAAAACTCCATAGGATTTTTTGCAAAGGTTTCAGCATCAAACTGATCAAGCTTTTCCGGAAGTTCATGATAACAAAATTCTGCACCAAACAAATTACCGGTTTTTATAAGCGAAGAAAAACTGCAATAACGCTTATCTCTGCTATATTTTAAATTATATCTTAACGTTCTGCCTATCTGCTTTGATTTATAGTTACAGCCAAACGCCGCACCGGCGGATACTCCTATTGCTCCGTCAAACTCTATACCATTTTCCATCATGACGTCCATAATGCCTGCAGTAAACATACCACGCATTGCTCCGCCTTCCAAGACTAAGCCCTTTTTCAAAATTTGTTCCTCCTTCTATTTCCAAATCACAGACAAATTCAAACACTGATTTTTTTAGTTTCACCGGACTTTACACAATGTACGCTACCGTCAATATCAAACCAAACATCTATCAATGTCGGATTATACACAAGAGTGCCGTCTGCACTGTAAACAAGCGCGTTATATGCCTGCACATATTCGTAAATTTCAATATTTGTTGCATACCATATATCTTCTCTGCCCGACAGCTTTTCACAGATATCTTCAAGCAGCTCCCAATTATTTTTTCGGTCAAACTCAAAGCTATGTCCCCACATATAAAAAAGCTTAGGACTACGGCTTGCTATGTACAAATCAGACAAATTGAGATTTATAAACTTATCTATATATTCCATTATCTGCGGATTGTTATGATGTGCTGTAACTGTCCAGTTATACCAATCCTCGGGAAGTTCAAATTTATCATTATCACTCCCTGCACAACGAGCATATACAATATCAAGCTCCTCCAGATAATTCTTAACTTTTTCATACACGAGAGGTTTTTTAAATTTATTGACCGTTCTGTCCGGAAATGCCATACCTCTGACAATTATACCTAATTCCTGTTCAAGAGTTAGTCTTGAATTCAATACCTCTTGAACTCCCTCAATGGTTCTTACAGCATCAAATGCTCTGTGATTGTATCCGTGATTAGCTATTTCATGACCTTTTCCAAGGATATTTTCCTTGATAAATTCTTTGCTTAGGGTTGTTTCATTTTTAACCATATCGCCTATAAGATTAAAGGTACATTTCATCTTATATTTATTTATTGTCTCTAAAAATCTTATATCATCCTTGAAGCCATCGTCATAACTCAACGTTACAGCTTTCTCTTTTCCTCCGGGAAATCTTAAAAAATTATATTTCATATTTGAACATCCTTTCATACAAAAATCCATTAAATTCATTATAAAATTAGTTCACAATTTAGATGTCGCAAAATCATTTTACCATGAGTAAAAATGCTTGCTTGCAAGGGTATTTTTGCGACGCCGTCAATTGACACAGTGCTCGCAAGAGCACGAAAGAGCGTTAGTTCTTGAGAATTTTATAAAATAAAATTCTGTATGTGCCAATTATACCACACATTGACAGTAAATGCAACAAAAAATCGGCAGATATTTTTTACAAATTCTGCCGATCATTGTTTTTATTTTTAAGAATTATTCCTCAACAGGAGCTTCCTCTGTTGCTTCAGCAGGAGCCTCTTCTTCAGCAGGCTCAACCTCGATAGGAGCTTCAACCTCTACCTCGGGATCGGTAGAATATACAAGAGCTTCCTCTGCAACATCCTCTGCAGGAGCTTCCTCTGTTACTTCAGGAGCTTCTTCCTCTACAGGAGCAATAAGTGCTCTGATGCTAAGACTAATCTTCTTTTCTTCCCAATCAGCCTCAGTAACCTTAGCTTCAACCTCCTGACCAATTTCAAGAACATCTTCAGGCTTGCCGATTCTTCTGTCAGCAATCTGTGAAATGTGGATAAGACCGTCAACATTAGGCATAATCTCTGCAAATGCGCCGAATGGCATCATTCTTACAATCTTACACTTAACAACATCGTCAACCTTAATGCTGTTCTGTGCAATTACCCAAGGATTGTCCTCAACCTTCTTGAATCCAAGAGAAATCTTCTTTGTTTCTGCATTCATATCCTTGATATATACATCAAGTACATCGCCCTCTTTTACAACCTCTGAAGGGTGCTTAATCTTGTTCCATGACAATTCGCTGATGTGAACAAGTCCATCAATTCCGCCGATGTCTACGAACGCTCCGAAGCTTGTTAATGACTTAACTGTACCGTTATATCTCTTACCAACTTCAGCAGCAGCCCAAAACGCATCCTCAGCAGCCTTCTTCTGTTCGTCAAGTATCACTCTAACCGAGCCGATAACACGCTTTCTTCTTTCGTCGATTTCGATAATTCTGTAACTTACAGTTGAACCAACCAAGGTCTGAAGATCCTGAACAAACTTTTCTGACGCCTGACGTGCCGGAATAAATACCTGCGAACCATCAGTAAGAGCAATAACTCCGCCCTTTACCGCCTTTATGATTTTTCCTTCAAGCACTTCGCTTGCTTCATAAGCCGCTTTGATTTTGTTCCAGCTTTCCATAGCTACCAATTTTTTTCTTGATAGAACTACTTTTCCCTCACCGTCATTTACGCCTACAACGTAAACCTTGATTGTATCGCCTTCTTTTACAACATCAGACGGCTTAAGTGACGGGTCATCTGTCAACTGGTCTGCCGCCAACTGTCCGTTATACTTGAATCCGTCAAGTTCAACGATAACTTCGTTGTTACGAACCTCTGCGACTGTTCCATCGATAATGTCTCCGTTGCTGAGAGATTTGCTTTCATACTGTTCAAACAGTTCTGCAAAAGTCTCCTCATTTTTTAAATTTTCACTCATAGCCTTTACTACCTCCTCGATAATACTTACAGGCGTTGATGCACCCGCAGTAATACCTATTTTATTAAATATGTTTTTTTGAGGAATCTCCTCATATGTTTCGATCTGATAGGTGTTTTCACAGTATTGCTTTGAAATCTCAAACAGCTTTCTTGTATTTGAGCTTTCCCGTCCACCCACTACAAGAACCATGTCAGATGACTTCGCAAGCTCAACTGCTTCCTCCTGCCTATCTCTCGTTGCATTACATATTGTATCAAATATTAGGGTACTTTTGCAAGTTTTTTTTAAAAATTGTACTATTTGCACAAAAATTTCTTTTTTTATTGTCGTTTGTGCAACAATGCAGAGGTGTTTTTTTGTCAAATTTTCATCAATTTGCTCATCAGGAGCATTTATTATGAACGCTGAGTTGTTGCACCACCCGTTTATGCCTATTACCTCAGGGTGATTTTTGTCTCCGACAATAACAATCTGATACCCTTTTTTATAATGCTCATTTACTATTCTGTGTATTTTGGATACAAACGGGCAGGTAAGGTCTATATACTCTCTGCCCTTTAATTCCTTATACACACTCTCAGGCACCCCATGCGCTCTTATAACAGCCGTATAACCGTCAGGTATATCAGATACCCTCTCGCATACTATAACGCCTTTTGACCGCAAATCCTCAATCACCTGCGGGTTGTGTATTATAGGTCCTATCGTTGCCGTTCTTACGCCGTCATCAACAGCTTTATATACATTATCAACCGCACGCTTCACACCGTAGCAAAAGCCTGCTGTTTTTGCAACTGTTATCATTATCTTTTTACCTCGTAACTCAGAATATTATCAAGAACGCCTTCCGCAAGCTCTTGAAGCTTTTTGGCATCGAGCTTTTGTCCGTAATATTCAGTAAATTCAATCGGAGTACCAAATGTTGCAGTTATTTTCCCGAACGCCTTGTATTCGCCTGAAATACAAAGCGGAACTATAGGTACTTGCATTTTATGTGCTATCATAGCCACACCATTTTGAGCTTTTCCTCTTTCGCCTTCCTTTATTCTGTGTCCCTGCGGGAAAATAAGCATAACATCTCCGCCTTTCAAGATAGCGAATGCTCCTTTTATAGCTCCGATATCGCCCTTACCTCGGCTTATAGGGAAAGCTCCCAGGCATTTTATAAACCAACCGAACAAACGGTTTTTGAAAAGCTCCTCCTTAGCCATGAATCTGAGCTTTCTCGGGCAGCAAGCCGCCGCCATAGGAGGGTCAAGATTGCTTTTATGATTTACTGCAAGTATAAATCCACCTTTTGCCGGAACATTTGTTTTTCCCTTAATACTAAGACGGAAGCATATACGAAATACAGTTCTTACTCCAAATCTTGCTATATTATACAGCATGGTAATTCTCCTTTATTTTAGTACCTCTTTTATCATATCCTTTATCTTTTCAACAACATCGTCAAAATTCATATCGCTTGTGTCAACAAGGACAGCATCATCAGCCTGTTTTAACGGCGATACCTCTCTTTCACTGTCGTTTTTATCTCTTGCTGCAATATCACGCTTTACAGTTTCAAGAGTTGTATCCATACCCTTTTCCATAAGCTCCTTGTAACGGCGTTTTGCTCTTGCTTCAACCGACGCTGTAAGAAAAATTTTAACCTGAGCGTTCGGCAAAACTGTAGAACAAATATCACGGCCGTCCATAATAACATTCCCACGCTCCGCCATATCTCGCTGCAGCTTTACAAGTCTTGTTCTTACTTCAGGGATTTTTGCAACGTTAGATGCCGCTTTTGAAATCTCGTTAGTACGTATATCCTCCGAAACATCAACACCGTTAAGGAACACTCTCTGACCTCGTCTGTCATAGCTGATACGTATGCTCATTTCATCAAGAATTTTTACAAGTCTTTCAGGAGCATTAACTATATCTATTCCGTGTTCTATCGCAAACAAAGCCGCCGCTCTGTACATTGCACCGGTATCTATGTATAAAAATCCCAATTCCTTTGCAGCCGCTTTTGAAACGGTACTTTTACCCGCACCTGCAGGCCCGTCGATTGCCACCGCAATATAGCCCTCCTCAATCAAATCAGGTCTTAACACTCTTGCACCCTTCAAATATATATGATGAAGCTCGCTGTTACTTTTATCCGTATTAATATGCATCATAAGACGGATACACATTTTAAGTGCTCCCTCTATAGCAGGCTGTGCCAAATCCAAAAGCGGAACATCTGTAATTCCAAGCTGTCTGACGCCCGCCGCCGGGAATGCCTTGTCCAAATCAGGTGTAAGTGTAAAAATAATTGACGCAATATCCTCTTTATCTATTTCATTCCTGTTTAGTGCCTCCTGAACAAGCTCCTTTGCCGCGTCAAGAATATCCTCTCTCGTATTATTATCTACGGTTATTGCACCTCTTATTGAGCGTATCATACTTATCTCTCCTTTATATTAGAAAATTATATTAAAAATTATAGTGCTCTGTGTCCTAAGCCTATAGATACATCATTTAAATTCAATAAGCCTATAGCAAAGAACAGGCAGACACTTATGTGGTCTTTATTTCTGGCAATTCCTATTTTGCCTCCGAGATTCAAGCCTACACATTTATTCATAATCTGCTGTAATGCTTCGTGTGCTGCTCCTGCAACTGCTCCTTCTTCTGCATGGCTGTCACCTATAAGTCCCTCTCGTTTTGAAGCAACAACAGCTCGTTCAAGAATTTTTTTAACAGCACCCTCAAAATCACTTCCGAAATCAATCGCAACTGTTTTTATGCCAAGCTCTAAATATCTGCTTTTTAATTCAGCTTCTTCAGTTCTGTCCTCCGACAATGCCATATTTATTGCCGCTTTACACACATCACGGCTTCCTCCTATAGGTTCCATTTTTATTCCTCCTTTATTCTGCGGCGTTCATCCCTGCCAGATAACCTGTAGAAAATGCCGCCTGTAAATTATATCCTCCGGTATATCCGTCAACATCTATGACTTCACCTGCAAAATACAAGCCCTTCACTTTTTTAGATTCCATGGTTGACGGATTTATTTCACTGATTTTTACACCGCCTGACGTTACTATTGCTTCGTCAATCGGTCGGAACGCCTTAAATGTAACGGTAAGATGCTTTAAAATATCAGTTATTTTTCTGCGTTCCTCTTTTGTGATATTACATACTTGTTTATGCGAATCAATCCCTGACAATTCTATTACGACAGGTATCAGTGCTTTTGGCAAAAGCTCATCAAGGCTATTCAACAAATGTTTTTTTGCATATTTTTCAAAATCTCTCAAAAGCCTTGCGTCAAGCTGTTCGTCTGTCAATGCAGGTTTTAAATCTATTTCCATTCTGTATTTTTCAGTTTCCTTCAGATGTGTTGACATTGAAAGCACAACAGGCCCTGATATTCCGAAATGCGTAAACAGCATCTCTCCGAAATCCTCATATACACGTTTGTTTTTTGAGTTATACGCTGTAAGCGATATGTTTTTAAGCGACAACCCCATAAGCTCCGTAACCCATTTTTCTTGTGTTACTATAGGAACAAGCGAAGGTTTAAGCGGAGTTACCGTATGCCCCACACTTTTGGCGAATTTATATCCATCACCGGTTGAACCGGTATTATGATATGATTTTCCGCCTGTGCAGATTATAACTCTTTCTCCCTGCATTATACCTTTATCGGTTTTCACTCCCGTAACCGATTCACCGTCTGTCAAAATTCCTTTGACTGTACCGTGTATCAGCTTTACATTTGATTGCAACGCATATTTTTTCAATGCATTGACTACATCCTTTGACTTGTCCGAAACAGGAAAAACTCTGCCGTCTCGCTCGACCTTGGTTTTTACACCAAAGCTTTCTATAAGCGATACTATATCGTCATTTGTAAATGTATATAAAGCACTGTACAAAAATTTCCCGTTAGTCGGATACATTTGTATCATGTCCTCAATTTCTGCGGCATTTGTTATATTGCATCTGCCCTTGCCTGTTATCAGAAGCTTTTTTCCTATTATGTCGTTTTTTTCTATAAGAATTACTTTATCAGCAGTTTTCGCCGCCGTACCTGCCGCAATCAAGCCGGCAGCTCCTGCACCTATTACTATTACTGTCATTTTAAACTCCATACACCCGGCATACGGAAGAATCCTGCTCCACCGGGAGCTTTTATATTGTTCAGTTTCGGACTGCTCATCATGCATTCCTTTACATATGCAATCGGCACAAACGGAGTCTCTGCTGTAAACAATTCACCAAACTGTCCGTACAGCTCCTTTAACTGTTCAGCATCCGACGTCCTTACTATCTGACTTATCAGCGACTGCATATTCTCATTTGTATAATTAAATACATTACCGTTTCCGAGTAATATCGAAATATCCTGCGTTGCTGGAAGCTCATACTCACCTATAAAAATATCATATTGCTTTGATTCCACTCTCGCAGCATACTGTTCATAAGGAAGCATTATAAGCCTTGTTTTTACTCCGTAGCGATTAAAATTATCAGCTATTGTCTGAGCAATTTTTACCTTTTCTTCATTTTCGCTGTTTACTAATAATTCCAAATCAAGATACTGCATCTGACCGTTAAGCCTTCTTGCATATCCTCCGTTATCACGGTCAGTCCACGCATCTATTCGTATGTGTCCCTCAGCAGATAAGCCATCCTCCGCACTTCGTCTGCCATCATACAGCCAGAACCACGGATTTATGGGAACATCCGTTTTAACAGCCCTTGAATAAAGGATTGAGCTTACTATATACTCCTTATCTACAAGCTGAGACAGTGCAAGTCTTGTATTCAACCCTTGTAATTCAACTCTTGCGTTATTTATACCAAGCAGAATCAGCCTGTCACTTACGTATTCATTCATCACAGCACTGCCTCTTGGCGTGTAGGTTCTTAAATCAAGAGTTTTGCTTGTAGCCACGTCAAAAGCTCCGGAGCTGTACATATACACATAATGCTCTGCATCGGGTGCTTCGTCTATATATACTCCGTCAATACCAGCTTTTCCGCCATAGTAATAATCAAATGCATTAAGCATATATCTGTCTGTACTGATTTTTCCTGAATATGCAAACGGCCCTGTTCCAATCGGGGCTATCTCACTGTCCATTGGAGTATTGTATTTTATTACAGGAAAAGTCAGCAACGCCGCCGCATTGGGAATGCTTCTGCTAAAGCTTACCGAAAGCTGATACATATCTAAAGCATTCCATGATGTAATATCCTCAAGCATACTTGTATATGCCGTTTCATTTTCTTTTATACAGCGTATCGTATATGCCGCATCATAGGCATCAAAGCTGTCTCCGTTATGCCATTTTACATCATCACGCAAATTAATTACAGCACTTTGCCCATCTGAGCTCATAATGCAATCAACTGCAAGCATTGGTTCGGGCTGTACCTGTTCATTCAAAGTAAACAGCGGTTCATATATAAATTCAAGTGCTTCTCTTACTGTCTGCGACTTTGTTGTAAGCGGATTAAATGTATCAAAATTATAAATACCGACTGCTATAGTATTTGCAACAGCCTTTTGCTCCGCCGGCTCTGCCATTTCCTGTGGTTGGTTTCTGTTTTGAAAAATATCTTTCAGTTCACAGGAGGCAAGCGTAACAGACATAACGCACGTCATTATCGACAAAAAAATTTTCTTCATAATCTAAATCCCTTTATATTAATTCCATGAATGTATAATGCTTTAATTTAAACATCCTGACTCCTAAAATAATTATACACACTTGAAGCAGTCTTTTTATCGACCACTTTTTCAAGCTCTGAAATATCTGCTTCTTTTATTTTATCAATACTTCCGAAATTAGTCAATAGGGCATTTCGTCTTTTTTCGCCAATTCCCGGAATTTTATCTAATTCTGACTCAATTTTTTCATGTAATTTATGATGATAGCCGATTGCGGCATCATGCACCTCATCCTGAATATGCGTTATTAATTTAAAAACAGCACTCGTTGGTGAAAGCTCAACCTCACCATCCACACCAATCAGTCCACGTGTTCTGTGCTTATCATTCTTGACCATACCGAATACAGGAGTATCATTTTCCATCATATCCATAAGCTCTGTAATTACATTAAGATGTCCTTTACCACCGTCAAGCAAAATCAAATCCGGCAAAGGTAAAAATTTAGCATTATTTCTATTGAGCTTTCCTGATGCAATCTGTTCTTCCTCCTCCAATGCATGACGGAATCTGCGGTATATAACCTCTTTCATCGCACTGTAGTCATCAGCACCCTCAAAGGATTTTATTTTAAATATACGATATTTTCTTTTTGCCGGCTTACCGTTTTCAAACACCGCCATAGCACCTACATTATCAGCGCCCTGAATATTTGAAATGTCATATGCTTCTATTCTGTTTGGCTGTTTTTCCAGTCCGAGATGCTTTTGCATATCTTCAAGCAACGAGTTTTTCTCTTTTTCTTTCAGCTGTTTTATTTTGTAATTACCCAATGCCACTTCGGCATTCATTTTTACCATTCTGACAAGCTTCAGCTTGTCGCCGATTTTAGGCGTCATAATAACAACCTTTTTTCCACGTTTTTCACGAAGCCACTCAGTTATAAGCTCCAAATCCCCGATTTCGTATTCCGTCAGGATTTCTTCAGGAATATATGAGCTGTTCTGATAGAATTGCTTTACGAAATCAGTCATGATTTCAGAATCGCTTGACTGTGAAATATTATCTATTTTATAGCTTTCTCTGCCAATCACCTTACCACCTCTGACAAAGAACATCTCACAGAATGCAGTATTTTCACTTTTTGCAAGAGCTGCCACATCTTTATCAGTCTGTTTTTCTGTATTTATTATCTTCTGTTTATCTTCAATTTCCTCAACCGAGCGGATTTTATCACGTAGCATCGCTGCCTTTTCAAATTTTAATTCTGCCGAAGCTTTTTTCATTTCTTCGGTTAAGTGCGATACAAGCTCCTTATGATTACCGTCAAGGAATTTACATATCTCGGTAAATATTTCATAATATTCCTTTTGTGTTACCGAACCTGTACACGGTGCAAAGCATTTATTAATATGGTAATTAAGACACGGTCTGCCTTTTTTTATATCCTCCGGAAATTTACGTCTGCACACAGGCGGCTTAAAAAGCTTCTGAACAATATCCAAAGTATTTCTTATTGTTCCTTTTCCCATATACGGACCGTAATATTTTGCTCCGTCCTTTAGAAGTCGTCGGGTCATTATAAGCTTAGGATACGGCTCATTCATTGTAACTTTCAGATAAGGATACTGCTTATCGTCCTTCAGAAGTATATTATACTTAGGACGGTATTTTTTTATAAGGTTGCATTCAAGTACAAGTGCTTCACGTTCGGAGTCGGTAACGATATATTCAAAGTATGCAATGTTCGAAACCATTGCTATTACCTTTGGAGTATGATTGGAGTTCTTTTGAAAATACTGACGTACACGGTTTTTCAGAACCTTAGCCTTACCCACATAAATTACCTTATCGTCCTTATCGTGCATTATATACACACCCGGATTTGACGGTAAATTTTTCAGTTCCTGCTCTAAATCAAACATAGCCGCACCTCCTTGCCATTATGCAAAATCCGCTTTAAAGCAAAATAACTCTACTATAGCTTTCGCCCGTAGAGTTATTTCTTTAAGTATTAATATTATTCCGAAAAATTAGTTTTTATTAACTCAACAAGAGTCTGCACAGCTTCCTTTTCGTCGCTTCCATCAGCTATGATTGATATTTCGGCACCCTTCACTATTCCGAGGGATAAAACACCCAACAGGCTCTTTGCATTTACTCTTCTGTCATCCTTCTCAACCCAGATACTTGCCTTAAACTCATTAGCTTTCTGAATAAAGAATGTAGCAGGTCTGGCATGCAAGCCCACCGAATTCTGTACTGTTACATTATTTGAAACCATTAATATGCCCCCTCGCATTTACTAATCATTGTTTATTATTTATTGCCTTACTTGATTTTTTCAAATATAGTTTACTATATAAGAATACTAAAAAAATCCCAAAACGTCAATATATTTTAAACAAAAAATTAATTTTTAGTGAACATATCCTCAATAACATTAAATTTCTTCTGAATTTTCGTCTTTTTCAACAACAGAATTTTCATCAAAATTCTGTTCCATAACATTCTTTTTCTCATCAGCATGAAGAAGTTCACGTACTAATCCTTCAACCTCATCAGCAAACTCTTTGTTATCCTCAAGAAGCTTACGAACATTATCTCTTCCCTGACCGATTTTCTCGCCATTATAACTGAACCATGCACCTGATTTTTTAATAATGCCATGCTCAACAGCCATATCAAGAATATTACCTTCTTTTGATATTCCTCTACCGTAAAGAATATCAAATTCTGCCTCTTTAAACGGTGGCGCAACCTTATTCTTTACAATCTTGACTCTTGTGTGATTTCCGATAGGCTCAGTTCCGTTTTTGATAACCTCCTGCTTTCTTACATCAAGACGCACCGATGCAAAGAACTTTAATGCACGTCCGCCTGGTGTTGTTTCAGGGTTACCATATATAACGCCTACTTTTTCACGAAGCTGATTAATAAAGATTACAACAGTTCCTGATTTTGCAATAATCGCAGTAAGCTTTCTTAATGCTTGTGACATAAGTCTCGCAAGAAGACCTACATGAGTATCTCCCATTTCGCCCTCAATTTCTGCCTTTGGAACAAGTGCTGCAACTGAGTCAATAACTATAACATCAAGTGCTCCGCTTCGTACAAGAGCTTCTGCAATATCAAGAGCCTGCTCACCCGTATCCGGCTGAGCAACAATCAAATTATCTATATCAACTCCGATTTGCTTTGCATATACAGGATCCAATGCGTGCTCAGCATCAATAAATGCAGCTTCTCCACCTCGTTTTTGAGCCTCTGCAACAACATGAAGTGCAACAGTAGTTTTACCCGAGCTTTCAGGCCCGTAGATTTCTATAACTCGTCCTCTTGGCATACCTCCTACACCTAACGCCATATCAAGTGTTAATGAACCTGTAGGAATAGCATCCACACTTGCAATATGAGTATCGCCAAGCTTCATTATACTTCCAGCACCGTACTCCTTTTCTATAAACGAAAATACGGATTCGAGTGCCTGTTTCTTTTCATCTGCTTCTTTCTTTTCTACTCTTGGCTTTGCAGCCTTATCTGATTTTGCCATTTTTTATCCCTTTCTTTTATGCGAACATTTGTTTTATATTATTATAACCTCATTTTTGTTTTTTGTCAATACTTTTTTATAAATTTATTCCGTTACAGATATATTACGTTCAAAGAGACCATCAAAAGGTATCTTCCCGAACATATACATTTTTTTACCGTCAATCAGAAACTGCACTCTTCCGATACTGTGAAGCTCAGTCAGGGAGTTTACAACAGAGTACACTGATAGCATTTCTTTATTTTCAGAACCGGAATTTTTACTTATAAAGCCTTTTTCAAAATTAACAAAACATATATTATCGGTAATATTTACGCTTATAAGAGGAGTATCTTTACTCAGCACATTTTCATGACCGTCTTCGTTTGCTCCCTTTATCAGCTCATTTATAACATAATGTGCAAGCGGAAGCTGGTCCGAAACTTTTATATTTCTTTTTTCAGGCACAAGCATTTTTGTTTCTTTATCCGCAAAATAGAGTGTAACCTCAACAGTTTCACTTGTATTGGTATCTGTCATAAGGTTTATATCCGAATCTGACAAAAATCCTATCGGCTTTCCCTCCGCCGTAGGAACATCATTTTTTTCAACAGTTACCTTTACGTAATCTACCCCGTCAAGTCCGCACAGCGTTTTTACAACTGCATATGTAGCAAGTACATCCTTTGATGTGTCACCGCTTATAAACTTATAATTAAAATCGGCAATAATTTGCGACGGGTCTGTTAAATCCAATGAATTAAGCTTTGTTTTTCTGCTTAATATAGATTTATTTTTCCCGTTGTCAGGCCCTTTTATCAGCTTTTCTATAATTGATACCTGCAAATCATACTGGTCATGATATCTTATCATATGCTTTTCTGCAATAAGAGTCGAACCGCTTTCATTAAGGAAATACAAATCAAACTCATCCTTAAAGCTGTTATGACTCTGAACTATAACAGCAACAATAATCACAATCACAGAAACAGCCGCCGCACCTATCGCAGCAAAAATTATCTTTCTTTTCATAACCTCACCCCGCTTATGCCTTGCCGGTAATCGGAAGTACAATAATAAATACACATCCGCCTTCTGAGCCTTCCGCAATTTCAATCTTGCCTCCGTGCATTATTACTGCTTCCTTTGCTATCGCCAAACCAAGACCGGTTCCGCCGGTAGTTCTTGCTCTTGAATCGTCAACTCTGTAAAAACGTTCAAAAACTCTTTCTCTTTCAGACTCCGGAATACCATCGCCTGTATCTTCAATTCGTATTACAACAAATTCCTCACGCTCCTGAAGCTCAAGATATACATTCCCACCTTCAGGAGTATATTTTATCGCATTATCAGTAATATTGTATATTGCCTCATAAATTTTATCGTAATCAAGAATAACAGGCCCTATAGGTGTCTCTGTATATTTTTTTATAACCTCTATATTCTTTGACCTTGCCATACCGTCAAGCTTATATACAACCCTGTCAAGCATTGATATTATATCCGTTTCCTCAAGCTTAAGTGCCACTCCGCTGTTATCAAGCTTTGTAAGTGTAAGCAATCGGTTAATTATTCTTGTCAGCCTGTCTACTTCTTCTGACATATCATTAAGGAACTCTTTTAGCATTTCAGGGTCAAGTTCAGGAATTTCAACAAGACTGTCACATATCAGCTTAATTCCTGCCATCGGAGTTTTTAATTCATGCGATGCGTCGGAAACAAACTTCTTTCGTTTTTCTTCAAGATGATTCAGCTCATCACACATATAATTAAGTGTAGCCGCCATCTGAACCATTTCACTGCTTCCGTTTACCTTTATTCTATACTGGAAATTACCCTTTGAAATTTCCCGTGCTGCCTTTGTAAATTCAGCAAGCGGAGACGTAATTATATAGCTCAGCCCGAACGAAAGCATACCTATTATAATGATTATCATTGCAGAAAAGACAATAAGGCTCGTACTGATTCTTTTTACCGTATCCTCTATTGCATTTACCGTCTTTGCAAGATAAACTCCGCCGATTACAGTGTCGTTCTTCTTTACCGGAACCGCAACAGTCATAAGCTTCATACCTTCAATATCTGTCATGACTTCTGCCTGCTCACCGTCTATGCCGTGCTTCAGAGCATCACGCATAAATGCCTTGCCGACCATTTCAGATTCACGGTTAGTATCATATATAACCGTATATGCAGTATCTGTTACAACTCCACGTATACTTGTACCTGCCAGACTCCTGTCTACTACATCACTGAAACGAAGCTCCGAAAGCTGTGCATTGTCTGCCCATTGGTCTGATATTGTAAGAGCTATTATATTAGCCTTTGCAAACATATCAACCTTTTCTGTATTATAAAGATTCTCGCTAAGTAAGCCTACAAGATATATACACATCAAAACAAGGGTTACGAATATTACCGCAAGGTAAGTCGCAACCATTGTGAAACGCATTGATTTTACTGTATTTTTTATATTTTCTTGTTGTTTTTTTATATACTCAATAATTTTAGTCTTTTCTATAATAATAACCCACTCCCCATTTTGTTCTTATATACAGTGGTTCAGCCGGATTTTTTTCTATCTTCTCTCTTAATCTTCTTATATGAACATCAACCGTTCTTACATCTCCGGGATATTCAACACCCCATGCAATATCCAGAAGATTTTCACGTGTATACACCTTACCCGGATTTTTCAGAAGCAATTCAAGCAAATCAAACTCTTTTCCGGTAAGCTCAACAGATTTATCTCCAACAGTTACACGTCTGAAATTATAATCAAGACGTATACTTCCGGAAACAATTATTCTTTCCCTGTCACCTTTGGGAACAGGATTTACTCTTCTTAAAATAGCTTTTATTCTGGCTGTTACTTCACGAATATTAAACGGCTTTGTAATATAATCATCCGCACCGTATTCAAGACCAAGTATTTTATCTATATCCTCACTCTTTGCTGTTAGCATTATAATAGGTACATTTGAAAAATTACGTATTGTACGGCATACAGTAAAGCCGTCCATTTTCGGCAGCATCAAATCAAGAAGTATCAAATCTATTGTTTCATCATGTGCAAGACGAACCGCTTCTTCGCCGTCAAATGCTGTTTCAACCTGATACCCCTCTTTTTCAAGATTAAATTTTGTTGCCTTTACAAGCACTTTTTCATCATCTACAACCAATATTTTCATTTCTGTTTCCTCTTTTCGTTTGATTTGCTTACTTATATTATAGATTATATCATTACACTGATGATTTGTCAATAAATGTCCGAATTTATTTTTATTATAATTTTATTATTTTGTATATATCCGTTCATTCTGAACACCTGTTTTTTTGTATGAATAACCAAACCGTAAAATCTTTAAAAAAATCCGTCATAATATGGTTGACAAAATCGACAACTAATGATATAATACTTTAAGATAAATTAATAAATGTTAAGGAAGTGTAGATTATGACAGGAACAAAAAACATCATTAACCAATCTGCTGGGTATCTTGTTCACCCTGTCTTTTCTATTTCCGTTTTTTGACAATGATATTCATTGTCATTTTTTTTTGACTGTACGACTATAAAACGAAGGGAGATATATTTATGAAAGCACAGCTTATTTTGGAAAACGGCGTACGCTTTACCGGAACAATGTTCGGTCACACAGCTGACACCGTAGGCGAGGTAGTTTTTACTGCCGGAATGACCGGGTATCAGGAAATGCTTACTGACCCGTCACTTGCAGGTCATATTGTTACAATGACCTTCCCGCTTATAGGTAACTACGGGATAAACCTCGAGGACAACGAATCACCTCAGACACATCTGAAAGCACTTGTTGTAAGAGAAAAATGTAACACACCGTCAAACTTCAGAAACGAAATGAATCTTGAGGATTTTCTTGCTGAAAAAGGCGTTGTAGGTCTGGAGGGCATTGATACCCGTGCGTTAACAAGAATTATCAGAGATAACGGTTCAATGAAAGCAGCCATCATGAAAGGCGAACCATCAGATGATGATGTTAAAGCTTTCATGGCAGCAAATACTAACATTATATCAAAAGAGCAGACATCAACCAAAGAAAAATATATTCTGAACGAAAGCGGAAAAACTCACGTTGCTTTCATAGATTTAGGTACAAGAGCAAGCGTACAGAGCGGTCTTATAAACAGCGACTGCAAGCTTACTGTATTCCCTGCTTGTGCATCAGCTGAAGAAATTGCAGCTGTAAACCCCGACGCTGTATTTGTATCAAACGGCCCGTCAGTATTGGTTGAAGCTGAAAATACAATCGACACTGTAAAAGCTCTTATCGGAAAATATCCGATATTCGGTATTGGTACAGGTCATCAGATAACAGCACTTGCACTTGGATGCAAGGTAGAAAAATTAAAGTTCGGCCGTCATGGTGGCGGACACCCTGTAAAGGAAGTTAAAACAGGCAAGGTTTATATCACAAGCCAAAGTCAGAATTATGTTGTTACAGAATGTACAGACGATGTTGAAGTATCATTCGTAAATGTAAACGACGGTTCATGTGAGGGACTTCGTCATAAAACACTTCCGATTCAGACTGTTCAGTTCCCGCCGACAGCACTTGGCGAGCTTGAAATCGGTAATATGTTTGGTAAATTTTTAAAGGAGGTAAAATAATATGCCTTTAGATAAATCCATAAAAAAAGTTCTTGTAATCGGTTCAGGTCCTATTGTAATCGGACAAGCCGCAGAATTCGACTACTCAGGCACTCAGGCTTGTCAGTCAATAAAGGAAGAGGGTATTGAAGTTGTTCTTGTAAACTCCAACCCTGCTACAATCATGACAGACAGAGGTATGGCTAACCATACTTATATTGAGCCTCTTACTGCAGAATATATAGAGAGAATAATCCAAAAAGAACGCCCTGATTCAGTTATCGCAGGGATGGGCGGTCAGACAGGCTTGAATCTTACTTGTGAGCTTTATGACAAGGGAATATTTGATAAGTACGGAGTAAAGGTTATCGGTACTTCAATCCCTTCAATTAAAGAGGGCGAAGACAGAGACAGCTTCAAAAAGCTTATGGAACGCACAAATCAGCCGATTCCTCCGTCAGAAATTGTTACAACTATCGAGGACGGTATAGAATTTGCAAACAAAATAGGTTATCCTGTTATTCTTCGTCCTGCATATACACTTGGCGGAACAGGCGGCGGTATTGCAGAGGATCAGACTCAGCTTGAAACAATTCTTGCACAGGGACTTCACCTTTCAAGAATAGGTCAGGTTCTTATTGAAAAATCAATCAAAGGCTGGAAGGAAATCGAGTTTGAGGTAATGCGTGACGGTGCAGGCAACTGTATCACAATCTGTTCAATGGAAAACGTTGACCCTGTCGGCGTACACACAGGTGACTCAATCGTTGTTGCTCCTGCTCTTACTCTTGCAGATAAGGAATATCAGATGCTTAGAAAAGCAGCTCTTGATATAATCACATCAATCGAAATCAAGGGTGGCTGTAATGTACAGTTTGCTTTGAACCCTGACAGCTTTGAATACGCAGTTATAGAAATCAACCCTCGTGTTAGCCGTTCATCAGCTCTTGCTTCAAAGGCAACAGGCTATCCAATCGCAAAGATTGCTTCAAAGATTGCTTTGGGCTATAATCTTGATGAAATCGTAAACTCAGTAACAGGCAAAACATTTGCTTGCTTTGAGCCTACAATAGACTACGTTGTAACAAAAATTCCTAAGTGGCCGTTTGATAAATTCTTCGGTGCAAAGAGAAATCTTGGTACAAAGATGATGGCTACAGGCGAAGTAATGTCAATCGGAAGTACTCTTGAAAGCTCGCTTTTAAAGGGGATACGTTCACTTGAAATAAAGCAATATACATTAGAAAGAGAATCATCAAAGGCACGTTCAACAGTTGAATTAAAGCAAAGAGTTATAGTTCCTGATGACGAAAGGCTGTTTGACCTTGCAGAGCTTATAAGAAGAAACTATAAGCTTGAAAAGCTTGCTGAAATCACAGGAATGGATTTATTCTTCCTTAACAAGATAAAGAATATAGTTGACGCAGAAGAAGAACTCAAAAACTATACTCTTGATACTCTTACCTATGATATAATGAAGAAGTACAAGAAGATGGGCTTTAGCGATAAAGGAATTGCCGAGCTTATCGGATGCGGCGGCGACGAGGTATACAAAAAGCGTAAGGAGCTTAATATCATTCCTGTATACAAGATGGTTGATACTTGTGCAGGCGAGTTTGAAGCCGTTTCACCTTACTATTACTCAACCTATGACGAAGTAACAGAATCACATCCGTCAGATAAGAAGAAGGTAATTGTTATCGGCTCAGGTCCTATCAGAATAGGTCAGGGTATAGAGTTCGACTACTGCTCAGTTCACAGCGTACTTGCTCTTGAAAAGGCAGATGTTGAAACAATTATTATAAACAACAACCCTGAGACAGTTTCAACTGACTTTGACACCTCGGACAAGCTTTACTTTGAACCTCTTACAGAGGAAGATGTATACAACATCATTGAGCTTGAAAAGCCTGACGGAGTTATATTACAGTTCGGGGGTCAGACAGCTATCAAGCTTGCAAACTTCCTTGACGAAATGAACGTTCCTATCCTTGGAACTCAGCCAAAATATATTGACGAAGCAGAGGACAGAGAAAAGTTTGACGAAATGCTTGAAAAGCTTGATATCAAGCGTCCTAAGGGTAAAGCCGTATGGACTGTTGAGCAGGGTATTGAAGAAGCTAACAAGCTTGAATATCCGTTGCTTGTCCGTCCTTCATATGTTCTTGGCGGTCAGGGTATGGAAATTACAAGAAACGAAGCTGACCTTGTCAGATACCTTGATGATGCATTCAAGAAGGATAAAAAGAACCCTGTTCTTATCGACCGTTATCTTGGCGGACGTGAGCTTGAAGTTGATGCAATCTGTGACGGTCACGACGTCCTGATTCCGGGTATCATGGAGCATCTTGAAAGAGCCGGCGTTCACAGTGGTGACTCAATTTCGATTTATCCGCCTCAGCACGTGCCTGAGCATATAATTGAAAAAATCAAGGATGTAACCTACAGAATTGCTATTGAGCTTAATGTAATCGGTATGATAAACATTCAGTTCATTGAATTCAGAGACGAGCTATATATCATCGAGGTTAACCCACGTTCAAGCCGTACTGTACCTTATATCACAAAGGTAACAAACGTGCCTGTTATAGATATTGCCACAAATATCATGCTTGGCAAGACATTAAAGGAAATGGGATTTGAATCAGGAATTGCTCCTGAAACAAACACAGTTGCAATCAAGGTTCCGGTATTCTCAACAGAGAAGCTTCCGAGAGTTGAAGTAAGCCTTGGTCCTGAAATGCGTTCAACCGGTGAGGTTTTAGGTGTTGGCAACAGCTTCCTTGAAGCTATGTACAAGGGCTTTGTTGCAGCAGGAACAACAATTCCTAAGGCAGGCTCAACAATCCTTGTAACAGTACGTGAAATTGATAAGGACAACTTCCTGCCAATGGCAAAGAGAATGCACGCAATGGGATGCAAGTTCGTTGCAACAGCAGGAACAGCAAAAATGCTTGAAAACAACGGAATCGAAGCTCAGGTAGCAAGAAAGATTTCAGAAGGCGTTCCTAATGTTCTTGATGTAATCAGAAGCGGAATGATTGATTTAATAATCGACATACCTAAGAAGGGTAATGATGTTAAATCAGACGGATTTAAGATAAGACGTACAGCCGCTGAGTGTTCAATCACTCTTATGACAAGCCTTGACACAGTAGGCGCATTGGTTGACGTTATGGAACAGAACTTTACTTCACAAAACGTTGATATTATCTCATTAGACGATATAAAATAATCAAAAAAATATCCCCTCAAAAGCTTAATGCTTTTGAGGGGATTGTTTGTTAATTATAAATAATATGCTTTAATCTTATTCAATGAGAGTGTGAAAAAAAGTCTGGAAATTTGGTTCCTTCTATGATAGAATAGAAATATATCATAGGAGGAATTTTTTATGGCAAAGAGAAGAAGAGAAAAAATGAGTGAAGGGAAAAAGAATATCATAGCCGGTTTGATTCA
>JAZSPM010000075.1:0-4198 GCA_045537455.1 Candidatus Ornithomonoglobus sp. | reverse complement strand
CTCTACTTTTATTGAATATCTGAATTTTGTAAGAGTATGTAAGGCAGAGCGTATGCTTTCTGTTTCAACTGACAGTGTAGGAGATATTTCGCTCAATCTTGGATTTGCATCTGTTTCGTACTTTAATAAAATATTCAAACGCTTCAAAGGCTGTACACCAACAGAATACAGAAAAAGTAAATATTCATTACAGTAGAAAAAATATTATGTAATACTTGTAAAATAATGTATATTATGATATAATTGATTATATATTACTAAGAGTAAAGGATTTTGATATTATGATAACTATTATAGCAAGGTTTGATGTGTTACCTGATAAGGCAGATGAGTTTATAAAATGTGCTATTGATGTAACACGTGAGACACGTAAAGAAAGAGGAAATCTTTCATATAAGATTTATAAATCTGAGGAAATTGGCGGAGGATTTACTTTTGTAGAAGAATGGCTGAATGATACAGCTATTGAACAGCACAACATGGCTCCGCATTTTATAAAATTTATTGATGCAATAAAACCGCTTATAAAAGGAGAAGTTAAGATAGAAAAGCTTTCAAAGGTACCGTCTATCTTCTGTTAATATGAATGTTGAAAAAATAGCGGAATACGTCCGCTCTGGGATAAAAGCAACTGACAGCATAGGTGTGGAAATTGAGCATTTTATAGTTGACGAAAATAATAAAAGTGTAAGCTTTTACGGAAAAAACGGAGTAGGGGAATTATTTAGCCGTTTATCTGAATTTTTTGAAACAAAGGTATATTCAGAAAAACAGCTTATAGGACTTTCAAACGGAAGATTTCATCTGACGCTTGAGCCTGCGGCACAGCTTGAGGTAAGTGTTGAGCCGTGTAGCGGCATAAATGAAATAAAAATGCTTTATGAGGAGTTTCTGGGACGTGTAAAACCGTTTTTAGATGAATACGGATATAAGCTTGTTACTCTCGGTTATAATCCGTCGTCAAAAATCAATGAACTTGATTTGATACCTAAAAAACGATATGAGTTCATGGATAAATATTTTGAAGCATCGGGTAAGTACGGCAAAAATATGATGCGTGGAACTGCTTCTGCACAAGTGTCGATTGACTATTCAAGTGAGGCTGATTGTATTTTAAAGCTTCAGCTTGCAAATGCACTATCACCTTTGTTTGCGATGATTACCGATAATTCACCTGTGTTTGAAGGTGAGAAATATAATGGACGTATGATAAGAACAAAGATATGGTCATCGGTTGATAATGCACGGTGCGGAATTATTTCGGGTAGTATGAATAAGGATTTTTCTTTTGAAAAGTATGCGGAGTATATTTTGAATACTCCCGCAATTTTTGTGGATGAAAATACTTTTTATGCTGACGGAAAAACCTTCGGTGAAATTTATTCGGGATATGAGATGTCTGTTAAAGAAATAGAACACGCACTTTCAATGATTTTCCCTGATGTACGTCTTAAAAAATATATTGAAATTCGTCCGGCGGACAGTATGCCTTTTGAATATGTGCTTTCTTATGCGGCACTTGTAAAGGGGATATTTATGTCAGCGTCGGAGGTTTACGGCTATATCAATACAGACAAAATTTCTGAAGCTGATATTGCTGATGCAAAATCAGAGCTTATTAAAAACGGATTTGATGCTGTTGTTTACGGCAAAAAGGCAACTGAAATTCTAAGCTTTCTGATTGATACTGCAGAAAAATCACTTGATGAAAGTGATTCTATATATCTTGATGAGATGAAAAAAATAATCTCATCCAAAACCACTTTGAAAGAAGGCTTTTGCAATGCTTGAACCTAATGAATACTATAAAGGACTTGTAGATTCAGACAAGAAAAAGACTGTCCGTGAAGCTAAAAAAGCTCAGGACAGAATGATTAAATCGACAGCGTACAGTCATGGGATACTTGTTCATACCTTGTATATTCCAAAAATTTTTACGGAAGAAGCGAATATGTACTTTAAATATATATCGGATACTATGTACGCAATACTTGATAAGGTTATACGTGAGTATGAAAATAATGCAGAATACAGAAAGCTTTTTGGCTTTGATAAAAAGCTTGAGGAGCTTATTTTAAGACCGAGAGCATATGACTGCTCATTGCCTATAGCAAGAATTGACATCTTCTTTAATGAGGATGATTTTTCTTTTAAGTTCTGTGAATTTAATGCTGACGGTGCGAGTGCAATGAATGAAGACAGAGAACTTAACAATGTTATGTCAAAGACATTAGCTTACAAGCAGTTTGCTGAAAAATTCAATGTACGTACAAGTGAGTTTTTTGAATCATGGGTAAATACTTTTTTGAGTATTTATGCAGAAACGGAAAATGCTCTTAAAAAGCCTCATGTAGCTATTGTTGATTTTATTCATGGGGAAACAAATAATGAATTTGAAATGTTCAGAAAAACATTCAATAAAAAATCATGTACCTGTGAAGTCTGTGAAATAACGGCTTTAAAATATGAAAACGGAGCTTTATATTCGGAATCAGGTAAAAGGATTGATGCAATTTATCGCCGTGCTGTGACCTGTGATATTATGGAGCATTATGATGAAGTACAGCCGTTTATTCAGGCGGTGAAGGATAATTCGGTTATACTTATAGGAGATTTCAGAACGCAGATAATTCATAATAAGCTTGTGTTTAAAATTTTGCATGATAAAGCTACAGCAAAGTTTTTGACTGATGAGGAATGTCAATTTATTAAAGAACATATACCGTTTACAACCACGCTGACAGATGAAACTGTGAAAAAATATAAGGTTTTTGAAAATAAGGATAAGTGGGTTATAAAGCCTGAGGATTCCTATGCTTCAAAGGGTGTGTATGCAGGTGTGGAGGATGATGACGTCAAAAAATGGCATAAGGCGGTAAAAGAGAATATCGGAAACCATTATCTGCTTCAGGAATACTGTACGCCGTATGAACGTCCGAATATTGATCTGCTGTATAACAGCGAGGCTGAGTATATGAACTACAGTAATATTACAGGTTTGTTTGTATACGGTGGGAGAATGCAGGGTGTATATTCAAGAATTGCAAAGAACAGCATTATTTCAACACAATACAGCGAAATGTCATTACCTACAATTATAGTAAGTGAAAAGTAATAAACGAAAGAGGTTTTTTGAAAATGTCAGTTGTATTTGAACAGGTTATAATATTATTTACATTTGTTATTATAGGATATTTTCTCAGTAAAAAGAAAATTATAAATTGTGAGCATTCAAAATTGTTGTCGGCATTGGTGGTTTATATTTTTCTGCCTTGCAAGGTGTTTAACACATTTTCGGTGAACTTTACAACAGAATATATAAGTAAAAATTATTTATTGCTTATTATATCTCTTATAGTTCTCATAGGTGTTTTGATTATGGCACGTTTTGTGTCAAAGCTGTTTTCAGATGATCCGTATAAGCGTAATGTGTACAGATATATGCTTATAGTTCCGAATTTTGGGTATATGGGTTATGCACTTGCAGAAATGCTGTACGGAAACGAATTTCTGCTCGATGTTATAGTTTTCGGGTTGCCGGTGTCAATATATACTAATACTATAGGGTTCTGTATGCTGACAAAAACTGAGATTTCCTTAAAGAAGCTTATTCAGCCTGTAATAATTGCAATTATATTCGGAGCAGTTTTTGGATGGGTAGGAATAAAAATCCCGAATGCATTGAGGCAGGTGCTTGATAAGGCATCAGGCTGTATGGCTCCGATATGTATGCTTTTAACAGGAATTGCAATATCGGAATTTCGAATCAAGGATTTGCTTTCTGATAAAAAAGCGTACATAATATCAATACTGAGATTGTTTATAATTCCATGTGTGATTGCACTTATACTAAAGCAGTTCTGTTCTCCTGAAATAGTACTGCTGTCAATTATGATTTATGCAATGCCATGTGGCTTGAATACTGTTGTATTTCCCAAGCTTGTCGGCGAGAGCTGTGAAACAGGAGCAGGAGCGGCGTGTATTTCGGCAGTGCTTGCTTGCATAACAATACCTGTTTGTGTAGGATTATTTGGTATTTAGCAGTAATTTATAATTCTTAGGTAGTGTAAAGTAACATATGAAAAATAAAGTATGCAAAAAACTACCGTCACCCTTGACAGCGATGTCAAAACAATGCTTAAAATAATGAGCCGATGGTGAGAAACTCAAGAACAAATTGAATTTTACCATCGACAAA
>JAZSPM010000055.1:0-17412 GCA_045537455.1 Candidatus Ornithomonoglobus sp. | reverse complement strand
TACAATATCTAAAGCTGATAATATATCATTTATTGTCAGCTTTTCTATTGTACAAAATCTACATATCTCTTCCGCTAAAACTTTTGCTCTTTTATTTTCTACTTGCACCATTATTGCCCTCCTTTCGCATCGGTAACTTCTCAAGATTATTTGTTATCGTTTACGCAACTTCATCTATAAAAAAAATATTGTTATTTAATCCGTATGTCGTTTTAAGCACCTGCACCTCGGATAACAGAAAGTCAGACTGTCCATTAATTTTATATGAAATAGCAATCTCGGAACGCCCAAGCAGTTTCCCTATATCTTGATATGTAAGCCCATTATCCTTTAACCAAGTTTTAAATCTATTATATGGTGCATGAACTACATTTTTACTTCTTTTCATCAAAAACACCTCCTCTTTTTGTTGCTTATCCGATAATACTACTATATCATATTTTTGTTGCTTTGTCAATAACTTTTTTTAAATTTTTTAAAGAATTTTTTAAAAACCTATTGATTTTTTTTAATTAATATGCTATTATAATGTTGCGGAGGTGATAAATTTGTTTGGCGAAAAGTTGAAAGAATTGCGCAAAAGCAACGGTTATTCAATGGATAAACTTGCGGAGCTGTATAATTATAAATTTAATGGCAAATTAAATAAAAGCACAATCAGCAGATATGAAAATAATTTACAAGAACCTATATTTACAGTAGTAAAAAACTTCGCAAACCTTTTTAATGTAACTACCGACTTCTTAACGGATGACATAAACGGAATAAATTTAAGTCAATATGACAACATATTCCCTATCGAAACACATAAGATACCACTCTTAGGTGAAATCGCCTGCGGTGAGCCTATCTTTGCTGATGAGGACAGAGAAAGTTATATTGAAGCAGGAACTAATGTAAAAGCTGATTTTTGCTTAAAAGCAAAGGGTGACAGTATGATAAATGCCCGAATACATGACGGCGACATAGTATTTATACGTTCTCAAAATATGGTAGAAAACGGTGAAATTGCAGCTGTTATTATAGATAATGAAGCTACACTAAAAAGGGTATATTACTACCCCGAAAAAGCACAATTAATTTTAAATCCGGAAAATACCACTTATAGTCCGTTGGTATATGTTGGTAAAGATTTAAACGATGTCAGAATTTTAGGAAAAGCCATTGCTTTTCAAAGTAATGTAAAATAAGGCAACAAAGGGGAGAAAAATCATGGGATTTCTTGATATATTTAAAGTGAAAGAATTCAAAAATACCATCTCTGAGCAATCAGCAGAAATTGAACAGTTAAAAAGTACAATATCTAAGTTAACAGCTGACATTGAAAACTACAAAGCACTTATAACTCCTGAAATGCAGGATGCTATTAATTTACAAAAATACATCAATGAATTAAACAAAAAAATTATAACTCTTGACAATACCATTCAAGATAAAAATAATAATATAGTTTATATTGAAAATCAAATATTAAATAAATCTGATTTTTTATCCAAAATAAATCAAGGCGAAAGCCTGGAAGCTGCTATCCAGAATAAAAAAGACGAGCTTGCAGATTTATCAAATACAATCACAGTTAAAAATGCGGACTTGATACAATTAGAAGAGGAACTGTTGGTCCAAAGTTTTGGTTTGTACACCCCAAAATATGATTTTGCAAATTCTACTCAATATGTAGAAAAATTAGCCGAAATACGTCAACAACAAAAAGATATGATCAAAGCAGGAACTGCTGTTACAGGGAATATGGAATGGGTTGTGAACGACAGCAGATCAGAAGGTCGCAAAATGATAAAAGATACCCAAAAACTTTTATTGCGTGCTTTTAACAGCGAATGTGACAGTATTATAGAAAAAGTAAAATATAATACATATGAAACCGCAGTAAAACGTATAACTTCATCTTACGATGCAGTAACAAAATTGGGAAAAGTTTTAAATATCGCTATTGCCTGCCAATACTATAACTTAAAAATCAGCGAACTTAATCTTGCTTTTGAGTATCGCACAAAAAAGCAAGAAGAAAAAGAACTGCAAAAAGAGCTCAAAGCTCAACTAAGAGAAGAAGCTAAACTTCAAAAAGAAATAGAACAAGAGCGTAAAAAGAAAGAAAAGGAACAGCTTCATTACGAAAACGCCTTAAAGGATATTTTATTAAAACTCAATGGTGCTTCTAATGAACAAAAGGAAGCTATTCTTCTAAAAAAAGCTGAAATTGAAGCTACACTTTCAGATATTAAACAATCACTCGAGGATATTGACTATAGGGTTGCCAATCAAAAGGCCGGATATGTTTATATTATATCAAACATAGGCTCATTCGGTGAAAATGTATATAAAATAGGTATGACGAGACGTCTTGACCCTACAGAACGTGTACATGAGCTGGGCGACGCTTCCGTTCCATTTAACTTTGATATTCATGCAATGATTTTCTCTGATAACGCACCAAAGCTTGAAACTGCACTACATAAAGCATTTGAAAACCGAAAATTAAATATGGTGAATCAAAGACGTGAATTCTTTAATGTTACTCTTGATGAAATAAAGGAAGTTGTAAAAAATAACTTTGATAAAACCGTAGAATTTATAGATGTAGCCGATGCTGAACAATACAGAGTATCCGAAAAAATGAAAATACATTTATCATGAAATAGGGTGGATACGAAACTGTCGGAGCTAACGCTATGATTACTTTCCAAAATAATATGGTAGTTGGTAAAAGCCAAGCAGGATTAAAATAACATAAGAAAGGAATATACATCATGAGCGAGGAAAACAAAAATACAGAAACAATAGACGACACTACAATAAGGGAGATAATCAAAACAATTAATGATTTTTCAAAAAAACATCCTAAAATAGCTTTAATTATAACTTTGATACTTGCATTTTTCATCGGTTTTGGAATCGGAAAAATAGGAACTGTTAACAAAGACATTTACAATAGTGTACTATCAGCATACGAATCAACTAAAGCCTCATACGATTGGATTGAAACCACATACAGTGAATATAAAGAAAAAATGCAACCTTATGAAGCTCAACAGGAGTTAGATGCAAAAGCAGCAGAAGAAGCCAAAGCAAAAAAGGAAGCCGAGGAAAAATCAAAAAAAGAGGCTGAGGAAAAGGCTAAGAAGGAAGCGGAAGAAAAAGCTAAGAGGGAAGCAGAGGAGAAAGCAAAAAAAGATACCGCTGAAAAGGCCGCTCAAGCAAAATTACAATCATTAGGCGGAATTACTGCAACAGACTTTTATAATTCCTTTAATGACATTACTGCATCAAATGGCTATGATGCATTTCTAGGCAAGAGCAATCGAACAAATAATTTAATATCTTATACAACGCTAAATCCAGATATCGCCATGCGTATTACAACTGATAATAATAATTATCTACAGACTGTAGCTATCAACGCAAAACGCACAACCTCCGAATCATTAACAGAGGCTTCATATTATATGCTTGCTACTGCACTTGTAATTGATCCTACTTTATCAAATGATTCTGTAGATTCATTATTAATGACAGCACTTCAAGGTGCAATCGCTAATGCAGGGCAAGACTGTAAAGTAAGTAATAATGGTATTGATTACACAATAAATGTAACCGATTCTATTGTATCTGTTTTTTACTCTAGGTCAATGTAGGAGGTTTTAAAATGGCTTTAATTAAATGTTATGAGTGCGGAAAAGAAATATCCAATGCAGCAAATAAATGCCCTCATTGTGGTGCTCCCACAAATCCAGATGCTCAGTCCATGCAAGATGTTGGCACAGGTTTAAATGGCATAGCTTACGGCTGTTCTTGTTTTGGAACGTTGCTAATTATTATTGGTGTAATTTTATTTTTGTTAGCAACTTGTTCAGGATTAAACTAACAAAAAAACGCCGCAGATGCAGGGCCTTATAACAGTATATCGGACGAACTGTGGCCACTCTTTAAGCACACAATGCAGAGCATGACAGATATAAAACAAAAATAATAATGCCGATTGCCCTTTGCGGCGGTTGGATTGTGGTGTATTATAATTGAAATATTGCAGTAATATTTCATAATTTGCCATAACTTTCCGTATTTTGCAATTTCTTTTCATTTTGTGCAATTTTATTATTGACAAATACAACAAAATAAAGTATAATAAAGACAGTATTTGAATACAATAATTATGCGATATGTTTTCTATCGCTCACGCTTGCCGATATGCGTGTTCAATGGTCGGTTTGATTGAATAACGCTTACCGATATGCGTTACTAAATGGTCGGTTTGAAAGCTGTCTGATTAACTCAGGCAGCTTATTTTTTTGGGAGGATTAAGTGAAACAAGGATTTTTCTATATAATCAAAGATGAATTTTTCGAGCGATTCACTGATATGGGCTGTAAATTTAAGTATAATAAAAATGCTTCAAGACCGACTTACTGTTGTTTTGAAGATACAAAACATAAAGGTTTATTTTGGGCTATTCCTACAGGAAGTATAGACAACAAGAATTTAAACCGTATAAATACATATATCTCCTGTAATGAATGCGATATAAGAAGCAGTTACTACCACATAGGATATACTAACCGCAAAGCTTTATTTTATATCAGCTCAGCATTTCCGATAACTGACAGATATATACAACGTGAATATACAACAAACGGTATTCCGCTTGAATTAAAAAGACAGAAAATGCATGACGATATAAGAAAAAAGCTGTTAAAGATATTAACATACGAGAATAGATTCCCAAACAAGCTTGAACCGCATATAACCACTATTAAGACGGTTTTACTTGAGGAAATAAAACAAAAATAATCATTCCGCTCCACATATGCGGCGGTTGGATTGTGGTGTATTATAATTGAAAGGACGGTGCAAGATGACAGAAATAGAACAAATAAGAAAGCTATGTGAATCTAAACAAATCAGATTTACAGACCATGCCATAAAAAGGGCAAATGAAAGAAATATAAATATAATAACTGATATTGTTCCGGCATTAATGAACGGCGAAATAATAGAGGACTATCCCGATGATTACCCATACAAGAGCTATCTTGTACTTGGAATAACACTAAAGGATAAACCTTTACACGTTGTTTGTGCAATAGCTAATAGTGAATTATGGATAATATCTGAATACTTCCCGAATAATATAAAATGGGAAAGTGACTATAAAACAAGAAAGAAGGATTGACAATGACTTGTATGTTTTGCAAAGGCGATTTAAAAGACGAACTAACAAACTATATTGCGGATTTGGGACAGTGCATTATTGTTATTCGTAATGTACCAACACAAGTATGTTCACAATGCGGTGAAAAATCATACTCATATCACGTATCTGTCCGACTGCAAGAAATAATCAACACTGTAAAAACAATGGTTTCGGGCATTGCTGAGGTTAGTTACTCAGATGTAGCATAATAAAACAAAATAAAAAATGTCCCCTGACATACGCCAATATGTACAGGGGACGGAGTGCATACATGGTATACCCTCACTACCATGAATAGTATATCATATGCACTCTATTTTGTCAAACAATTTTTTAGATAAAGGAGTGTTATTTTTATGGCAACAATAAGAAAAAGAGGAAAAGGCTATCAGATAAGGGTATCTGTAGGCTATGATGTAACCGGCAAACAGCTTGAAAAGTCTATGACATGGACTCCGTCCCCAAATATGACAGAAAAGCAAATTGAAAAAGAGGTCAATCGGCAAGCCGTACTGTTTGAGGAAAAATGTCTGACCGGGCAGTTCCTTGACGGTAATATTACCTTTGCGGAATTTGCCGACAGGTGGTTCAAGGACTACGCAGAAAAGCAGTTAAAAGAAAAGTCGCTTGATATATACAAAAACCTCATGCCCCGAATCATAAAATCAATAGGACATATAAAATTATGTAAGCTTCAGCCTCATCATCTTTTAGAGTTTTATAATAACCTTGCTGAAAAAGGCATCAGAGAGGATAAAAGATGTATCCCCTGTGATAACTTTATTGACATTTTGAAACAGAAAGAACTGAATAAAAAAGAATTAGCCAAATTAGCAGGCGTATCAGTAAATACAATATATGCTTGCTGTAACGGTAAAAGCATCCGGAAAACAAGTGCAGATAAGATTTTATCTGTATTAAGCGAAAAAGATTTGTTTATAACCTTAAATGACAACGAAACACTGTCAAATCGCAGTATATTGGGGTATCACCGATTCATATCAAGTATATTAACGGCGGCAGTACAATGGCAGGTAATACCATTTAATCCGGCTCAAAGACTAAAACCGCCGACCGCTGAACACAAAGAAGCTCCAGTTCTTGACGATTCACAAACGCAAAAGCTTATACAATGCCTTGAAAATGAGCCTATAAAATACCGCACAGCGATTATGCTTATACTTTACACAGGTTTGCGCCGAGGAGAATTATGTGCATTAAAATGGTCTGATATTGATTTCGACGCTATGACTGTATATGTCAGCAAATCGTTATTGTATACCCCGAATAAAGGTGTGTATGAAGATACCACAAAAACAAGAACCTCAAAAAGAGTTATTCAGATACCATCTGACATGGTTGAGCTGTTAAAACAATATCAGACATACCAATTAAAGCAACGGCTTTTACTCGGTGATTTATGGCAAGATACAGAGCATATATTCACTTCTGATATTGGAACATTAATTCACCCTAACAGCCTTACAGGGTGGTTTAAATTATTTGTAAAACACCATAATCTGCCTGATGATGTACATATCCATACCTTGCGCCACATTTCAGCTACTTTGCTTATCGCAAACGGCGTTGACGTTGCAACTGTCTCAAATCGTCTCGGGCATACAAACAAAAGCACAACGCTTAATATTTATACTCACGCTATAAAATCAGCCGATGAAAAGGCAGCAGAAAAGCTTCAGAACATTTTCAAGCCGTCTGCTGATTTTAGCATAGGATAAATACAAATATAAACAGCAATTTAAAATAGTTGCTGTTTTCTTTTTTTGTCCGTTATTTGTCCGTTACGGAATAGAAAATGACGGTAAAATCCAATAAATTTCGGAAACTCCCAAACAATAAAAACGGCTTTCCTATGCGTTTTTTTGCATTTTAAGCAAATAGTGAAAAAATACTCTTCCTATGCTTAAAATAAAAATTGGTAATTTTATAAACAAACACTTGACAAACATTTGTTTGTGTGGTATAATTTTTATAGAACAAATGTTTGTTGTAGGAGTTGATTTTTTATGGAGGTAAAAGAAAAGCTACGTATTTTGGCAGGTGCCGCAAGATATGATGCATCGTGTTCGTCATCAGGCTCGGAAAGAAAAAATCTGAACAACGGAATCGGTTCGGCATTTAAAGCAGGTATATGTCACAGCTTTAGTGGTGACGGACGCTGTATATCACTTTTAAAGGTGCTTCTTTCAAATTGCTGTATGTATGACTGCCAATACTGTGTAAACCGAGTATCAAACGACGTTGAACGTGCGGCATTTACACCTCGTGAGATTGCAGATTTAACTATTGAATTTTATAAACGTAATTATATTGAGGGATTATTTTTAAGCAGTGCTGTATTCAAAAGCCCTGATTATACTATGGAGCAAATTATAAAAGCTCTTGAAATTTTGCGTTATGAATACCGTTTTAACGGATATATTCATGCTAAAGCAATTCCGGGGGCTTCAAAAGAGCTTGTTTCACGTCTTGGACTGTTAACAGACCGAATGAGCGTAAATATCGAGCTTCCCTCTCAGGAGTCACTTCGTTTGTTTGCTCCACAAAAATCAAAAGAAAATATTTTTACTCCAATGAAGCAAATAAAAAATAATATAATCGAATCAAAGCATGAATTAACGGTTTATAAAAATGCACCCGTATTTGCACCTGCCGGACAAAGTACCCAGATGATTGTAGGAGCATCAGGCGAAAGTGACAAAACTATAATGACCTTGTCGCAAAGTCTGTATCAGAAAATGAGCTTAAAACGTGTTTTTTATTCAGCGTATGTTCCCATCGGCACAAATCCCCTGCTCCCTACCACAGAACCGCCGTTACTGCGTGAACACAGGCTTTATCAGGCAGACTGGCTCCTAAGATATTACGGATTTACTACAGAGGAGCTATTGAGCGACAAAAACCCGAATTTCAGTAATATCATCGACCCTAAATGTCAGTGGGCATTAGAGCATCTTGAATTATTCCCTGTTGATATAAACCGCGCCCCGTATGAAATGATTCTAAGAATACCGGGAATAGGTGTCAGAAATGCACTTAAAATTGTAAAAGCACGCAGATATACCAAGCTTACCTTTGAGGATTTAAAAAAGATGAGAGTTTCTATGAAGCGTGCAAAATATTTTATTACCGTAAACGGCAAAAGCTATAATAATTTATGGCTTCGTCAGGAGTTAATTACTCCAATGCTGCTTTCTGAAAAAAATATTCCGGGCTTCGGGCAGATGAGCTTATTTGATAATGAAGTAACACAGGAGGACAAAGTAAAATGCTTAACAGGCGAGATATAGTATATGTTTATGACGGAAGCTTTTACGGACTGCTTTGTGCAATTTTTGAATGTTATTACAATCATGAATATCCGGCTGACATAAAAGAGGATTTAAACTTACAGGCACAGCTTTTTTGTGACTATTTCCACGTACGCACGGATAACGAAAAAGCGGAAAGGGTTATACGTTCAATATTGTCTAAAATTTCCGCAAAAGCTCTGTATTGTATTTACTGTGTTTATTTATCACATATTGACGGCAAAGAAATGCAGATTTTTGATTTTCTTGCCGCCGGATACAGATTCGGTGCCTCAGTTATCAACCGAATGAATCTTGACTGTGTTGCTAATGTTGTAAATACTGCTCAGACAATTTCAGCCGAAGCAGAAAAGTATCTTGGATTTGTTCGTTTCAAAAAACTCAAGGACGGAATTTATTACAGCGAAATTGAACCCAAAAACCGTATTTTGCATATAATATCAAATCATTTTTGTAAGCGATTTCAAAGTATGCCATTTCTAATAAACGACCTTACTCATAAGGAGTGTATTTTTTATAACGGCAAAAGCAGTGAAATATACGAAGTTAACTCTTCTCCGTCTTTAGAATACTGCGATGATGAACAAAGCTTTTCTGATATGTGGAAGGAGTTTTATGATACAATAGAAATTAAAGAGCGTCATAATGAAAAATGCAGAATGTCACATATGCCAAAGCGCTATTGGAAATACATGACAGAATTCATTTAATACCGCACCAAAATCAGCTCTTATTCATATTATATAGCATACTAAATTAAGAGAGGTGTAAGCTATGTTTCATACAGTTTCTGTAATAGGCGGTGATTTACGGCAATTAACACTCGGAAGAGAATTAAAAAAAGAAGGATTTCATGTATTTCTTCATGGTTTTGACAAATATTCGGACGATACCGAGCTTGATGAAGATGAGCTTGATTTTGTGTTATGCTCTGATATCATCATTTTACCGGTTCCCGTAACCTTTGACGGTCATACCATAAATTCTCCGTATTCATCATCTCCGCTTTCTATTGAAGAATTCCTTGACGGAATAAATCCCTCCGCTTTAGTTTTCGGCGGACAGATAAAACCTAATTTACAACAAGCATTAACTGATAAGAGTATAAAACACTGCGACTATCTTATGCGTGAAGAATTAGCCATCCGCAACGCAATACCTGCTGTGTTACCGTTATGAGTACGAATTTCCTCAAGCTTTTTTATATTCACGCTATAATTTTCCTTATACCCCTTAGTTTCATATTCTATTTTATATGCCTGTGCATTATTAAGAAAAACAGATAAACAGTTTTTGGATACCTTTATATTATCCAAAATCTCCCCGTAAACACATTCTGAATATAATTGTTCTTCTGTTTTTTTTCGTATATGCTCTTCTTCACTGTATTCCGCTATTTCTAAAACAAGTTTTTTTATAATTTTATCCGTATTATATTTACATAAAATTTCTTTCATTACTGCTTTAATTATCTTATGATTTATTACCGCCGAGCATTTGCGGCAGTGCCAGAAAATATATTCATCACTATTTTTACGTTGCTTTCTGCCTATTACCATATTTTCTCCACACAAAGAACACTGCAGCTTACCTGATAATGAATTCCTTCCTGTATAGCCTCCTGTTTTCTTTCGTTTTTCTATCTCCGCTTGTGTTTTCTGCCACATATCGGCATCAATAATTGCTTTGTGATGAGCAGGAATAAACACTTTATCGTTTTCATTACGGACTCTTTTATGAGTAAGATAATTTTCGGTTATAGTCTTTCTTTGAATTAAATCTCCCGCATATTTTTCATTTTTCAATATACGCAGCACCATTGTACTGCTCCATGCCTTGCTTTTTGGAGGCTTGATGCCTTTTTGAGTTAACTCCTTCGCTATGGTATATGTCCCTTTGCCCTCGATTGTATATTTATAGAATATATTTTTTACAATTTCCGCTTCATCTTCTTTTATATAAAGCTTTCCGTTTTTTATCGTATAACCAAACACTGTACTACCAAAAACAATGCCGGATTCCATAGCACGTTTCTGTCCCCATTTTACACGCTCCGAGATTTTTCTGCTTTCCTCCTGTGCTACCGACGCCATAATAGACAATCTGAACTCTCCGTCATTCGCACGTGTATCAATATTATCGTTTATAAAAAGAATACCAATACCCATACTGTTCAGAAGCCTTGTATATTCAAGCGTATCTACTGTATTCCTTGCAAAACGGCTGACTTCTTTTGTTACTATCAGGTCAATCTTTTTATCGTAACAGTCATTTATCATTTTATTAAAGCCATCACGTTTTTTCGTTTGTGTTCCTGTTACTCCGTTATCATAGTATATCCCTGCATATTCCCATTCAGGGTTTGATTTTATATAATCACAAAAATATTTTATCTGATTTTTCAGTGAATTTATCTGATCGCTACTGTCCGTTGAAACCCTTGCATACGCCGCCACCTTCAGCATTTATTTATCAGCTTTCTGAATACATATTCATTAATTACTCCCTCTTTATATAAAGCCTTTAACAAGCCTACTCTTATGTATTCTTCTAAATTTTGCATAATAAAATCACCTCTATTTTATAATATAGAGGTGATTTATTGTTTATGTCTAATATACTATAACAACATTACCGGCTTCAATATTTGAAAATATCTTTCCTGCTATTGAAGGCGGAAGATTTATACATCCGTGCGAACCTCCACCAAGATATATCTCTCCTCCAAATGACCCTCTCCAATTAGCATCGTGCATTCCAACTCCGCCGTTAAACGGCATCCAGTATTCAACAGGCGTACGGTAATCAGCTCCTACAAGAACCGCATCACGGTCTTTATATTTTAATCTGTAAACACCTGTAGGAGTGGCGTTTCCTGCATAAGGGTTACCCGTTACAACATCAGTTGAAACTATAACCTCTCCGTTTTTATAAAACCATAAATGCTGTTCCTTAATGCTTATTTCCACGTATGTATTATCAATGTCAGAAGCTCCCATTGCTTCAGCTCTTTGCGAGAAAATAGGCTCTCTTTCTACTGTTTCGCCCTTTTTTATAATTTCACACAAAGCTTCTGTTTCGTCTTTTACATTAAGCTTCCAACCGTAATCCCCGCCTGATATTTTAATTTTCTTATCATTAGAGGTTTTAAAATCTCTTTCCATTCCTACTGTATTATATTTTGCGGACAATTTTTTTACAAAGCTTGCAACCTGCTCTTTATCAAGGAAAACATTATATTTATCGTCAACAGACACCCATAAATGAATTGAGCCGCCATCAAGAGAGATGACATCATCTCCCTTTTTATAGCTCACCTTTGTTGATACATATTTATTCATGGTCTCAAGAGCCTTCTTCATATTCGATTCTTCTGATATTGATATGTAGCATCCTTCACGGTCTAAATCCATGTCAGGATATAAGCCGTAAAATCCGTCTTTTACACACTCGTATAGCTTACTGAGTGATACAATATTTTTACGCTTATCCTCTATTGATAATTTGCTAAAAGACGATTCCTGCATCTGTGAATATAAGTCTTTTTCTTTATCTTCTGTTTTATTTTTAACCTTGAATACCCCATCCTCATAAACCATTTTAGATACTGCACCCTTCATCGCTTCTTTGCTTGTTTTTATATAATCAAGCTCCTGAAGCTTTTTATAGAGCAAATCTTCGTTTAAGGTAACTATTATATTAACCGCTTGCATTCTCGGTTTTATTGGTAAAATCCACTTCCACGGGCTTTGTCTTTTCTTTGCTTCATTAAGGTCGCCTATAGTTTCAAGCTTTAATTCAACATCCTTACCCTTGATTTCTGCTTTTTGATTGTCTCTGCCAAAAATTATATATTTATAATTTTCTACTCCCTTTATTACGCTCTTTTCTGCTTCTTCAACCGTCATATTAGAACAAGGAAACCCATTAATTGTTGTGTTGTCATAAAAATGCTCGCTGTAATAAACCACACCACTAATATAAACAGCTAAAAACACAGAAAAAACAACAGAAGCTGTAATTATAAGCCTTTTATTCAGCCTCTTAGTAACTATTACTTCTTCTGTTTCGCAGACAGGCTCTGTTTTTTCTTCTGCTTGCTCAGCATCTACAGATGAAAAATCGTTTTCTTCCGATTCTTCCTTTATGCCGATAATCTCCTCTTTCATTCAATAATTCCCCCAAATAAAATGAACTCTTTATTATTATAATCTAAATTCAAAATAATTGCAATACCTTTTTTTGATTTTCCGACATTTTACTCTATTTTTTGCAATTCCACAAATTCGTACTGATAACAATAACGCAACACCTACTGCTGAGGGTGCAATCAAAATTGCTATTGAGGAAACACCAATTTCATTACACGGAAGTAAGTGTCTTATATTAGGCTACGGACGAATAGGTAAAATACTTTCAAGGATGCTCCACGGTCTTGGTGCAAATGTATGTGTTGAAGCCCGAAAATATGCTGACCTTGCAATGATTGAAGGGCATGGCTATGAGCCTCTTTCATTAGGTGAATTAAAAAATGTCATTGATGAATTTGATGTTATTTTTAACACTGTACCGGCATTACTGCTCGATGAAGCATTGTTAAAACGGGTGCATCCTGATACGCTGATTATTGATTTAGCATCCAAGCCCGGCGGAGTCAATTTTGAAGCGGCAAAATTAATGGGTATTAAGGTTATCTGGGCATTATCTCTCCCCGGAAAAATCAGTCCTGTAACATCAGGGATTATCATCAAGGATACAATAATGAATATTATAAATGAATTGGAGGTGTAAATATGGATTTAAAGGATAAAAAAATAGGATTTGCAATGTGCGGTTCCTTTTGTACATTTAAGCGTGCATTAGTAACACTTGAAAGCATCGCAAAAACAGGTGCAGATATAACTCCCATAATGAGTGGCATTTCCGCATCTACCGATACACGCTTCGGAACTGCTGAATATTTTACAGAAAGAATCAAAGAAATCACAGGCAAGGATATAATCACAGATGTGAAAAGTGCTGAGCCTATAGGCCCGAAAAATTTACTTGATATCCTTGTGGTGCTTCCATGCACCGGAAACACCCTTGCAAAAATTGCTTCAGGAATTGCCGATACCTCGGTAACTATGGCTGTAAAGGCACATCTGAGAAATCAAAAGCCCGTACTTCTTGCTGTATCTACAAACGACGGGTTAGGCACTGCCGCAAAAAACATAGCTACACTTATGAACAACAAAAATATTTACTTTATCCCGTTTGCTCAGGATGATTACATAAACAAACCCAATTCACTTGTTGCGGTTTTTGAACAAACAATCCCTGCGATTGAAGCCGCTCTTAACGGTCAGCAATTACAGCCTGTATTAGACTGTTAATATAAAAAAGTCCTTAAAACACAACTCATTTGTTTGTTTTGAGGACTTTTATTTTTTATTCATATAATTTTGTCTTTTTAAGTAATCTGTATATCATGTTTCCTGCGGGAAGCATTTCTATTTCGTCTTTATCTAAAATTTTCATAACTACCACAAGCAATGCATATACTATAACTCCTGATGCAATCGCAATAAGTGTTGCGGCAAAGTTGTTTATAAACGCCGAAAAGCTTAAAATATTCATAGCTAAACTATATACACCGAATGCCACAGCACCCATGACTACACACGCTATAACAGGCTTTAAAACATATTTCTTAAAGCTTATTTTAAGCGAAATGTATTTAGACATAACTATAAAGCTCACAAGAAATGCTACAAACTGACACGCTATTGAGCTTATAACAGCACCGTATATATTTATCTCAGGTATTCTTATCAAAAGTACATTCAGTATTATTTTTATTATACAGCCCGCAAGAAGCCCTATAGCAGGAACGTATACCTTGCCAATCCCCTGAAGCGTTCCCGACATAGTCTGACTAAGTGCACTGAATATAAGCGAAACCGCAGTTATAGCAAGCAAATCCGAGCCTAACGGAGCACCAAAATATATCAGTTTATATATCGGCTCTGCAAGCGCTATATACCCCGCCGCACACGGAAGTATCAATAGTGTTGAAATAAGAAACGAATATGTTGCCTTATTTGATGCTTCTTCCTTATTACCTACTGCCAACGCTCCTGCGATTGTCGGAACAAGCACTGTTGCAAATGCAAAATTCAAAGCAAGCGGAGTGTTTATAAGGACATCGCTTTTAGATAACATTCCTGCCAAACGTACTGCCTCGGCATTTAGCTGCTGTAATGTAGGATTTGCTACTGCGGCAACCATATTACCAACCTCATCAAGATGAGCCGGTATTCCGTTAGCAAACGCCGCTTCTATTCCTCTCGTTATTGTGGCTGTGTCTATAACTCTGTTGATAGCTGTTATTATTGACGCAAGTGAAATAGGTATTGATAGCTGTAGGATAAGCTTCATTAGTTTACCTGTTCCGCATGACAGAGATTCAACAGCTGTACTCCTTATCTGTTCTTTTATGCCTTTACTTCGTCTCATATAAAACCATGCAAGATACCCGAACGATAATACCGTTGCCGCTGATGACGCCGCATTTGCCCACGCTGCCATAATCTCAGGAGGCTGTTTCACTGCACAAACAACAAAAACTATCGTTAATGAGCATTTGAATACCTGCTCTAAAACCTGCGAACGGCTCGTTGCATCCATATCATTCATGCCCTGAAAATACCCTCGCACAACAGACGACACACATACAAAAAATATAGATGGCGAAAGTGCACGCACAGTATATTGAGCACCCGGCATATTTATAACATTTACCGCATAAAACTCTGCACCAAAGAACAGTATTGCAGAGCATACAAGCCCAATCCCTGCAAACAAAATAAACGCAGTCCTGAATATCTTATTTGCTCCCCGATAATCCTGAAGTGCTACTCTTTCACTTACCATTTTAGCAATCGCATTTGGTATTCCCACAGATGATATTGCAAGCAATACCGTATATATCTGGAATCCGGCAGTATAGAAAGCATTGCCCGAATCCCCAAAGCCTTCGATATTGGTTATTACTATACGGTATACCATACCAAGCAGCTTGACCATAAGCTGTGCAATAAGAACTATAGCAACATTCCCCATAAAGGAATGTGTTTTATTTTTCTTCAAATCAGACATTTACCTGCTTCCTTTCATTGACTCTATCTGTATATTATATACCAAATATTGAATATGTTCAAGGCTTGTTACAGAAAATTAATATTTTTTTATTGACCTTATTAAGTTTTTGTAGTATAATATATCATTGAAGATTAATATTTTATTCCACAGAAAGGATTACATACTATGGCTAAATTATGGGGCGGTCGCTTTCAGAAAAGCACCGACAAAAAGGTTGACGATTTTAACTCATCAATACGCTTCGATAAGCGTATGTACAAGCAGGATATAAGAGGCTCTATTGCACACGCATCAATGCTTGGCAAACAAGGCATTATCCCTCAGGAGGACAGCGATGCAATAGTGAAAGAGCTGAAAAACATATTAACAGATATTGACAACGGAAATGTTGAATTTTTGATTGATGCAGAAGATATTCACATGAATATCGAAAAAATTCTCACCGACCGTATAGGCGATGCAGGTAAGAGATTGCATACAGGAAGAAGCAGAAACGACCAGGTAGCACTTGATATAAGAATGTATCTTATGGATGAAACTTCAGAAATTAAGGATATGCTTATACATACACTTGAAACACTCACATCATTGGCATCTGACCACACAGATACCATTATGCCCGGATATACACATCTGCAAAAGGCACAGCCTATAACACTTGCACATCATATGATGGCATATTTTGAAATGTTTAAGCGTGACTTGATGCGTCTTGAAGATTGCAGAAAGCGTACTAATATTATGCCTTTAGGTTCAGGTGCACTCGCAGGAACAACTTATCCTCTTGACAGAGAATTCGTAGCTGAGGAGCTTGGCTTTGATGCCGTTACGATGAACTCACTTGACGGTGTATCTGACAGAGACTTTGTTATTGAGCTTGCTTCATGTCTTTCGATGATAATGATGCATCTATCGAGATTTTGCGAAGAGCTTATTTTGTGGTCAAGCCATGAATTTTCATTCGTCGAAATGGATGACGCGTTCTCAACAGGTTCTTCGATAATGCCTCAGAAGAAAAACCCGGACGTTGCAGAGCTTATCCGAGGCAAAACAGGACGTGTATATGGTCACTTGATGGGACTCCTTACAACCATGAAGGGTATTCCGCTTGCATACAACAAGGATATGCAGGAGGATAAAGAGCCTATATTTGACAGCATTGATACAGTTAAGCTATGCTTGCCTGTTTTCTGCGACATGATTGCCACAATGACTGTTAAAAAGGATAATATGCTAAAAGGCTCTAAGGGCGGATTTACAAACGCTACAGACGTAGCAGATTATCTTGTGAAAAAAGGCTTGCCGTTCAGAGAAGCTCACAGTGTTGTAGGTCAGATGGTTTATTATGCTGTTACCAACGCAAAAAATCTTGATGACTTCACAATGGAAGAATTCAAGCAATTCTCAGATATTATAGATACCGACATATATGAGTCAATAAGCATGGAAACCTGCGTTAATGACAGAAAAATCATCGGCGGCCCTGCAAGGGAAACTACTGAAAAAGCAATAAAAGCTGCAAATGAATTTATAGAAAGTATAAAATAAATCAAAAAAGAGAGTGTGAAAAAAAGTCTGTAAATTTGGTTCCTTCTATGATAGAATAGAAATATATCATAGGAGGAATTTTTTATGGCAAAGAGAAGAAGAGAAAAAATGAGTGAAGGAAAAAAGAATATCATAGCCGGTTTGATTCAGGAATATGATATCAAAACAGCAGCAGATATCCAG
>JAZSPM010000166.1:0-30210 GCA_045537455.1 Candidatus Ornithomonoglobus sp. | reverse complement strand
TTCAAGCTTGAAAACTTGAATTTCAGAGGTAATACTTATTCAATTATATATGATAAAACAGGGGAAAAATATAATCAGGGAAAAGGAATAAGCATATATAAAAAGTAATTATAAAAAGCTCTTTCAAAAACCAGAAAGAGCGAGACTATCCCGAATTTTGTGTAAAGTCTTTACACGAAATTTGGGATAGTCTCTTTCATAATCTAAAACTGCATTTAACTTTTGTTCATATGAAATTTTAGCTTTTCTTCCCACATAAAAACCCCCTTAGTGTAGTTTTGAAACATTTTGTTATTTCATGTGTCTACTCTAAGGGGATTATATCAAACATAGTATATGACTGTTTTTTTCGTCATAAAAAACTATTGACTAAAATACGTAATATATGGTATAATAATAGTAGGTGTATGAGATCGGATTAAGAAAAACATATCCATTTAATTACGAGAAAATTAAATGTTTAATTCGGATATTATTATATTGAAAGGAGAAACATATTTTTGGCAAAACAAAAAAAACTGAAAATTATACCGTTGGGCGGTCTTGATGAAATCGGAAAGAATCTGACTGCTTTTGAATGCGGTAATGAAATCATCATGGTTGACTGCGGAATGGCGTTCCCGGATGATGATATGCCCGGTGTTGATATGGTAATAAATGACGTATCATATCTGGAACGGAACTGGCATAAATTGAAGGGAATATTCCTTACACACGGTCATGAGGACCATATAGGAGGGCTTCCGTATTTTCTGAAGGCTATAAACGTACCTGTGTACGGAACACGCCTGACACTCGGGCTCGTTGAGCATAAGCTGAAGGAGCATAACCTTCTTTCAGGGGTTAAACTGATTCGTGCAAGATACGGTCAGACGGTAAGTGCAGGCGATAATTTTAAGGTAGAGTTTATAAGAACAAACCACTCGATTGCGGATAGTGCTGCACTGGCGATAAAAACTCCGTTGGGAACGGTTGTTCATATGGGAGACTTCAAGATTGATACAACTCCGATTGTGGGTGATATGATAGACCTTACAAGACTTGGAGAATTGGGAAATGAGGGCGTGCTTGCACTCATGTCCGATAGTACAAACGTAGAACGTCCGGGATATGCAATGAGCGAACGTTCTGTAGGAGAAAAATTTGAACAGATTTTCAAGAACTGTTCAAAAAGAATAATAGTTGCAACATTTGCGTCAAACGTACACCGAGTTCAGCAAATAATAGACGCAGCTGCCAAAAACGGCAGAAAGGTTGCAGTTTCGGGAAGAAGCATGGAAAATATAGTTGAGATTTCTATTCTTCTCGGATACATGAAGGTTCCCGAAGGGGTTCTTATCAATATAGACAACATTAAACAGTATAAGCCTAATCAGATTGTAATTATAACAACAGGCTCACAGGGCGAGCCTATGAGTGCATTGACCCGAATGGCGTACAGCGACCACCGTAAGGTGGAAATCACCAAGAACGATCTCATTATACTAAGCGCAACGCCTATTCCGGGAAATGAAAAATCAGTATCGAATGTTATAAATGAGCTGTTTAAAATAGGTGCAGAGGTTATTTATAAATCTCTTGCAGAGGTTCATGTTTCTGGTCATGCTTGTCAGGAGGAACTGAAAATGATACTTGGTCTTGTAAGACCTAAGTATTTTATTCCTGTCCATGGAGAGCACCGTCATCTTGTGCTTCATGCGGATTTAGCAAATAAAATGGCGCATCCGCCTGAAAAATGCTTTATTCTTGAAAATGGCTCTGTACTTGAAATCAGTGATAATTATGCTGTTGTTAACGGCGAAGTGCCGGCAGGTAAGATATTGGTTGACGGACTTGGCGTTGGAGATGTAGGAAATATTGTCCTGAGAGACAGAAAGCATCTTGCAGAGGACGGTTTGATAATTGTTGTTGTTACTATATCAGCCATGACTAAAGAAATGACATCAAGACCTGACGTAATTTCAAGAGGCTTTGTGTATGTGCGTGAGGCTGAGTATCTTATGGAGGGAGTAAAGACTACGGCAGAAGAAGCTGTACAGTCTATTCTTGACGGGAAAAATAATCTTGAATGGGCAGTTATGAAAAATGCTCTGAAATCATCTGTTGCAAGATATATATATGAACAGACAAAGAGAAATCCTATGATTTTGCCTATAATAGAAGAAGTATAAACACAGTAAGAAGATGTTTTTACGATTGATTACGGGACGGTAATAATACCGTCCTGTTTTGGTATGAAAATATGCTTTATAAAACGTTGATTTATACGCCTATAATTGTAAGATTTGTTCTAAATAATTGTTTGACAAAAACAAAATATGGTGATATAATAATATAGGATGTTATTGTCCTGTTATAATAAAGGGGAATAGTGGGTTAACTATATAAAAGATAAAAAAGAGGGGAGTCAGAGCCATGTTAAAAAGTATGACAGGCTATGGTAGACAAGAAAGCCTTATTTCTGGAAAAAAGATACTTGTTGAAATACGTTCGGTAAATCAGCGTTTTACGGATTACAGCATAAAGGTTCCCAGACATTTGGGATTTTTGGAGGATAAAGTCAGAAACTATGCTTCTGAGTGGATAACCAGAGGTAAGGTTGATATTTATATAAGCGTAGAGAACTTTGATGAAGCAGACAAGGACGTGCTGTTGAATAAAGCTCTTGCAAAGAATTATATAGAGGTTCTTGAACAACTGAGAGATGAATTTAATTTGAAAGACGATATTTCTGTTATGACGGTTGCAAGATTCAGCGAAATATTCAAAACAGAGCGTAAAGAGGAAGATGAAGAGCAAATCTGGGCAGATGTCAAGAGTGTTATGCATGAAGCAATGGAAGCGTTTGCGGCAATGAGAAGCCGTGAGGGTGAAAGAATTGAAAAAGACCTTGTTGAACGCATTGATTATATGAAAACTCTTGCAGAACAGATTGACGAGCGTTCTCCGCAGACTGTGGCTGAGTACAAGGAACGTCTGTATACAAAGATAAAAGAACTGCTTGAGGACAGAGATATTGACGAGGGCAGAGTCTTGACTGAGGTTGCTATCTTTGCAGATAAGGTGGCAGTAAATGAAGAAACCGTAAGATTAGGCAGTCATTTTGCTGAGTTCTATAATATAATTAACAGCGGTGAGCCTGCAGGAAGAAAGCTTGATTTTCTTATTCAGGAAATAAACCGTGAAGTAAATACAATCGGTTCAAAGTCTCAGGATATAGAAATTGCAAAAATCGTCGTTACACTGAAAGGCGAAATAGAAAAGCTCAGAGAGCAGATACAGAATATCGAATAACAGAAAGGACAGTGAATTGATGAAGCTTGTAAATATAGGTTTCGGTAATATGGTTGCGGCAGAGCGTGTGGTTGCAGTGGTAAGTCCTGAATCAGCACCGATAAAAAGAGTAGTACGTGAAGCAGAGGATAACGGAACTCTTGTGAATGCAACTTACGGCAGACGTACAAGAGCTGTTATAGTAATGGACAGCGGACATACTGTTTTATCGGCAATACAGCCTGAAACGATAGCTTCGAGGCTTGATGCTGATGTTAAATTAGAGGACTGAGAAAGGAAGCAAATATGAAAAAAGGTATTTTGTTTGTAATGTCAGGCCCTTCAGGGACAGGAAAGGGAACGATATGTAAAGAGCTGCTGAGAACAGAAAATATTTTTCTGTCTGTATCGGCAACAACACGTGAAATACGATTAGGTGAAACCGACGGTGTTACATATAATTACATGACAACAGAGGAGTTTGAAAAGTTAATAGAAGCCGGAGAGATTCTTGAATATGCAAAATATAACGGCAACTATTACGGAACACCTAAGCGTAATGTTGAAAAAATGCTTGCCAGCGGTACCAACGTATTGCTTGAAATAGAGCCGCAGGGAGCTTTGAATGTAAAAAAGCAGTTCCCTGAAGCCGTATTGATGTTTGTTACACCGCCGTCAATGGCAGAGCTTAAAAAGCGTCTTGAAGAACGTGGCAGAGAAGATGAAAAACAGATACAGGAACGTATTGATGCCGCAAAATGGGAGCTTGAACAGGCTGATAAATATAATTATATATTTATAAATGACGATTTAGATGAATGTGTAAAAGAGGTTGCGGCGCTTCTTCATAAAAAGATGAATGAGCTAAGCCATGTAGAAAATTTGTTAAATGAAAAATTTTAATATATATTCAGGAGGAATTTTATTATGATGATTAAACCCGGAATAACAGAGCTTTCAAGATATGTTGACAGCAGATACACACTTGTATCAATGGCTGCAAAGAGAGCAAGAATGGTAAGTGTAGAGCAGAATTCAGCCGAAACTTATAATCCTAAGGCAGAAAAGCCTGTAACTGTTGCAGTTAATGAAATTGCAAAAGGTAAGATTGGTTATGTAAGAAGCGAATCAATAAAAAGAGCTGAGCTTTGGGAGCAGGAAAAAACAGAGGCAATCAGTGAATATACTGAGAATATGTCAGAGGAAACAGAGCAAGAATAATATAAAAAGGGTGAGAGTGTTTGATTGCTAAAATCATAGTTGACCATCGTTCAAAAGCGGTTGACAAAGCTTTTGACTATCTTGTGCCGCCTGAGCTTGAAAACAGTGTTACGGTAGGAACAAGAGTTCTTGTTCCATTTTCGGCAGGCAATGCTGAAATGGAAGGCTTTTGTGTTGGACTGACTCAAGAGAGCGATGCAAAAAGACTGAAAAGTATATTACGGATAGCAAACGAGCTTACTGCTTTTGATGAAGAAATGCTTGAAGTAATAGAATTTATGCACGAGAAGTATCTCACCTCATATCTTGATATTATTCATGCCATAATCCCGGGCGGAACAAGCCTGAAAAGTGAGGAATGGCTTATATTAAATGAGCCGTTACCTCAAAAATCCGAAATAAGAAACAGAATAATATCAATATTGCTTGATAACGGCGGCGGAATTGAAGCAAGTATGCTTTATACCATGTTTGACGTTGACATTCGTGCACGTGTACGTGATATGATAAAAAGTAATATCTTAAAGCGTGAATACAGAACCGCCAGAAATGTAAATGATAAAACAATGCGTGCAGTAAGGCTTTCAATATCACCTGAGGAAGCTGTTGAAATGGCTGCACAAATAGAAAAAAAAGCACCCGTTCAGGCGAGAATGCTTGAGATTTTAAGCGTTAATGAATTTCTTTCATCGGCTGATTTGGCAAGGTTTGCCGAAGGCAGTGCATCTGCGGTTATGTCGCTGTATAAAAAAGGCTGTATAGAGCTTTTTGATATGGTTATTGAGCGTCGTGCATTTAAGAAATGCCGTGTAACCGAAGAAGCACCTGATATGACAGACGAACAGGCGGCGGCTGTGTTCGCTGTTACTCAGGCAATGAAATCACAAAAATCAGAAACTATGCTTTTGCATGGAGTAACAGGAAGTGGCAAAACAGAGGTTTTTATGCAAAGTATTCAGAATGCTTTGGATAACGGCAAAAGTGCCCTTGTGCTTGTGCCTGAAATTTCTCTTACGCCTCAAATGGTTTCGAGATTTCTTGCAAGATTTGGCGAAAGAATTGCTGTTTTTCACAGTCATCTGTCTCATGGAGAAAGATATGACCAGTGGAAGCGTATTAAAAAGGGTGAAGCTGATATTGTTATAGGCGCAAGAAGTGCTGTTTTTGCACCATTAAAAAACATAGGTATAATAATTATGGATGAGGAGCATTCTGATACATATAAATCGGAAATGTCTCCGAGGTATCAGGCTAAAGAAATAGCAAGCTTTCGTGCTAAGCAAAACGGAAGCGTTGTGCTTCTTGCATCGGCAACTCCGTCTGTTGAAAGTTATTATAAAGCAAGAACAGGAGATTATACGCTGATTGAAATGAAAAAACGTTTTAATCAGTCAGATTTGCCTGATATAAGCATAGTTGATATGCGAGGGGAGCTTGCAAGAGGAAACAGAAGTATGTTTTCAAATGCACTTCTGAATGAAATTAAAAAAAATATAGAGAATAAAGAGCAGACGATACTGTTAATGAACAGACGTGGATTTTCTACTTTTGTATCATGCCGCAGCTGCGGATATGTAGTGAATTGCCCGAATTGCAGTATTTCTCTGACTTACCATAAATATGAAAATAACCTGAAATGTCATTATTGTGGACATACTCAGGATAATTATACACTGTGTCCCGTATGCGGAAGTAAATATATCCGATATTTCGGAGGCGGTACGCAAAGAGTCGAGGACGAAATAATAAAGCTTTTTCCGAATGCTTCAATTTTACGTATGGATGTTGATACAACATCAAGAAAAAACGGGCATGAGAAAATATTAAAGCAATTTGAAAAAGAAAAAACTGACATATTAATTGGAACTCAAATGGTTGCCAAAGGGCTGGACTTTGAAAATGTAACTCTTGTAGGAGTAATCAGTGCCGACACGATGCTTCATGTAAACGATTACAGAAGTTCAGAGCGTACCTTTGATATATTGGAGCAGGTCTGCGGAAGGGCAGGCAGAGGAAGTAAAAAGGGGCGTGCGGTTATTCAGACCTATAGCCCTGAAAACGAAGCAATAACCCTTGTTAAAGAGCATGATTACAAAAGCTTTTATCAAGGTGAAATAAACGAAAGAAAAATGATGTGGTATCCGCCGTTTTCAAATATTATTGCCGTGCTTTTCAGCGGTGAGGAAAAGGAAACCGTAAGCGGAGCATCGAAATACTTTTTAAAATCTCTTGGAGATTTATCAGAAATAAAACAAAATATACAAATATTAGGGCCTATACCGTCAGCGGTATCTAAAATTAAAAATAAATACCGATGGCAGCTTCTTATAAAATGCGATAATGACAGCTATTTAAATCCGATGCTTCGTAGTGCGGAAGAAAAATGCAGAGACCGATTTGAAGGAGTGGCAATAGTAATTGATAAGAGCCCTAATATGTTATATTAAAAAATAGAATAGGAGAAGAAATAATGGCTATAAGAGAAATCAGAAAAAAAGATGATGAAATTCTGTATAAAGTATGTAAGCCTGTAAAAAATTTTAATGACAGACTTCATATTTTGCTTGATGATATGTATGATACCTTAAAGAATCAGGATGGAGTAGGTCTTGCTGCACCTCAGGTTGGTATTTTAAAGCGTGTTGCGATTATAGATATCGGAGACGGTCTTATAGAGCTTATTAATCCTGAAATAATAGAAGAAGAAGGCACTCAAACTGGTTCAGAGGGCTGTCTTAGTGTTCCGGGTGTTTACGGAGAGGTAGAAAGACCAAACAAAGTAAAGGTAAGGGCTCAGAACAGAAACGGCGAATGGTTTGAAGTTGAAGGTGAAGAGCTTCTGGCAAGAGCGTTCTGTCATGAATGTGAGCATCTTGACGGAAAATTATTCCTTGAAAGAGTAACTGAGTTTTTAGAATAGAGGAGACACCAAATTGAGAATTTTATTTATGGGAACTCCTGATTTTGCTGTCGGTTCGCTTGATGCGATGGTAAAAGCAGGGATGAATGTTGTAGGCGTTGTATCTCAGCCGGATAAACCCAAGGGCAGAGGACATAAGCTTGTACCTACAGAGGTTAAGGCGGCGGCTGAAAGTATGGGTATAACAGTATATCAGCCTGAAAAACTGAAAAATGGAGAACTGATGCCTATCCTTGAAGAACTACAGCCTGAATTAATAGTAGTTACTGCATACGGTAAAATTCTTCCGTCGTATATATTGGATTATCCAAAGTACGGATGTATAAATGTCCATGCATCACTGCTTCCCAAATACCGTGGTGCCGCACCTATTCAGTGGGCAATTATTAACGGTGAAAAGGAAACCGGCGTAACAATAATGAAGATGGATGCAGGTCTTGATACAGGGGATATGCTCTATGTTGAAAAAACAGAAATTGGCGAATATGAAACAGCGGAAGAATTGTTTGACAGACTTTCAGCTATCGGCGGTAAAGCTCTTGTTGAGGCAATAAACAACATAGATAATTTAACGCCTGTACCGCAAAATCATGATGAGCATACTTATGCACCGATGATAAATAAAGAAACGGGTATAATAGACTGGAGTAAATCTGCAAAAGAAATTTCCAAGCTAATATGTGGCTTAAATTCATGGCCTTTAGCTAATACTATATATAAAGGCGAGCCGTTAAAAATTGTAACGGCAGTTGTTACAGAAGGCAACGGAACTCCGGGCGAGATACTTTCTATAGATAAAGGTAAGGGAATGAAGGTTGCCACAGGCAACGGAGCTTTATATATACAAACAGCTCAGTTTGCAGGCAGTAAAAAAATGGCTGTTGAGGATTACGCAAGAGGACATGAAATAGAAATCGGAAGTATATTAGGATAGTTAATTTTGAAAGCGAGGATTTTAATATGTACTACGGTATGCCATTTTATTATGGATTTGACCCAACATATACGCTTGTAATATTTGCGTTTTTACTGACATTATTTGCGTCCTTTGGAGTTAAAGCAACATTTAGTAAATATGATAAGATAAAAAGCTCACGCGGAATAACAGGAGCAGTTGCGGCAAGGCGTATTCTTGACGCAAACGGATTGCATCATATACGTATTGAGAGGGTACAAGGAAACCTTACAGACCATTATAGCCCTAAAGAGAATGTGATTCGTCTGTCGGATGCGACTCATGATTCTGATTCTGTTGCGGCAATCGGTGTTGCGGCACATGAATGCGGTCATGCGGTTCAGTATCAGGTTGGATATGCACCAATAAAAATAAGAAACTCAATCGTGCCGATAGTGAATATAGGAAACACTCTTTCGATGCCGTTATTCATATTGGGCTTGGTTCTGGGAATGACTCAGCTTGCGTTTTTTGGAGCTATATTGTTTGGGCTTGTGTTGCTGTTTCAGGTGATTACACTTCCTGTTGAGTTTAATGCTTCAAGACGTGCAATAAAAACGCTTGATTCAATGATGCTTCTTGAGGGTGATGAGCTTTCGGGTGCGAAGAAAACGCTTACTGCGGCGGCGTTAACATATGTATCTGCTGTAGCATCAACGGCACTGCAATTATTAAGATTACTTTTGATATTAAATAACAGACGGAGAGACTGATGAAATCTGCAAGAGAAACAGCACTTCTTATTTTGTATAAAACAGAGTATGAGGGTGCGTATCCAAATCTTGAATTAAAGACTGCAATTCCTGCTGAAATGCAACAGCGTGACAGAGCTTTTGTAACGACGCTTGTTTACGGAGTTATAAGTAAAAAGCTGACATTGGATTATATAATAGAGCAATACAGTAAAATCAAGATAAAAAAGCTTTCAAAATACATTCATCTGATTTTACGTATGGGCTTGTACCAGATGTTTTTTATGGATAAAATTCCGCAGAGTGCGGCGGTGAATGAAAGTGTAAAGCTTGCACGACGTTACGGACATGGAGCATCGGCAGGGTTTGTAAACGGATTGCTGAGAAGTGCTTCAAAGGGCGAAATAGAGTATCCTGAAGATAGAACGAAATATCTTTCAGTGAAATATTCTTTTCCGATGTGGATTTGCGATAAGTGGATTGCGGATTTTGGATATGAATTTACAGAACAGCTTATGGCGGCTTTTGATAAAGAGCCTGAGCTTAATTTAAGACCTAACAGTTTAAAAACTAATGCTGATGAGTTGATTAAGCTTCTTTCAGAATTTAATGCTGAAAAGAGCAACAATGCGGTTGTATGCAGTGGTCTGAATATTGGCAGTGATGAGTTATATAAGAATGGTTTTTATACTGTTCAGGACAGGGCGGCGATGGCGGCTGTTGAAGAACTGAATCCACAGCAAGGCGAAACTGTTATTGATATATGTGCCGCTCCGGGTGGAAAAACAACATATATGGCAGAATTAATGAAAAATCAGGGAAGAATACTTGCCTTTGATATATATGAACATAAGATAAAGCTGATAGAGGAAAATGCCAAAAGGCTTGGTATCAGCATAATAGAAGCACAAATAGCTGATGCACTTGAGTGTAATGAATCATTAAAGGAATCAGCTGATAAAATCTTGTGTGATGTTCCATGCTCAGGTTGGGGGATTTTAAGACGAAAGCCCGATATAAAATGGAACAGAACAGAAAATGACGATTTTAGTACGGTACAGCTTGATATATTGAAAAATGCCGTACAATACTTAAAGAATGAAGGACAGATATTATATTCTACCTGTACCGTAAACAAAGCGGAAAATGAAGGCGTTATAAACAGCTTTCTTGAAAGTAATAAAAATTTTGAAAAGCTGTATGAAAAAACTTTCTATCCGCATATTGACGGAACGGACGGATTTTATATCTGCAAGTTAAAAAAGAATGATTGATTTAAAGGATTTTGAATTTGACGAATTACAGGAGTACCTGAAAAGTATAGGAGAGCCTAAATTCAGAGCAGGACAGATATTTGAATGGCTGCACAGAGGTGTTGAAGGCTATGATGAAATGACTAATATCTCTAAGGCAACACGTCAGAAATTATCTGAAAATACTTATGTTTCGGTGCTGAAGATTCGGGAAAAATATGTTTCTCAGCTTGATGGCACGGTGAAATATCTGTTTGAGCTTCCTGACGGAAACTGTATAGAAAGCGTTGTGATGCGTTATCATCATGGGCTTACGATATGTATTTCGAGTCAGGTGGGATGCAGGATGGGATGCAGATTCTGTGCATCAACGATAGGCGGCTTGTATAGAAATCTTACAGCCGGTGAGATTCTGAATCAGGTGATATTTGCCCAAAAGGATATGGGTGAGAGAATATCAAACATTGTTATGATGGGAATTGGAGAACCGCTTGATAATTATGATAATGTTATTAAGTTTTTGCATAATGTAAATCATGAAAAAGGCTTGAACATTGGCTACAGACATATAACAATATCAAGCTGTGGGCTTGTTCCGGGGATTTTGGCATTAGCAGATGAGGAGTTGCCGATAACGCTTACAATATCGCTTCATGCTCCAAATGATACTATAAGGGACAGTATAATGCCTGTAAATCATAAGTATAAAATATCAGAGCTTATAGAAGCCTGCAAGGAGTATTTACAAAAAACCGGCAGACGTCTGAGCTTTGAATATTCATTGATACATGAAGTAAATGACAGTAAAGAAAACGCAAAAGAGCTTGCATCTCTTGTAAAGCCTTTGAAGGCTCATGTGAATCTTATACCTGTAAATAAGGTAGAGGAACGTGAATACAGAAAAGGTACAAACGCACAAATAAGAGAGTTTCAAAAAACATTAGAGGATTTGGGCGTTAATGCTACAGTGAGACGTGAATTAGGCTCAGATATATCCGCTTCGTGCGGACAACTAAGGAAAAAGACAATACAATAAATTGAAAATGAGGTGAATAAAAAATGCAAACCGGCTTAATTACCGATGTAGGTAGAGTCAGGAAAATAAATGAGGATAGCTGTATTGCACATGGTGACGGCAAATTTCCATATATACTTGTTGCAGACGGAATGGGCGGTCACGAAGCCGGAGAGGTAGCGAGTCAGATGGCAGTTGATATAATATCAAATCATCTTTCTTTGAATCTTGTTTCGGACTTGAGTTATTCGGAGGCAGAAGAGGTTGTAAGGCAGGCGTTTATATCTGCCAACAGTATTATATATACTTATGCACAGAATCATTATAAAGTAATGGGAATGGGTACAACAGCAACTCTTGTCATGGTTTATAAGGAAAATATGATAATAGCTCATATAGGTGATTCGAGGGCATATGCAATAGATGAAAACGAAATAAAACAGATAACAAGAGACCATTCATATGTTCAGGAGCTTATTGACAGAGGTGAGCTTACTCCGGAAGCGGCAAAGCATCATCCTAAAAAGAACTTCATAACCCGTGCAATGGGAACAGAGGATATAGTTAAGGTTGACACTGCTGTAAAGAAATACAAGGGAGGAACTCTTTTGGTTTGCAGTGACGGGCTTATAAACTTCGTTGAAGATGAAGAAATAAAAAATGAGATAAATAATAGTGAAAATCTTGAAGAAGGTCTGCAAAGGTTAGTAGATATGGCTAACGACAGAGGCGGACGTGATAATATAACGATAGTGGCGATGAGAAGGGAGCAAAACTGATGAATATAGAAAATCTTGTAGGTACTACCCTTGGCGGAAGATACGATGTAGTTGAAAAAATCGGTGCAGGCGGAATGGCAAGTGTTTTTAAGGCAAAGGATACTCTGCTTAACCGATTTGTTGCAATAAAAATACTGCGTGAAAATTTTGAGGATGATAAACAGGTTGTTACAAACTTTATAAAAGAGGCACAGGCGTCGGCATCCCTGTCACATAACAATGTGGTATCTGTATATGATGTTGGTGAGGAAGACGGCACAAATTATATGGTTATGGAGCTTGTTGACGGTGTTACCTTAAAAACCTACATAAAGGAAACAGGGGCACTTCCATGGCAGGAAGCTTGCGATTATGCTATACAGATAGCACAGGGTATGGGTGAGGCTCATGCTCAGAATATAATTCACCGAGATATAAAGCCGCAGAATGTTATAATGACGGCTGATAAAACCCTCAAAGTTACAGACTTCGGCATAGCAAGAGCTATTGCGGCTGATACAACAATAGTCGGCGGCACAGCATTAGGCTCTGTACACTATATTTCACCGGAACAGGCAAGAGGTGGATTTACTGACGCAAGAAGTGATATTTACTCACTTGGTGTTGTTCTTTATGAGATGCTTGCAGGTAAGGTCCCGTTTGACGGGGAAACGCCTGTATCGGTAGCTTTGATGCACCTTGAAAAGGAGCCTGTCAATGTAAAATGCGTTAATATGGATATTCCTACAGACCTTGCTTATGTAGTAATGAAGGCAATATCAAAGGAGCAGGGTGCACGTTATCAGAATGTAAATGAAATGCTTGATGATTTACACGCTGTACTTGCGGAAGAACCGCTTCCTTCAAGAGACGGAATCCCGGTAAGCGATGAATCATTTGGTATTGAGGATGTAAGAATTGATGAAGATCCGGTATATTCTGACGACGATAATTACGATGATTATGATGATTACGACGATGATAATTATGATGAAGAAGAAAATACGCATAAGCGTTCAAAGAAACGTAAAAAAGTAAGAAAGCAAAAAACAGCAGCTCAGAAGCAAGAGGACAGACTTGCTGTGTTGCTTGCATTGGGTACAGTTGTTGCAATACTTCTTATTGCGTTTGGGGCGTATAAAATAGTAAGCGGAACAAAACGCTCTACAGTTCCGGATTTAGCAAATATGACTCTTGAAGAAGCTACTATGAAGCTTCAGGAGCTTGAATTAAGATTAGATGATGAAATTGAATACTCGCTTTCCGACGATATTGAAGAAGGAAAGGTTATCACTCAGAATCCTGAAAAAGGAACGAGTTTGCCTAAGAACTCAACTGTAAAATTGATAGTATCAATCGGAGCTTCGGGCGGTGATATTGCAGTACCGAATACCATAAACAAAGACTTTGATGATGCTATATCTCAGATTATGGCGGCAGGCTTGAATTATAGAGTAATTGAGGATTCTTCAAACTCTGTTGCAGAAGGTAAGATAATACGTCAGATACCGATTGCAGGTACAAAGGTAAACAAAAACGATATAGTAACACTTCATGTAAGCACAGGTAGAGGAGTAACGGCAACACAGGCACCGGCAACTGTTCAGAAGGTTGAAGTTCCAAATGTAACAGGATACGGCAGAGAACAGGCTGAAATAATTCTTAATGAGCGTGGTTTGAAGCTTGGTACTGTAACAAGAAAGGCTTCGGGTGCGGCAGAAGGAATTATTATATCACAAAGCCCTGAAGGCTCAAGAACAGCTGCAAAGGGTTCATATGTAACTGTTATTGTTTCAAGCGGAAATGAAGAAAGTACACAAACCGAGGAAGAACAGGCGAATGAAGAAAATAATTCATCAGGAGAATCATCTGAATCAAGTGGAGAGGCTACGGCACCTGAAGCTCAGGAGCCGGCTGCTACAGATGTTCCTTCTCAGGATATGAACGGAAATTCCTATGATGAAAAGCCATCAATGGGTACACAGAACTTTACGGTTAAAATACCTGACAGTGCAGATGATGTAGTTTCTGTTGAGATATTGGCAAACGGTCAGGCTGTTCATGTAGGTACTCATTCAAAGAGCGAAGGATACGTTTCTGTTGATATATCAGGCTACGGAGAGGTTGAGGTACAGGCGTATATAGATGGTGCATTAGCAGCTCAAAAAACAATGGATTTTAATTAATATGAATGGAATTATAGTAAAAGGTATTGGCGGTTTTTATTATGTAAGAACCGCCGATAAATCAGAATACGAATGTAAAGCCAGAGGTGTGTTCCGCAAGGAGCATATTATACCTATGATTGGCGATAGAGTAGAAATTGAAACAATGAGTAATGGGAAGGGTTCGATTGTGAAGATTCATGAGCGAACTTCTTCGCTTGTAAGGCCACCTGTTGCAAATATTGATACCTTGATACTTGTGGTAGCGGCGGCGTCACCTGAACCAAGCTTATTTCTTATTGACAAGATGCTCATTAATGCAGAAATCGGTGGAATTAAACCAATTATATGTATTAATAAAACAGACCTTACATTAAGAGAAGATATTGAAAATATATATAAAACTGCCGGATATGAGGTTTTTATGACTTCGGCTGAAAATAATAAAGGCATAGAACGTCTGAATGAAATTATAAAGAATAAAATAACTGCATTTGCAGGACTCAGCGGTGTGGGGAAATCAAGTCTTTTGAGTCTTATCACCAATAAAGAAATAGAGACCGGTGAGGTCAGTGAAAAAATAAGCAGAGGTAAGCACACAACTAGACACGTCGAATTGTTTGAGCTTTCTGACGGAGGGTATGTTCTTGATACTCCGGGTTTTAGCTCGCTTGAAATTGAAGGAATCAAGGCAGATGAGCTGTGGAAGTATTTCCCTGAAATGTTAGAATGTAATGAACAATGCCGATTCAGAGGCTGTTCACATATTAATGAGCCTGACTGTGCTGTAAAAGAACTGTTAAATAACGGTAAGCTGGTAGAGTCACGGTATGAAAGCTATAAAGAAATATACCAGAAATTAAAGCTGATTAAGGATTGGCAAAAATAATTTTGAAAGGATAAATAAAAATGATACTGTCACCATCAATATTAGGAGCGGATTTCGGAATACTTGCAAAGCAGGTTAAGGAAGCGGAGGAGGCAGGTGCGCAATGGTTGCATCTTGATGTTATGGATGGTCATTTTGTACCGAATATAAGCTTTGCTATGCCTGTTATAGAATCATTGAGAAAATATACGGATATTTTCTTTGATGTACATTTAATGATAGAGAATCCTGAAAAATATATAGCGGCATTTGCAAAGGCGGGTGCTGATGGAATAACTGTTCATGCAGAAGCAACAGAAGATATAGCAGGATGTATAAACCTTATAAAAGAGCATGGATGTAAGCCGGCAATAGCTATAAATCCTGATACACCGATAGACTTGGTTCTTCCGTATCTTAATGATGTTGAAATGATTCTTTGTATGACTGTATTTCCGGGCTATGGCGGTCAGAAATATATTGCTGATGTAGAACCTAAGATTACGGAGCTTAGAAAAATTGCAGGTGATAAACTGCATATTCAGGTTGACGGCGGTGTTTCGGCTGATAACGTAAACAGACCGTTGTCGGCAGGAGCAGATGTTATTGTTGCAGGCTCGGCTGTATTTAATGATGATATTACAGGTTCAGTAAAGAGGATAATGGAATGCGCGCAGTAATAGTAGGTAACGGTACTATTGAGAATTATGAATATATACGAAGCCTGATATGCGATGATGATTTTATAATTTGTGCTGACGGCGGTGCAAATCATCTTAAAGCGATGAATGTGACGGCAGATGTTCTGATAGGAGATTTTGACAGTATAAAGCCTGAATCTCAAAGAGCAGTAAAGGTTATTGAGTATCCGACAAGAAAAGATTTTACAGACGGAGAACTATGCGTTGATTATGCTGTAAAAAACGGATTCAAGGATATTATGCTTGTTGGTATGGTTGGAACAAGACTTGACCATACAATCAATAATATTTTGCTGTTATTCAGATGTGAAAACGGATGCCTGATAAACGAGCATTGTGAAATTTATCCGATTACAGATAAGATAAAAATAAATAATAAAAAAGGGAAAACCCTGTCGATAATTCCTCTTGACGGAGATATGGAGGGTATGACAGCTTCGGGCTTGGAATATCCGTTAAATGATGAAACGCTTTATTTTGGAGAAGCAAGAGGAAACAGCAATGTAGTGATTTCACAGCAGGCTGAAATTACGGTAAAAAAGGGTAGGGGAATAGTGGTAATAAGTAATGGAGAATAAGCTTATATATCTTGATAATGCGGCAACTACAAAGCCATGTGCTGAGGCGGTAAGGGCGTTTATGGAGAGTGCTGAGTGCTTTGGCAATCCGTCCTCGCTGCACCGACTTGGGTTAGATAGTGAGAAGCAGATAAATAAAGCTAAAGAGATAATATGTTCAAAGCTTGGAATAGATAAAAATGACTTATATTTTACTTCGGGTGGAACAGAAGCGAATAATACGGCAATTTTCGGAACTGCTTACGCACGTGAAAAGCTCGGTAAAAGAGTAATAACAACGTCAATAGAGCATCCGTCTGTGCTGGAGTGCTTTAAGCGTCTTGAAAAAGAAGGTTTTGATGTTCGCTATCTGACGGTAGATACAAACGGTCATATCAGTCTTTCGGAGCTTGAAGAACTGTTAACAGAGGATACTACGCTTGTAAGTGTAATGCACGTAAATAATGAAACAGGTGCAGTACAGCCTGTTGATGAAATTAAAGGCCTTATGCGTAAAAAAGCGCCTAAAGCATTGCTTCATTGTGACTGTGTCCAGTCCTTTGGCAAACTTCCGGTTGAGCCTAAAAAATGGGGTGCTGATTTAATAAGCATATCATCTCATAAAATACACGGATTCAAGGGCACAGGTGCTATTTATATAAAAAACGGAGTAAATATAAAACCGTTAATATACGGCGGAGAACAACAAAAAGAGATTCGACCGGGAACTGAAAATACTGCCGGAATAGTTTCTTTTGGTGCGGCTGTTGAAGCATATAAATATAACAATGAAGAAATGAGAAAGTTCAGAAACGGTTTTGCAGAAAAGATACTTGAGGAGCTTGACGATGTAATAGTTAACGGTTCTGAATATAATAATTCAGGAAGCGTATTAAATCTTTCGTTTTGCGGAATAAAAGCGGAAATTTTACTTCATTCTCTTGAAGCAAAAGGGATATATGTATCAACAGGCTCGGCTTGCTCGTCTCATAAGCCGTCACCGTCTCATGTGCTTACAGCAATGGGGAAAACAAAAAGAGAAATTGACGGAGCTATAAGATTCAGTTTTTCTGAGCCTTTAAGTTCAGAAGATGAAGAATATGCTGTTAAAACAATAGTATCAGAGTTTAAGACCATACGAAAATATATAAGATAAGGTGATAAAAATATGAAAGAAATTTTGCTTGCAAAATACGGGGAAATAATACTCAAAGGCGGTAACCGTCCGAGATTTGAAAGTATTTTGATGAATAATATCATAAATGCCATAAGAAACGTAGCAAAAGTAAAGGTGCGTCTTGCGCAGGCTACAATATATGTTGAAGTTCTTGAGGAAGAAAAAATTGACCTTGTTCTTGACAGAATGAGCAAAATATTCGGAATAGTATCAATTACAAAAGCGGCAGTTTGTGAAAAGGATATGGATAGCATAAAGCAGACTGCTGAGGAATATCTGAAGAATGACCTTACTGCAGGAACAAAATTTAAGGTAGAGTCAAAGCGTTCAGACAAGAAATTTCCGTATAATTCAGTAGAGCTTAGTCAGGAAATAGGCGGATATCTACACGATAGATTTCCTGAACTTCTTGTTGATGTTCACAATCCCGAAAAAACTGTAAAGGTTGAAGTACGTGATTTTGCAGCATATGTTTATTGTGCAGAAAATAAAGTGAAGGGTCAGGGCGGTATGCCAATAGGCACAGGCTCAAAAGCGACGCTACTTCTTTCGGGCGGCATAGACAGCCCTGTTGCAGGTCATATGATAGCCAAAAGAGGTGTTGAGATTAATGCCGTAAATTTTTTCTCATACCCTTATACGTCTGACAGAGCAAAGGAAAAGGTTATAGAGCTTGCATCAATTATTGCAAGATATACATCAAAAATCAATCTGTATATTGTTCCTTTTACGGAAATTCAGTTAAAGATAAGAGAGCATTGCCCTGAAGAACACATGACGCTTCTTATGCGTAGATTTATGATGAGAATTTCAGAACGTATTGCAAGACAGACAAAATCATTTGCACTAATCACAGGTGAGAGTGTTGGACAGGTTGCATCACAAACGATTGCGGCGTTGGATGTAACAAACGCTGTAGTAGATATGCCTGTTTTGCAACCGCTTATCGGAATGGACAAGATTGAAGTTGTAGACCGCTCAAGAGAAATCGGTACCTTTGAAACTTCAATACTTCCGTATGAGGATTGCTGTACGGTATTTACTCCAAAGCACCCTACGGTAAATCCAAAGCGTGCGAACATAGAAAAGAGCGAAAGTAAGCTTGATGTCGAAGCTTTAATAGAAGAAGCACTTGCAGGTGTTGAAATGATAGAGGTATATCCGTCGTAAGAATAAAAAGAGGATTTGATAAATGCAAAGTTATAGATTAATTAATCAAAAAAGCCCTTCAAAGGCTAAAAAACTGTTAATAATACTTGCAGTAGTGATTGGACTTATATTACTGTTTCTTGGTATTATAGGCTTAATAAGAGGCTCAGATAGTGCGGAGCATCAGAATGTATCGGCGGCAATAGAAGAAAATCTGAACCTTAAACGAAAGGTTCAGGAGCTTCAGCAGGAAATAGCTGATTTGCAGGAGCAAGTTGCCCAAATGTCAGAAACAATTTCGGCAATATCAACACCTGAACCGTCACCAAGTATACGAAGAAATTCACAAATGTATTAAAATAGGCTGTTGCTTAATGCAACAGCCTATTTTTGTGGAATATTTACATTCTAAAAATTGCTTTTGTGATACCTCTTAGGAATTTTGGCATTTTTAAAATTACTACTTTCATAAAAAAACTCTCCTTTACCACTTGAATAAACACAGATAACCAAATGTAACTAACAGAATTGTTTCAATTACAGCTACGAATGCAATGGGGAAAAATAGTCCGGCGATTACACCTAAGCAAAAGGCAAGAGCAGTAAGACCTGCGGCTTTTGCACATCCTCTTACGCAAAAATTAACCATATACATCACTTCCGAATTTTAACTTTATTATAGTATATGATGCAGGTCTTGTCTTTGTTACCGATTATTTTGAAATCCTCTTAAGGAATTTAATACAGCGATTAATGCAACTCCCACGTCACCGAATATGGCAAGCCACATGTTTGTAAGCCCCATAGCACTTAAAATCATTATAAAAACCTTTACGCCCAAAGCAAAAATAATATTTTCTCTTACAATACGCATGGTTTTCTTTGATATCTTAACAGCAGTCAGTATTTTTGACGGTTCATCTGTCATAAGGACTACATCGGCTGCTTCTATTGCACTGTCAGAGCCAAGTCCTCCCATAGCTATTCCTATATCGGCTCTTGCAAGAACAGGTGCGTCATTTATCCCATCACCAACAAAAGCGACGCTTGATTTTTCTGCTTTATTATTTAGTATATCCTCAATACGGCAGACCTTGTTTTGAGGAAGTAACTGTGAATATACTGTGTTTATTCCAAGCTCAGTGCTTATAAACTCAGCATTTTCTGCGGTGTCTCCTGTAAGCATTACAGTTTTAATTCCTTCTTTATTAAGAGCTTCTATGGTTTGCTTTGCATCGGGCTTGATACTGTCATCAATTATTATATATCCGACATATTCTCCATCTATGCTCATATAAACTGCGTTGTGTGCCGATTCGGGAGCATTTTGTACAAGCTTTCTGTTACCTAATAAAACTTCTTTGTCATTGATTTGGACACTTATTCCCATGCCTGATATTTCTCTGTAATTTTTTATTTTGTTTTCATCAATATTTTTTTCGTATTCCTGTTTTATTGATATAGCTATCGGATGCGAGGAATAGTATTCTGCATATGCCGCAAGCTCAAGAAATTCTGATTTGTCAAGATGAGTACGTATATCGATAACCTTAAATTCACCTTTTGTAAGAGTTCCTGTTTTGTCAAAAACTACGCTGTCAAGCTTGGAAAGTGACTCAAGATAATTACTGCCCTTAATTAATATTCCATTTTTTGAAGAACAGCCTATTCCTGCAAAAAATCCGAGCGGTACAGATACCACCAAAGCACATGGACATGAAACAACAAGGAAAAGCAGACCTCTGTATATCCATGTTTTAATGTCATGAGTGATAAGTGATGGTATCAGCATAATAAGAATAGCCAAAGCTACAACGGCAGGTGTATAATATCTTGCAAACTTAGTTATAAATCTTTCTGATTGAGTTTTCTGAGACTGTGCATACTGAACCATATCAAGTATTTTTGATGCGGTACTTTCCTTAAATTCCTTTTCGACCTTTATCCTTAACGGAGAATCAGAGCATACAGAACCGCTTAATACCTTACTGCCGTTATGTACCCTTACAGGTACACTTTCGCCTGTCAATGCTCGTGTATCAAGATACGCTTCACCTGAAACCACTTCTCCGTCAAGAGGGATACGTTCGCCGGGATTTACAACAATAATCTCTCCGATAATAACCTCGGTAGGGGAGATTTTAAGAGTTTTTCCGTTACGTTGTACATTTGCGTAATCAGGACGTATATCCATAAGCTCTGTAATAGAACGTCTGCTTCTTTCAACAGCCTTATGCTGTAAAAGCTCGCCTATCTGATAAAACAAAATTACGGCAACTGCCTCATGATAGCTTCCTATAGCAAATGCTCCGAGGCTTGCTATTGTCATCAGGGCATTTTCATCAAAAATATGACCTTTGAATAAATTCTTTATAGCACTCATAAATATATCCTTTGCAAGAATAACATATGCTATAATAAAAATGAATATAGAAACAGGTTCAGGAATAAAAAATCCTGTTATAAATATTATTCCTCCGATAATCAGTCTTAAAAACATTTCCTTGCTTTCCGAATACTCGTGATGGTGACATTCGCAGGAATGTTCTCCATGACAACAAATACTATGTTCATGATTATGCTCATTCATAAAAACACCTCCCATCAAATGAATGGTTGCTCATATGTTCATTATATATCATATGCAATGATTTGTCAATAGGGGACATAAAATAAAATGCAAAAATTTAATAATTTTAAAAAATATTGACAAATGTGCCTTAATATTATATAATAAGATATTATAATATTGATAATAAAAGGAGAGAAACATAATGGGGAAAACGTATAAATTTTTAGCATTTGACTTTGGTGCATCGTCAGGTCGTGCAATGCTTGCTACTTTTGACGGGGAGAAGCTTACACTTGAAGAAAAGCACCGTTTTTCTAACGACCCTGTTGACATTAACGGAGATTTGCATTGGGACGTACTTAGACTGTTTTTTGAAATAAAGCAGGGTATATTAAAGTGTGCAAACTCAGGTGATAGAGATATTGATTGTATCGGTATAGATACATGGGGTGTTGACTACGGCTTGCTTGATAAGAATGACAAGCTTTTGGGTAATCCGTATCATTACCGTGATACACGTACAGAGGGTATGTATGATAAAGCATTTGAAATAGTACCAAAAGAAGAAATTTTCAAAAGCACAGGTATTGCGTTTAACTGGTTCAATACAATATATCAGCTTCTTAGTGCAAAGCTTTCAGATAGCGTTGCATTAAAGGAAGCAAAGACATTGCTGTTCATGCCTGATTTATTCAATTACTTCCTGACAGGCGTTAAAAAGAATGAGTATACTATTGCTTCAACATCTCAGATGTTTGATAGTGAAAAGCAGGAATGGGCAAAAGACCTTCTTGATAAAATGGGTATTCCTACAGATATATTTGCAGATATGGTATATCCGGGTGAGGTTGTAGGCAAATTAAAGCCTGAGCTTGCTGAAGAATTAGGTGTTGCTGAAATTCCTGTAATTGCTGTTGCTTCACATGATACAGGCTCAGCTGTTGCATCAGTTCCTGTAGTTGACGGTGAGGACTTCATATACATATCATCAGGTACATGGTCACTTATGGGTGTTGAGCTTGATAAGCCTAACATCACAGACGATGCACTTGAATATAACTTTACAAATGAGGGCGGCGTTAATAAGACAATCCGTTTCCTGAAGAATATTATGGGCTTGTGGCTGATTCAGGAATCAAGACGTCAATGGGATAGAGAAGGTGAGCTTTTGAGCTTTGATGAGCTTGAACGTCAGGCAAACGAGGCAACTCCTTTTGAGAGTCTTATAGACCCTGATTATCATGAATTCCAGACTCCGGGTAATATGCCTAAGCGTATAAAGAAATACTGTGAAATGACAGGACAGAAGGTTCCTGAAACAAAGGGCGAGATAGTAAGATGTATTGCTCAGTCGCTTGCGTTTAAGTACCGTGAAACTGTTGAGGGTATGGAGGATGTTACAGGCAATAAATATAATGTTGTAAACATTGTCGGCGGCGGAATCAAGGATAAGATGATTTGTCAGTTTACTGCAAACGCTACAAAGCGTAAGGTAAGTGCAGGACCTGTTGAAGCTACAAGTATAGGTAATGTTGTAGTTCAGGCTATGGCTGTTGGTGCAATTAAGGATTTGAATGAAGGACGTAAGGTAGTTAAGAACTCATTTGATATTGCTGAATATGAGCCTCAGGACAGTGCTGCTTGGGATGAAGCATACGAAAAGTGGAAGAAAATTATTACTTCTGTAAAATAAGTTATCATATATTTAAAAGAAATCTCATAGTATTTACTATGAGATTTTTTTGTGAAAGGAAGAAGCCTGTTATGGAACTTATTAAGGAAAATATAAAAGTAAACGATGTAGTTGTAAATTCAACTGTACAAAAGACGGTAGATGGTGATATTATTGTGCCTGATTCAAAGCCTGATATTTTAAAAATATTGCAGGTTGATGCAGTTTCGTGTATAACTGAAAAAGAAATTAATGAAGGCAGTATCAGTGTAAAAGGACGAGTTGACCTGAAAATTCTGTATATTCCCGATTCAGAGACTGAATGCATAAAAAGCATTCTGACCTCATTTGATTTTGAAGAAAACATTTCAAATAAAAAAATTGACTCGACGGATTTTGCAATAGTAAACAGCAGCGTTGAACGTGCAGAATTTTCACTTACAAATAGCCGTAAGCTTAAAATAAAGAGCATAGTCGAAATTGATTATGAAATTATTCGTACTATAGATATTGAACCGGCGGTTGACTGCGAAGAAGATATGGAAATAAAACGTCAGTCGATTGTTCTGCGTAACAGTATCGGTGTTGATGAATTTTCGTTCAGGGTAAGGGACAGAATTGTTGTTCCGTCAGGGCAAAGCTCTGTGGGCGAAGTACTGAAGGCCGATTACATAATGCGTGATGTTGACTATACCGTAATTAACGGGCGTATTATGGCAAAGGGAAGTATTGGACTTTGTATTTTATATACCGGTAATGACGGTAAAATAGAATTTTTTGAAGGCGAGCTTCCGTTTGCTGAGGTATGGGATATGGAAGGACTGACGGAGGATACTGAATGTGAAATAGAATACAGTATTGAAGAAGGTGAATTGTTAATAGAAGAAGATACGGACGGCGATTTGCGTGAAGCGCTTGCATCTGTAATTGTTACAGCACAGCTAAAGGCAGCCCAGAGTGTTGAAGTGGATATGATAGAGGATTGCTATGTTCCGTATAAAAAGACTACTGCAAGCTCAGAAAAGATAAGTCTGGAAGAGGTTGCGGCAAGACCTTCCGTTCAGAATACAATACGTGAGATTGTAGAGATTTCAAGTAGTGCACCGTCTGTAAGTAATGTATATAACGTAGTTACAAAGCCATATATAACAAAGGTCGGTTTTGAAAGGAATAAGCTGATTTGCGAGGGTAAGCTTGAAGCTTGTATTCTATATGTTTCAGACAGTAACGAAAACCCTGTTTACAGTATTAAAAAGAATATACCATTTAGCTACAGCATGGACTGTGATGCAGAGGGTGACGGATTAGTTCCTAAGATTAAAGCAGAGGTTAAGCATACAGGATATAATCTGAATGCGGCAGGCGAGGTTGAGATAAGATGTATTCTTGCAATCAGTGCAAATATAACAAGACAGATTGAGTTTGAAATGATAACAAATGTTGAGTGTGAGGAAAGCTCAGTAAGAAACGGAAGTAAAATTGTAATTTATTTTGTTCAGAACGGCGACAGTTTATGGAGTGTAGCAAAACGCTACGGAGTGCCATGTCAGACGATACGGGAATTTAATGAAATGACTGACGATAATATAAAAACGGGTATGCGTTTGCTTATTCCTGGAAGATAAAGGATAGAGGCGGTAAAAAATTACTGCCTCTGTTTTTCTGTTCATAAATTATTCACAAACAATATACAGATTATTAATTGACAAATTGGAAAAATAGGTTATAATAATAAATGAAAGGTTAAAGAAAGTCAAAGTCAAAAGAGGTGAATACTTTATGGGTATAAGTGACAGAATAGAAGCTTTTATAACAGAGCTTATGAGAGATGATGAAAATGAATGGGTGGAGCTTAAACGAAATGAACTTGCGGCGATTTTCAACTGTGTTCCGTCCCAGATTAATTATGTTATATCAACACGCTTTAATCCTGAAAGAGGATATGCGGTAGAATCCCGCAGGGGCGGAGGCGGATATTTAAGAATACGCCGTATTCAAAAAGAAAATCCAATAAGAGGGGTAATATGCAATATAGGTGATTCAATAGATTTTATGAATGCAAGAGCTTGTATCATAAGGCTTACAGAGATTGGAATTGCAGATGAAAAAACGGCAAGAGTTATGATAAATGCAATATCGGATAATTCGTTGATAATATCACAGCCGCATAAAGATATTTTGAGAGCTTCAATATTAAAAAATATGCTGACAGCTTTATAAAAACAGAAAGGGAGATAAAAATGGATTTATTTAATGATTTGTTTAATGAAATATGGAATGATTTCGGGGTTTTCGGAGTGCCTGTACAAACGGAAAAAAGATGTCCTGTGTGTGGACATACTCTATATGACTTTAAGCGTACAGGTAAATTAGGCTGCGGAGAATGTTATAATACCTTCAGACCGTTTATGGAGGAGACATTAAGACAGATACATTCAAATTCACGTCATAACGGAAAAATTCCGTCAAAATCAGGAGAGGAACTAAAGCGTAAGCGTGAGCTTGAGGAATTAAAGCTAAAGCTTCGTGAGGCTGTAAAGAATGAAGAATATGAAACGGCAGCACAGCTTCATAAAAAAATAAGAGAAATGGAGGGCTAAGCAATGATTTGGTATAAAGATAATAATGCAGACATAGTTATATCAACAAGAATACGTCTTGCAAGAAACATAGAAGGTATTCCGTTTCCGTCAGCTTTGAAGGATACAAAGGAGGTAACTGAACAAATTAAAGGCTCAATACTTTCTTCAAATTCTACTTTGTCTAAGGATTTTGAATTTATAAATCTTGATGAGGCTTCTGTTTTGGAAAAGGAAAAAATGAGAGAAGAGCATCTTATAAGTCCTCAGATGGTTAATGGCAAAGGTCGTTCTGTTATGATAAATAAGGACAGAACTATGAGTATAATGCTCATGGAGGAAGACCATATACGATTGCAGATAATAGAGGGTGGAGATAAGCTTTATGAAGCATATGAAACGGCTTCAAGGGTTGATGATGTTATAGAGGAAAGTGTAAGCTATGCATTTGATTCGGATTTTGGTTATCTGACAGCGTGTCCTACAAATGCAGGAACGGGATTGAGAGCATCATTAATGCTTCATCTTCCGGCACTGACTGTTACGAATAACATAGGAAGAATATTGTCAACTGTATCTAATATGGGTATAACTGTAAGAGGTCTTTATGGAGAAGGTACAAAGGCTTACGGATGTCTGTATCAGGTTTCAAATCAGGTGACGATGGGTGTTTCTGAAAAGGAAATAATAGAAAAATTAAATAATGTAGTAAAGCAGATAACTGATGCTGAAAGGCGTGCAAGAAAAGCTCTTGAAGAAAAGAACGGAGATTATCTTAAAAATAAGGTTATGCGTTCTTACGGGCTTTTAAAATATGCATACACAATGGAGAGTGCAGAAGCAAAAGAATTGCTAAGCGATGTTATTTTAGGTCAGAATATGGGAATAATCCCAAAAGGAGCTGTATCGCCGCTTGAGTGTATGATTAATATAACGCCTTCGTTTATAGGCAGTGATGATACTGCGGAAAGAGACAGAAAAAGAGCGAAATATCTTAATGAAAATATTTAGTTTCAGAAAGGAATGATAAATATGTTGTTTTCGAATTTTACTGAAAGGGCAAGAATGGCTTTAAGCGAAGCACATGAAAGTGCTGTTAAAATGGGACATACGTATATCGGCAGTGAGCATATTCTGCTTGGGCTTGTTAAAGAAGAAAACGGAATAGCACACGAGATTTTGAATTCTCATAATGTGACAGCAGAAAAAATTATTGAAAAAATAGAAAGATATGTAGGTACGGGAAATGCACTTCCGCAAGGGACAGAATTGCCAATTACACCAAGAAGTAAAAGAATACTCGAAATGAGTGCGGAAGAAGCAAGAAACTTAGGACACAGCTATATCGGAACTGAGCATATACTTATGGGGATAATTCGTGATGGTGACGGCGTAGGTGCAAAGATTCTTGAAATGCTTGTGCCTGATATAGGAACACTTTATGCAGAGATGATGCGAAGCATACCTAAGGGTGGAAATGATGTATCAAAGAAACAAAACACAGCAGATAACAGTACGCCGAATGTGAATAAGTACGGCAGAGACCTGACACAAATGGCAAGGGATGATAAGTTTGACCCTGTTATTGGCAGAAGTGAAGAGATTGACAGAGTAATTCAGATTTTGTCAAGACGTACAAAAAATAATCCTTGTCTTATAGGCGAGCCGGGCGTGGGCAAGACTGCCGTAGTTGAAGGCTTGGCACAAAGGATTGTCCAGGGGGCTGTTCCTGAACCGTTAAAGGAAAAACGTGTAGTGGCTCTTGATTTGTCCTCTATGATAGCCGGAACAAAATACAGAGGTGAATTTGAGGAGCGAATGAAGGAAGCTATTGATGAGGTCATAAATGACGACAGAGTTATACTGTTTATTGATGAGCTTCATACGATTGTAGGTGCAGGCGGTGCAGAAGGAACACTTGACGCCTCAAATATACTAAAGCCGTTTCTTGCACGAGGAGAACTGCAGCTTATAGGTGCAACTACGTTAAAAGAATATAAAAAGTATATTGAAAAGGACGCAGCACTTGAAAGACGTTTTCAGCCTGTAACAGTAGGAGAGCCTACAGTTGAGGAAACGGTTGAAATATTAAAGGGCATAAGAGATAAATACGAAGCACATCACGGTGTCAGCATTACAGATGAAGCCCTTAAAGCAGCAGCAAATCTTTCGGCAAGATATATAAGCGACAGATTTTTGCCGGATAAAGCAATAGATTTGGTTGATGAAGCTTCATCAAAGAAAAGACTTTCATCACAGACAGAGCCACAGGATTTACAGGAAAGCAATGCACGCTTGGAAAAGGTTCACAGCGAAAAGGAAGAAGCAATAATTTCTCAGGACTTTGAAAAGGCGGCAAGGCTTCGTGATGAGGAAAAGGAATTAAAAGAACAGATTGAAAAGAGTAAGCAGGAATGGAAGGGGACAGGTACATCATCAGAGCTTGTAATAACTGAGGATGATATAGCTGAAATTCTTGCAGACTGGACTCATATTCCTGCCGCAAGCCTTAAGGAGGGTGAGGCTGAAAAGTTAAGAAAGCTTGAAGAACTTCTGCACGGCAGGGTTATAGGTCAGGATAAAGCTGTTACGGCAGTAGCTAAAGCGATAAAGAGAGGAAGAGCAGGTCTGAAAGACCCTAAGCGTCCTATAGGTTCATTCCTGTTCTTAGGTCCTACGGGAGTCGGTAAAACTGAGCTTTCAAAAACTCTTGCTGATGTGATGTTCGGCAGTGAAAATGCTCTTATAAGAGTTGATATGTCCGAATATATGGAAAAGCACGCAGTGTCAAAATTTATCGGCTCGCCTCCGGGATATGTTGGATTTGAAGAAGGCGGACAGCTTACAGAAAGAATAAGAAAACATCCGTATTCGGTAATACTTTTTGATGAAATTGAAAAAGCACATCCCGATGTATTTAATATTATGCTTCAGATTCTTGATGATGGTATTTTAACTGATGCACAGGGAAGAAAAATCGACTTTAAAAATACGGTTATTATCATGACGTCAAATCTCGGTGCAAAAGAGATTGTCGGAAAAATTCATTCAAAGCTTGGTTTTAATTCGGACGAGGATAATAAAAAACTTGACGAGGGTGAACGCATAAAGAATAAGGTTATGGAGGAGGTTAAACGTGCGTTTAAGCCTGAATTCCTTAACAGAATTGATGAAATAATTGTATTTGACCGCCTGACGGAAGAAAATATCAAGCAGATAGCAAGTCTTATGCTTAGTAATTTAAAGCAGAGAATGCAGGAAAATGAGCTTGATGTTGAGTTTACGGATTCAGCGCTTACTCAGCTTGTAAAAGTAGGATTTGACCCTGTATACGGAGCAAGACCGTTAAGGCGTGCAATTCAAAGCGAGGTAGAGGATTTGCTGAGCGAGGAGATTATTGACGGTAAAATTCAAAAAGGTGATAAGGTTACTGTTGATTACACAGACGGAAAGTTTGTAATTGTGAAATAATATTTTCAGGGGTGGAATTTTGATTTCACCCCTGAAAATGTTAAAATAAAATATCTTCTATTGACTTGACATAACTATATAAAAAGTTTATAATATACTATGAGAACTTTTTAGGGGGTTACGGAAAAATGCGGTTAGAACTTCCTGACAACGTAAAATACATAATAGCCCGACTTCAGGAAGCGGGTTTTTTGGCGTTCGTTGCAGGAGGAGCAGTGCGTGACTGCATAATGGGGATAACTCCCAATGACTATGATATATCAACAAGTGCCTTGCCGGAGGATGTAAAAAGTATTTTCAAACGTACTATAGATACGGGTATAGAGCATGGTACTGTTACAGTTGTGGTTAATCATATCGGCTATGAGGTAACAACCTTCAGGCGTGACGGGAAGTACGGTGACGGCAGACATCCTGAAAAAGTCTCGTTTGTAAAAAATGTTCATGATGATTGCCTGAGACGTGATTTTACTATAAATGCCATGTCATATAACGATACTGTGGGCTTGATTGATTTCTTTTGTGGTAAGCGTGATATTAATCAGGGGATTATAAGATGTGTTGGCAATGCAGAGCAGAGATTTAAAGAGGATGCACTGCGAATGCTAAGAGCCGTAAGATTTAGTGCGGTTTTGGGATTTAATATAGAGCAGTCAACATTTGATGCAATTAAAAAATATGCTGTTTTGATAAAAAGAATAAGCAGTGAGAGAATAGTAAGTGAGCTGAATAAAATACTGCTTTCAGATAATCCAGATTATTTCAGAGTTATGCATAAAACAGGCTTGCTTGAGTATATTATACCTCAGCTTGCAAGATGCTTTGGTGAACCGCAAAGGAATAAATATCACATATATGACGTTGGAGAGCATATAATGCAGACAGTTAAGAATACACCGTCTGATTTGGTTCTTCGGTGGGCGGCACTTCTGCACGATATAGGAAAGCCTTATACATCAAGCACAGATTCAAATGGCATCATACATTTTTACGGTCATCACCGAGAGGGGAAACGTATGGCTGATGATATTCTGCATAGGCTCAGAGTGGACAATGATACGATAAAAGATATACTTGTACTTATTGAAAATCATGATGTTAGAATAGAACCAAGCCCTGCGGCAGTAAAAAGAATGCTTGCAAAAACGGGAGTTGAATTATTTAAAAAGCTTATGCTTTTACAGCTTGCTGATAATAAGGCTAAAAGCGAAG
>JAZSPM010000147.1:0-7241 GCA_045537455.1 Candidatus Ornithomonoglobus sp. | reverse complement strand
AGTACAAAGGTCAGTGAAGAAGCTGTAGCATTCATCAACGCTCTCAAGCTGTAAAATAGCCTCAAAAAGTGCGTCGGTATATTTGTTTTTTAATTTATCCATATGAGATATACAATCCTTTCTGTTTTAAATTATTGTTTATATGAGCCTTCCCCTTGAGGGGAAGGGGGACCGCTTGCGGTGGATGAGGTGGATGAAATATTTGTTTTAACGCCGTTTCACGGCTACACCTCATCAGTCAGCTAACGCTGACAGCTTCCCCTCTTTCAGTTTCGCTTGCGAAACCGGCTTTGCCGCTTTTGCCAAAGCAAAAGTGAAACGGGAAGCCTTTGCCTCGTTAAACAATAATTTACCTTTATATTCTATTTTTACAAAATTTTCAATTAATATTCATATTACAAACATATTTCATTTTTATTATTTTTAAAAATGTTTCACATGAAACATTTACAAATTTAAAATTTGTGGTATAATAGATAAAGAAAAAACTTTCAGAAAGGATTTGGTACAGTGGCAAAAATAATTGCTGTTACAAATCAGAAGGGCGGAGTGGGAAAAACAACGACTGCTGTTAATTTATCCGCCTGTCTTGCTTATATCGGCAAAAAAACACTACTTATCGACTGCGATCCGCAGGGCAATTCCACAAGCGGATTCGGTATTGAACGCTCACAGTACGAGCTTTCAATTTATGACTGCCTTGCCGACAGTTCAAAAACAAAAAACGCAATTATAAAAACAAAATACGTTAATATGTATGTTTTGCCGTCGTCATCAGATTTAAGTGCCGCTGAAATTGAGCTTGCCTATGAGGACAAGCGTGAATTTTTCCTTAAAAAAGTAATATCGGAAATTAAAGACGATTTTGATTTTATAATAATAGATTCACCGCCGTCACTCGGAATGATTACAATAAACATTCTGACCGCTGCCGATTCTGTTCTTATCCCGATACAGTGCGAATATTACGCTCTTGAGGGAGTTTCACAGCTTATAACAACGGTGAAATCAATCAAGAAAAAGCTCAATCCGAAAATTGATATTGAAGGAATTTTAGGTACAATGTACGACGGAAGAACCAATCTTTCGATACAGGTTCTTGAAGAAATAAAAAGATTTTTCCCTAATAAAATATATAAAACAGTTATTCCGAGAAATATCAGACTTTCAGAATCACCAAGCTTCGGTGAGCCTATTATAAAGTACGACAGGACCTCAAAGGGTGCAGCAGCATATATGGCATTGGCTAAAGAAGTGATAAATAAAAATATTTAATATGAAAACAGGTAATTAAGAAATACCATAAACGGGACGTCCAGGAGACCGTCCCCTACAAGGTTAGAAATAAAAATACCATTGTGTAGGGGCTGGCGTCCTCGACAGCCCGCAAAAATTACATTTCGTAATCCGCCTGAAGATGAAAAAAGAGGTGATATAATGCCTAAAAAGGGACTTGGAAAGGGTTTAGGAACTCTTTTCGAAAGCGACTCAGTTCCTGAAATTATTGAAGAATCAAGGGATATTTCAGAAACAAAAATAAATCTCATAGAACCGAATAAAAATCAGCCGAGAAAAAGCTTCGACCCTGAAAAAATTGAGGCACTTGCTCAGTCGATTACAGAAAACGGTCTTATTCAGCCGATTGTTATTACTCCGCAAGGTAACGGAAGATATAAAATTGTAGCAGGCGAACGCCGTTGGCGTGCCGCAAAAAAGGCAGGCTTAAAGACAGTTCCGACAGTTATCAAGGATTACACAGAAGAACAGATTGCAGAAATTGCTCTTGTTGAGAACCTACAGCGTGAGGACTTGAACCCGATTGAAGAAGCTATCGGATATAAAACTCTTATTGAAGAATACTCACTGACTCAGGAGCTTGTAAGTCAGAAGGTCGGCAAAAGCCGAAGTGCCGTTGCAAACTCAATGCGTCTGCTTGCTTTAAGTAATAAACTCCAAAAGCTTTTAATTAACGGAGATTTAACGGGCGGTCATGCAAGGGCATTGCTTGCGGTTGAGGATGAAAAATCAAGAGAATTACTTGCTGACATCATTATAAAAGACGGCTTGAATGTCCGTCAGGCGGAGGCTATGTCAAAGCAGCTTAATAAGCCGATGTCAAAGCCACCTGCACCTAAAAATGATGCAGTAGCTGTTGAAATTCAAAGCCTTCAGGAGCGTTTATCCTCCGATTTTGGCACAAAGGTCAAGATTTCCCACGGTAAAAAACGCGGCAAGATTGAGATTGAATACTACGGCAACGACGACCTTGACAGAATTTTGAGTATAATTACAGGAGGTAGAATATAAAAAATGAATACACTTCTGCTTGTATCTATAGCAATTATTATTGTTCTGATTTTGATTTGCTTTATTCTTATAATGATAAACTCATCAAAAATAAATACACTGCTTGATTACAGCGATGACGGTGATATTATAGGTGCATTGAAAGACTATTATCAAAAGGTGGACGACCTTGCGGCTACGATTGAAAGCAAAACTGATGCCGTTACTCTTTCAAGACTTTCAGAATGTGAAAGTAAAACATCAATGTCAGTGAAAAAACTTGGTGTTATCCACTTTGATGCATATGACGACGTTAAAGGAAATCTGAGCTTTTCCGTTGCTATGCTGAATGACAACGATGACGGAATTATTCTTACTTCTCTTTACGGTCACAACTCTTGCAATACTTACGTAAGAGATGTCCGTAACGGAAAGACAAGCGTTAAGCTTCTTAAAGAGGAAATAATGGCATTTGAAAAAGCAAAAAATAAAATAAGGAAGGGTGTGGAAAATGACGAAGAAAAATAATAACAATAACGATACGTCAATGTTCCTTTACACCGCACTTATATTTGTAGTTGCTTTACTGCTTATTATTCTGTCGTTTTTTGGTCAGGAAAAGCTTCAGAAAAATCAGCCCGATGTAAAAGAATCTTTTAATGAATCATCAGAACGTATCAGTAATTCAATTTCCAAAAGAGCTGCACTACTGAGCCAAGAAAATCTTGCTTTAATGGAAAAAAATAATGCTCTTGAAGAAGAAATTTCCGAATTGAATGAAAAAATCAGAGATTTGGAAAATAATGTAAATATAGAAAAGCTTATTACATCAGCCAATTTCATGAATGAAGGAAATAAAGAAAGTGCAAAAGCACATTTTGATGTAATAGATACTGAAAAGCTTTCCGAACAGGAAAAAAAGCTGTATGATAAAATTAATGAATTTATAAATGAGTAAGAAAGGATAAATAAAAATGTTAGACATTAAAATTTTAAGACAAAACCCAGAAATCATAGTCGAGGCACTAAAGAAAAGAAATAACGACCTTGATATAACACCGGCAATCGAGCTTGACAAGCAAAGACGTGAAATTCTTGTTGACGTTGAGCAGAAGAAGGCTTCACAAAATGAGATTTCAAAGAAGATTCCTCAGATGAAGAAGAATGGTGAAAACACCGATGAAATATTCAAGGAAATGAAGGCTCTTAGCGATAACATAAAGGAGCTTGACGAAAAGGTACGTCAGATTGATGAGGAATTGAGAAACTTTATGCTAAGAATCCCGAATATTCCTAACGAAAGCTGTCCTGTAGGTACGGACGACAGCGAAAATGTTGAGCAAAGACGCTTCGGTGAGCCTACAAAATTTGATTTTGAGCCTAAAGCTCACTGGGATATCGGTACAAATCTTGATATTCTTGATTTTGAAAGAGGAACAAAAATTGCAGGAACACGTTTTACAGTTTACAAGGGCTTGGGTGCAAGACTTGAAAGATCGGTTATTCAGTATTTCTTAAATACTCACACAGATAACGGATATACAGAAATTTTCCCTCCGTACATGGTAAACCGTGCTTCAATGACAGGTACAGGTCAGCTTCCTAAGTTTGAGGAGGATGCATTCAAGGTAACAAATAACGGATACTTCCTGATTCCTACAGCAGAGGTTCCTGTTACAAACCTTTTCCGTGATGAAATTCTTACAGGCGATGATTTACCTATAAAATTCTGTGCTTATTCAGCTTGTTTCAGAGCAGAAGCAGGAAGTGCCGGACGTGACACAAGAGGTCTTATCCGTCAGCATCAGTTCAATAAGGTTGAGCTTGTTAAGTTTGCAAAGCCTGAAAACAGCTATAATGAGCTTGAATCACTTACTCATGATGCAGAAATTCTTCTTCAGGGCTTAGGTATTCCTTATAGAGTAGTTGCATTGTCAACCGGTGACTTAGGCTTCTCATCAGCAAAGACATATGATATTGAAGTGTGGATGCCTTCATATAACAGATACGTTGAGATTTCTTCATGCTCGAACTTTGAAGATTATCAGGCAAGACGTGCAAACATCAGATATAAGGAAAATCCAAAGGATAAGGCACAGTTTGTTCATACATTGAATGGCTCAGGTCTTGCAGTCGGCAGAACAGTTGCTGCAATTCTTGAAAACTTCCAGAACGAGGACGGAACAGTTACCGTTCCTGAAGCTCTTGTACCTTACATGGGAACAGATATAATAAAATAAAAATTTAAGAGGAGAATAAAAATATTCTCCTCTTTTATTGATTAAAATAATTATAAACCATTGACGATATTAACTGAACATTTGATATTGCTCTGTCGTTGTTAGGAACATGATTACTCATGACTGTTATTATGTAATCACACTGCGGTGAATAAACTATTGCCGCATCATTTTCAACGCCTGTCATTTCACCTGTTTTGTTTGCTGTCACTATTTCATCAGGTAACGATGACGGGATTTTATATGTTCTTTCCTGAGCCTTTAACAATTCAAGCATTTCATTGCTGTATTCCTCACTGTAAAGCTCTTTTCTGTAAATCAGCTCAAGAAGATGTCCGCAGTCACGTGGCGAAGTGTAATTCCTGCCGATATATCTTATCTTTGAATTTGCACGATTATCCTGTAAGTCCGTCTGCTGGATAGTATATGTACAGTCAAGATTTTTTGTATTTGCATTTTCCACATCAAAGCCGGCTATCATATCTCCGTTACCAAGATATTCACAAAGCTTATTTGCACTGTCATTATCACTCACACAAATCATATTTTTAAGAAGTTCGTCAATTTTTTCATTTCTTTCTTTTGTTCCGTTGTTAAATTCATTATATACTGCCGCCATAATAAACAGCTTTATCAGGCTTGCGGACGGCATTTCATGCTCGTTTATCATCAGAAATTCATTTGTATTCAGATTTTTTACATAAACTCCCCATTCACCGTTTATACTTTTTATCTTTTCTTCAAGCTGAAATTTTAAATCATTAAGTCCCTCACGCTCTTGAGGTATAGGCGTAGAAGTCGGTTCAAGTGTAGGTTCAGGAGTTGATTTCGGAATTTGTGGTGCTTCCGGAGCAATAACCTTCACAAATGAAGAACATAGAAATAATATAAAAATTACTATGATTGTCAACGCTTTTTTCATATGTCTCTCCTTGTATTTATATTGTAATACGTTTTTAATTGAATTTTGTAGGTTTTTGTTGTATAATATATCTCAAGGCAAGAGGGTATGCGGTTATTCTGACACCTTTTAACTCAGATTTTATCTGAAATAAGATAGAATGGGGGTGTCAGTATGAAAGATTTATCTATAATATTGTTTTTTATTTTATTAATTATAATCTATATAAAAAAGTAACCGCCTGCTCTGCAAAACAGACGGTTTTTTTAATAATAAAAACTTTTTTTGTCAGAATAACCAATGTTATCCCCTTGCCTACATTCTATCATAAAAAATATATTTTGTCAATAATATTTTTTATCTTTCCAATACTCTTTTTAATTCAACTATATATCTTTCCATTTCCTTTATAGATTCTTCTAAGCTTTCTTTTTTGAAAAATTCTCTGAAAGCTTCAGGTTTTTGTACTTTTAACAGCTTTTTTTCTTTATTTTCTTTTATGCTTTTTTCATTAATATCAATCATAACACAGCAGGCACAATCTCCCATGTTATCTATATACGGCTCGTCCGGATTATGGCAGTCTGAATTTTCATTATAAACACAAAACTTATTATAACAGCGAAGCATTATAAAATCCTCCTTTCACAAATTAAAAAAGCGCATAACCGAAGCCATGCGCCAAAAACACATAACTCCATTTGCGCCAACAAATATTAAACAATCAAAGCTTTTATTAAGGCATTTGTATGTTTGTGGAGTATGTATTTTTAACAAAAATTAAAAATACATACAAATAACCAAAATTAAAAGCTATAACCGTTTATTATTAATTTGTAAAAATATTTGTTGGCTATTATAGTATAACACAATTTATATTATTTGTAAACATAAAAATAAAAAATAATTATCCACTACTACAAAAAAAGAACGGACATTATCCGTTCTTTATACATTCTTTTCATAAATTATTGCAAGTCCTTTTAATAAAAGCTCATCATCTAAAATAATATCACGTTTACACAATGGTACTACTGTTTCTGCAAGTCCGCCTGTAGCGATTACGGTCATTTTTTCACCGTATTCTTCCTCAATTTTTTCTATCATACCGTCAATGATTGATGATGTAGAATATAAAATTCCGCTTTTCATTGATTCAACAGTATTTTTTCCTATTACATTCTTAGGCGGGTCAAGGCTTATCTTAGGCAACTGCGAAGTTCCTCCGACAAGAGAATTCAATGATACCTCCATACCCGGGATAATTACAGTACCAAGGTAATTTTTATTTTTATCAACTACCGAAATTGTAGTAGCTGTTCCCAAATCAAAAATCATAGCCGGAAGCGGATACTCATTAATGCACGCAACTGCATCAACAACCAAATCCGAACCAACCTGTGCAGGATTATCAGTAAGAATTGAAAGCCCTGTTTTTATCCCCGGCCCGATTACAAGTATATTTTCAGGTGTAAGCTTTTCCATTGCAGATTTTATAACCTTAGTGATTGACGGAACAACCGATGAAATTATTCCCCCGGAAATGTCCTCAAGGCTTATTGAATATATTTCAAGGACATTCTTGAAAAGTATTGCATATTCAAGCTCTGTTGCCTTGTGATTTGTTGAAAGTCTTTCCGTAAACTTTATATTTTTACCCTCAACACAGCCAATAACTATATTTGTATTTCCAATATCTACTGCTAAAATCATAATATCACATCCTTTTTAATCTAATCCTCTGCTATTTTGGTGGAGTATTAACGCTCATTCTAAGAGCAATTATATATTGTTCACTAAATTTGCGTACTTCG
>JAZSPM010000097.1:0-3792 GCA_045537455.1 Candidatus Ornithomonoglobus sp. | reverse complement strand
CTTCGATGCTACACAGACAATGGTTTCCAAGATTTCTGACGATCTCTATGAGGTTCAGGTTGTTTCTTGGTACGACAACGAGAATTCTTACACATCACAGATGGTAAGAACAATCAAGTACTTTGCAGAACTTGGTTAATCTCTAATAACCGTATATTAAAAAAAGAGGAAGTTCGCTTTCTCTTTTTTATATATATGATATATATGATATATATATATATATATATATATCATATATGGATAAAATTTCTTTAAAATCATTGACTATTTATGTGGTAAATGCTATAATATATATATACTTGATAAATCAGGTATAAATATTATATAAAAATGGAGGAATGAAAAATGTTTAAACGATTAATTAGCTGTGCTGCAGGTCTTTTAATAGGCATTGCACCAATATGTGTGCCTGTTGTTAATGAGATTACAATGAGCGCTTCGGCAGAGGAAAAAAGGCTTGACAACGGTTTAGCATACACAATAACATACAGTAACGTAGTTAAGATAACTGGTTATTATGGTTCAGATGTTTCTGTAAAAATTCCCTATTCGATTGAGGGATACCCTGTTAAAAGTATTGATCAATATGCTTTTGCTAGACGTTCTCGTGTACAAGAAATAACTCTTCCAAGTTCTATTACGGATATTTGTTATCATGCTTTCCGTGATTGTGATAATCTTCGTAGAATAACTCTTCCTAACAAACTTAAATATTTTGATAATTTTAAATTTATGTTTCATACTTGTGATAATCTGAGGCATTTAATTATCCCTGAGTCTGTTAAATATATTCAAAATAATGATTACCCGACCAAGATAGAGCGATTTTATTATAAAGGTGATATCCCTGATTCTTTATTATTTGCGGATTATAAAACAACCGTATATTATCCTGCGGATAATCCGACTTGGACAGAAAGTGCTATACAGACTAGGACAGAAAGTGTTATACAGAAATTTGACACTAAATTTACGTTTATTCCTTATTACACATCGAAAAATGGTTTGTTTTACACAATCAATAATAAAGGAAAAGCGGAAATAGTAGGTTGTGATCAAAGTTCTCCCTCTTTGGAAATTCCATCAATGATTGGAAATTATCCTGTTGATAGTATTTCTGCTAATGCCTTTGCGGATAATCTTCAACTTACTAATGTAATAATCCATGAATCTGTTACAAATATTGCTGAAAATGCTTTTAAGGGATGTTCAAATCTTACCAAAATTAATATCCCAAAATCTGTTAGATATATTGGGTCTGAGATTTTATCGTCTTGCACAAACTTAAAAAGTATAACATTTTTTGGAGTTGCACCTAGTTTTCATCCAGATAGTCTTTCAGGATTACCTGAAACCACAATCGCATATTATTATCCTGGTGAGCCTTATGGTTGGACAAAAAGTATTATAGAGGAGTATGGAAGTGAGATAACTTGGGTTCCTTATTATGATTTAATAATAAAAAAACAGCCTAAAAATGCCTCTGCTCCCATTGGCTCCGAAGTAAAAACAGAGGTCACAGCAGAAGGTAACGGTCTTTCATATCAATGGTACTATTGCAACTCAAAAGCCAATACATTTCTCAAGTCAAACGTAAAAGATTCAACTTATAAATGTCCTGTGACTAATTCCACACACGGCAGAAAGGTTTATTGTGAAATTACCGATATACATGGAAATAAGCTTACTTCTGATACAGTTACACTTTATGCTGATTTAAGCATTACTAGCCAGCCTAAAAATGCATCCGCACCAGTTGGTTCATATGTTTGGACAAGAGTAAATGCAATCGGTCAAGATCTTTCATATCAATGGTACTATTGCGAAGCAAATTCTGATACATTTATCAAGGCAAAGGCAACAACTCCAACTTATGAATGTCCTATGACTAATTACACAAACGGCAGAAAAGTTTATTGCGAAATTACCGATAAAGATGGAAATAAGCTTACTTCTGATACCGTTACACTTACAGCTGATTTAAACATTATCAAGCAGCCTGAAAATGCATCTGCACCAATTGGTTCAGATGTTAGGACAAAAGTAACTGCAATCGGTCAAGATCTTTCATATCAATGGTACTATTGCGAGGCAAATTCTGATACATTTATCAAGTCAAAGGTAACAAATTCAACTTATGAATGTCCTATGACTAATTACTCAAACGGCAGAAAGGTTTATTGCGAAATTACAGATGTAAACGGAAATGTGGTTATTTCTGATACCGTTACTCTTTCAGCAGATTTATACATTGTCAAGCAGCCTGAAAATGTATCTGCTCCAATTGATTCAGAGGTAAAGACAAAGGTAACTGCAAAAGGTCAAGATCTTTCATATCAATGGTACTATTGCGAGGCAAATTCTGATACATTTATCAAGTCAAAGGCAACATATTCAACTTATGAATGTACTATGACTAATTACTCAAACGGCAGAAAGGTTTATTGCGAAATTACAGATGTAAACGGAAATGTGGTTGTTTCTGATACAGTTACACTTTCTATATCTTAATAATATAACTGTAATCACTCTCCCCTGTTCTTATGAATGGGGGAGAGTTTATTTAAAATATAAAATCGCCTCCGCATTAGCGAAAGCGATAATTTTTTATAGCTACCCCGACTCCACCCTCATATAACAGCTGATATTCGGTAATAATAAAAAATTTGTAAACCATTAAGGTAAATGCACGTGTAACATTGCCGAGCATAATAAAAATAAATAGCCTGCCCATTGCCTTAATCGTAAGTATTTTTGAAAGTCATTCTCACTTTCAGGAGATAATATCCACTCTGCCATACTACCGCTATTTTCGGGTTAAATTAATTCAGTAGTCCAGTTCAACTCCTGAATTTTCTCGTCAATCTGACGCAATTCCTTAGAAATTACATCAAGCTTTTTCTGATATTCAGATATATCAACGGTGCTTTTAATGAGAATTTCCGTCTTGCTGTAACGGTCAATTTTTGAACTTGCGTTATTGAGAAACGAACGCATTATATTAACATCTTTCTTCATTCTGTCACGCTTTGAAATAAGCTCTGTAATTGTAACGCCGTCATATTCTGTTTTGCTGTTTGTAAGATTAATTCTTGTTACAAGATTTTCCAGTTCATCAAGAATTCTGTCCTTTTCAGCTATAAGTTCCACAGGATTTTCTGCGGGAACATCTCCCTCCTGTACCTTTGCATTGGCGTTGAGGCGTATCTGCAATTCATTCAGACGAACTTGCAGACTTGCTCTTTCGGATAATGCAGTTGCTAATTTCATAGTATCACGCTCCTTTAATATGTAATTTTATTATATAATAAGTTTGTGATAGATGTATGATAAAAACAGCTAAAATTTCCATTTATATTTTTTTATTTTTGAAATATAATACTATCACGGCATCAATAATTCAACTTTAAGGAGAACAAAACTATGAGCAGCAATTCAAATAACAACAGCGGTGTAATGACAGAAAAGGGCAGAGAGGCTCTTGAAAGATTTAAGATGGAATCAGCATCTGAGCTTGGCGTAAACCTCAAGCAGGGTTACAATGGCGACCTTACTTCACGTGAGGCAGGTTCTATCGGCGGCCGTATGGTTCAGAAGATGATTAACTCTTACAAGATGCAGTAATCATCTTAAATTACAAAAGGGATGCCCTCTGAAATGCTCCCCTTTTGTTAGACAATGTGGTATAATAGAAATATACCAAAAAGAAGTCTAACGAAAGGGGGCATTTTTATGCCTAAAGGGAAACCAAACAAGAGATATACACCTGAATTCAAGATCATGGTCGTGGAA
>JAZSPM010000210.1:0-9342 GCA_045537455.1 Candidatus Ornithomonoglobus sp. | reverse complement strand
CTTTGGAAAGTTCTTCACGAGAACTGTTTTTCGTTGCTCGGATGAACTCTGCACGAACCTCTTCATTTGGAATATATACAGCTCTATCATTGCCATCGTAAGCAAGATAACCAAGGTGTACGAGTAGTGTCAGCACATCATCTCGGTTGTGAATATTCACCATGTCATTTTGGAATGTCTCGGGGTCAATTTCAATCATTTCACCCGAAAGCATTGCAACAATCGCTGTTCTGACCTCATCAAAATTGGTGTCGATATAAAACCTGAGTGAATCATAAGTTTCAGTTTTCGTCCAGTAACTTCCGAATTCTCCGTTATTCATAGCATTAATCACAGAATTAGGGCTGTAAACAGACTTCTCACGATTAAAGGAATATCCGTCATACCAACGCTTACATTCCTCAAAATCCATATTATATTGAGTACATAATGACTGTACCTCTTCTTCTGTAAAACCAATATATTCAGCCAACCTAAAGGGTTGTACCATTGTATGCTCTCTGAAATTATTCAGAGCTGACTGTGTGCCGTATTTCTTGATGGGTAGAATGCCGGTGATATAGGCGAGCTTGATGAAAGCATCGGATGCCACACCCTTAAACATGGCTCTCAGAAATCTTATATATTCGTCTTGCAGAGACTTATTGTCTTTCGCCTCACGGAATAGACAATCCCATTCATCAATGATAACAATAAACTGTTCATCTGTAGCGTTATTAATGGTGAATAACGCATTCGCTAAAGATTTTTCATCCTTGTCAACAATATCAGGATAAATCTCAAGCAATTCTTCAATTACCTGCAACTGCATAAAAGAGACAATCTGCTCCATTTGCCCTTGATCAGCTGCAACGCTTTTCAACCATTGTATGTCAAGAAAAATAACTGTATTCTTATTCAGCTCATCTTCAAACGTCGGCAGTCCAGCAATTTTCAGACCAGAGAAAATCTCTCTTGAATCACAGCCCTTGCTGTAATACGCAGCCAGCATATGTGCCGCAATGGATTTTCCGAAACGGCGTGGTCTGCTGAAGCAGATGAGCGGACGCATTCTTCCGATTCTGTTATTCGTAAACTCAATTAATCCTGTTTTGTCAACATAGGTATCATCGCCCGCAACAATCGCAAACGCTTTATTCCCAGGATTTACATACTTTCCCATGTGGCACAGCCTCCTTTAGTTTCTGTTATTAATTATATTATATCATAAAAATTGTAAAATTGCAATAAATTTAGATAAATTATTACTCCACCAACTAATACCAATCCCTAAAATGTTAGTAGACAAAGATGATGAGCAGAAATGCTGTATGTCAAGGCGGACGACGAAAGCATACTGTCGTATGGTGAGGAAGTCCAACGACGGCAGACAGTATTTATGCCCTTAATATACTTCCCTCATACTGTCTGGTTTCAAATGAATGTTATAACTATTTGTTTTTATATCTATAAAATACTTTTGGTTATTTTTAACAAAAAAACATATGTAAAATTCTACAAACGAAACAAACTGTTTTAATAAAATATTCATAAATATATGGTATAATACTATTATAATATTATTGGTAAATATAAACAGTATTTTTCTTAAGTGATAATATTTTGCGGTATATCTGCACAAAAACAGCTTCTTGGCTGAAAACGAGGTGGTAAAATGAAAAAAACAATCAGAAAACGCATACTTAGTGCCGCAATTGCATTAGGTATGACAACGGCAAACTTCATAGTACCTGTGGCTGAACGAGTTAAATCCAGCTTCGACAATACTATTACAGCTTTTGCCGCAGAGGAAACAATAAGAATTGAGGCACGAATTATCTTCGGTGACTACAAGGACAATGACAGTAGTTATCCCGGTGGAAACAGGTATGCAGGCTTAACTCCCACCATTACTCTGAAACAGAGAAACGGTGATGATAACTATAAAGATTCCCAAAATGCAACATCAACTGTTGTTGATGGAACAGACCCGGCAAGAAAAGACTGGTGTTATCAGTACAGCTGCTATTGGGATGTGCCAAAACTGGATACAGGTTCTTATTATGTGAACCTTGACAAAGTTGAGGGTAATTATAATTATACGGAGACCGCTACAAGAAGTGTTGACCTTGCTAAATACGACGTTTATTATTTAAGAGATGATATTTTTGAAGGTGCAAGTCATACAGGTGATAATACGGGCAATGACACAAGAATATATCAATCTAATGCAAGCAGAATTTTTGCCAATACCGATGAGGTAATCTATATTTTCCTTGACCCTAAGGAGCCTATTAATAACAGAGGTAATGTTCAGACTGAGGGCAAAGTTCATATTACTTTTAAAAAGCGTTGGGACGGTTATAATGAACAGCAGACCAATGGCACAAAATATTCAGGCTCTGACGCTGATATTCACCCAAATGAAAATATCGTAGTACAGCTTCAGAGATGGAATGAAACCGACAAAAAATGGGAGAAGTTTACTGATGAGGTAGCAGCATCTCTTGGTAAACAGTATATTTATAAAACCAACTGGGAATATGTTAATGAAAGTGGTACTCATTACTTTACCGATAAAAATGCAGTTGGATTATTATCTGCTGATGTTCCCGAAGCTGACCGTTATAAAATCGACGGAAAAGATTATATAACAGCTGACGGAAAATACATTAACAATACCATTGCAATAAATAATCTTATACCAACCCAAAATTCAAGTGGTAAAAGATTAGAGCTGGAATTCACAGATGATATTTTTTGGAATGATATTGTTCTCACTCCCGATGGTGCAAATCATCCGCAGCACTTTGAACTCGGTTACTATTATGACTGGAAAGAACTTCCTGAAGGCGAATACAGAGTAATCGAAACAATGACTTTCTTTGATGTTGACGGTGACGATGTTTATACTGAAGGTACTGATAAGGACGTTACAGACGAATATTATTATATGATATTTCCACCCTCGAGAAGCTATAACGGTATTTGCCACGCTCAGAACTTTACAAAGTATATGAATCTCAGCGTTGAAAAAGATTGGTATGTTAAGGATAAAAACGGTGAATCTTTGATAATTCCCGATTCAGAATTTACAGCAGGAAACAGTCTTTTTAATTCAACTGTAAATTATGACATTTACAGAGGAACTGTCAACGGCACACCTGTAAAAGACGGTGATACATATACAGTTGGCGGAAAGACACTTGAAAAAATCAAAGATAACGAACAGGTTGCAGCAGGTGCGGTTAATAATTACGAAAAGCTTGATACATTCAATGGTCAAGGTGAAAAGTACTATTATTATATAAGAGAGTATATCAACGACTCTTTCACTTCTCTTAATGTCGGTACAACTGATGACGGTTTCATAAAAGCAGGTGCAAATGGTACTTACGGTGTATCTTATGAGGACGGTGATTTCCGTAATATCGTGCTGAAAAATCAGCCGCAGATGAAAATTAATGTGGAAAAGAAATGGATTGGAAGTGTTACTGTAGGTGAAACTATAAAGCTTGCGGTCACTCCGTCGTCAAGTTCGGCTTCCTATCAAAATATTTCAAAGAAAGAAGATGCCTTCTTAGCAGACGGCGGTACATACGATAATACCAAATATTTTAATGCAAGCGGTAAGCCAAGTTATGTTATCGGAGAGCTTGATGGATTGTATAGTATAGATTATGTTAACTACTGGGTGGGATATGATACAAAAGACAACAAATATAGACCTTCACGTCTTAAAAATATGGTAGTAGAAGGTTCAACAGATCAAAAAACTTGGTATACTCTTGGAGGTTTAAACGGAGTTGAGCCTGCAACAGGTAAAACTGTAAGTCTTTCTATGACTGAAAATAAAGATAAAGTATTTAGTTATATAAGATTTTATAACGCAGATGATGAACTTACTATCGGCGGTATTGAGATTTACGGACATACAGTAACAGAAGCAAGCGTTCCTGATGAAGAAGTTGGCTTTGTTCTTCTTTCATCAAAAACAGATTTAGGAAATAATCCTGCAATTGTAAATGATGGAACTACATACAAAGCAGGCGATGCAGTTTTAGATGTGGTTGGCAATTACACAACAGACAATCTTACAAAGGAAATAGATGTTTCCGGATTTGCCTATACAGCCGATAACCCTGCAACTGCAACTGTTGATGAAACAAATGTTGAAAAGCTTTACTACTATATCTATGAAACAAGCAATCATGACGGCTATACCGCAAGCATCCCGACTAATGGCATTTCATGGGTAAAAGGCGAGCTTAACAACGATTACAAGGTAACAATCGCCAATACTAAAGATACTCCGCAGCGAAAACTTACTGTTAATGTTGAATGGCTCACAAAAGAACCTCATGATGGAAATATAACTGTTAAATTTAAAAATAGCAGCGGAGAAACCGTTTCCCAAAAGGTAATCAGCGTAAATGAGCTGTATCAGATTGACGCTATAGAGAATGAAACATATACTGTTGAAGTTACAAGCAGCGAGGGCGAAAAGTATTATATTTCCAAGAGTTCTGACGGCGATTCCTATGATATTAAAGTTCAGGATAATCTTATTGATGTCAAAATAGAAAAGCAGTGGGAAACTCTTGACGGAAGCGCTCCGACAGACGGCAGAACAGTTGTAGTAAAACTCTGGAGCTGTAAAGCACAGAATGATACTACTTTCGAGAACTGGAAAGACTTAACCGATAAAGAAAAGGAGAATAATCCTTTAACAACATTGTTGCCTGTTCTTGATGAAAATGGAAATCAATTATCAAAAACTATTACTAATAACGGAACCGCAACATTTAAAGTTCCTTATCTTGATGAAAACGGCTACAGATACCTTTATACAGCGGAAGAAGTCGCAGATAGTATAGCTTCTAAATACACAATTGAATACGATATGGGACAAGTTCCAAAAACAAACTCAGGCAATATTGTAATTGTAAATTCGCTTAAAAAGGGAAAGCTGCAAATTGAAAAGAACTGGCTTACTGATAACCCCGACAGATATTCAAACCTTGAAGTAACAGTTAAAATACTTGCTAACGGCGAAACTTTGAATATCTCAACAACAGATAATCCTGTGGTGTTGAATTCATCAAATGGTTGGAAGTCCGCTGTAATTGAAGTGCCGAAATACAGCGGAAACGGTAATAATGAACCTGTTAAGTACACTATAGAAGAAATAAGCGTTACAGGTGAAAATGTTAGCAACTTCACTTTGGCTGAACTTCCATATGAACTTACTTATAACGACACATGGGGTGCAATAAATGGTGGCGGTACAGTTGGCGAAAATACGCTTAAACTCCGTGCAAACAATATTGAGGAGGGATACGAACTCCCAAGTACGGGCGGAATCGGTACAAAATGGTTTACCATTATTGGCGGTGGTATGTTCACTATTGCGTTTGTATATCTCATTTCCAAAAGACGACTCAGCAGAAAGGTTTTTGAAACATAATACTGCTTAAAGGGCATCTCTAAAAGAAGAATATCAGCACCGAGATTTTGGGCGGTGCTGATTTCTTTAGGAGGGAATCAAATTGAAAAAATATAGAAAATATTTATCCGTGATTACGTCTGCATTTCTGACAGCAGCAAATATATGTGGAATAAATTCTGCCGATATTTACGCACAGGAGCGATATGTTACCAATAATATGAAATTGGAATCACTTGACAGAGGAATTTCCGCTTTTAATACAGGCAGCGGTATGCTTGTAAGTTGGCGATTTCTCGGAAGTGACAGCGATAATGCTGAATTCAGACTTTACCGTGACGACAATCTTATATATACAAGTTCAGCTGATAAGGCAACCTGTTATCTTGATAAAAACGGTACTGCAAATTCTGTATATCGTGTTGATACTATAGATAAAGGGAATACTTCAATTGATACCTGCACTATAAAATCAGATAAGAATTATTTTGATATTTCTATGGATATTCCCACAAGTGAAGACTGCACATACAGTCCCAATGATTGTTCTGTCGGTGATGTTGACGGTGACGGTACATATGAACTCTTTGTTAAATGGAACCCCTCAAATTCACAGGACAATGCAAATAAGGGATATACTGACAATGTTTATATAGACTGTTACCGTCTGACAGGTGAAAAGCTGTGGCGTGTTGACCTCGAAAAAAATATCCGTGCAGGTCAGCATTATACTCAATTTCTCGTTGCTGATTTTGACGGTGACGGAAAAGCTGAAATGACTTGTAAAACTGCTGACGGAACTATTGACGGAATAGGTAAGATTATCGGGAATGCAGATGCAGACCATAGAAACAACGAGGGCAGAATATACAAGGGTGCGGAATATTACACATTATTTGACGGCTTGACAGGTGAGGCACTTGATACGGTTAACTACAAATTCCCAAGAAATAATAACTCTGGCAATGAGGGTTGGAGTACCACATGGGGCGATGACTACGGAAACCGTGGTGACCGTTTTCTCGGTGCGGTATGCTATCTTGACGGAATTAAACCAAGTGCTGTTTCAATTCGTGGATATTATGAAAGAACAACAGCCGTTGCATATAATGTTGTTAATGATAAGCTTGTTGAAGTGTGGAGTTTTGATTCGGGTGATAATGAAAATACAGCAGGATATGGCGACGGAAATCACAACTGTATGCCTGCCGATGTTGATAATGACGGTAAACAGGAGCTTGTACTTGGAGGATGCTGTATTGACGATAACGGAACAATTCTCTGGGATACAAATAACGGACACGGTGACGCTATGCATCTTGGCGATTTTGACCCTGACAAAAATGGTTTAGAGCTTTTTGTATGTCACGAAGAAAAACCATTTGGCATATCTCTTATTGCAGCTAAAACAGGTGAAACAATATGGCGAATAAACGGTGATAAGGATACAGGGCGGGCAATAGCGGATAATATTTACAACGGAAACAGAGGAGCAGAGTTTTCGGGTTCAAGACCGGCAAATGCTGTACTTGATGTAAACGGAACTGTTATAGATAATATGCCTGCACCTGCAAATAATTTTCTTATTTACTGGGACGGTGACCTTGAACGTGAAATCCTTGACGGCGTAGACATTTCAAAAATGACCTCTGCAACAAGAATTTCAAATATTTTTTCCGCAGACGGATGCTCGGCAAATAACGCTAGTAAAAATGTGCCTTGTCTTTCTGCGGATATTTTCGGTGACTGGCGAGAAGAATTGTTTGTGAGAACTGCTGATAATAGTGCTATAAGAGTTTTTAGTACTCCCTATGAAACTGATGTGAGATTGACAACTCTGATGCACGATACGCAATACAGAAATCAGGTTGCAGGACAAAACATTGGTTATAATCAGCCGCCTCACCTCAGTATTTATCTTGAAAGTGATATTCAGGATACTACCGAAAATGAATCGGCTATAAAAAACGGTGGAATTTACAGAATACAGAATAAAGCAACAGGTCAATATCTTACAGTTGACGGAAATATTGGAGCAAACTCCAAAAACGTTCTTCTTGGTACGGGTACAAAATGGAAACTTGAAGAAACTTCTGACGGATATTATAATCTTATAGCACAGGGATTGACATCTGATGATACAAACATATATGCCCTTGATGTCAGCGGAAAAAAGACTGCCGATGGAACAAACATAGAAATATACACAAAAAAAGATAATGGCGAAAATCAAAAATTCACACTGCTTCAGAATCCTGACGGCAGTTATAAAATTCTTACAAAGATTACCAACGATAAATCCTGCGTGGCAATTGTGGATAATGACGCAAAGCAATATGCTCTTTTAAACGAAAATGCAGAAAATTCTGATTGGATATTTATAGCTGATACAGTTGACATAACAGTTCGCAAAACATGGGAAACCGTGAATTCTACGGCTATTCTTAAGCCGATTACTATTGTTCTTAATCAGGTAAACAAAAATACTCTTGCAGTTATAACAAGAAGTTTCAGAACAGGTACAATTGAAAACTATACAGGCAACGTAGGAACTCTTGTGTTTACCGATCTGCCAAAAACAAATAATGACTGCACAGTTGAATATGTATATACTATTGAAGAATTAATGAACGATGAAATTGGAAATCAGTATGTTTCATCAATTGTTAAAAGCGAGGATAAGAATACTATTGAAATAACAAATAAGCTTAAAAAGGGATTTATTTCGATAAAAAAAGAATGGATTAATCCCGATAATGTTGATTTAAGCAATGCATCTGTAAGTGTAAATATACTTCTTAACGGAAAAGTCTATAAAACTGTCACTTTGTCCTCTCCTGACTGGACAACTGCCGAAGTTGTGGAACTCCCGATATATGACGGGAATGGAAATCCCTGTATGTATTCATTTACTGAAACTGTCAGCGGACTCGATGCTTCGTATACTCAAAAATTGTGTCAATGGCAAGATGAAACAGGAAATCGTAGTAATGTTGCAAATGGAATAACTATTTCTGAAACTGAAAAAACAGTGATAATTACAAATGAAGTGGAAAATGACAATATTTTTCTTCCTGATACAGGCGGTTTGGGAACTGAAATATTTACAATTATCGGATTTTCATTGATGATGATTTCGTTTTTCTTTATTGCCGTAAATAAAAAAAGGTGCTGCGAAAAAAATCTGTAAATTAATCAACTGTAATAAAAACAATAGGGCATCTCTAAAAATTCCCATACCGATGACTCAAAGTTCATCGGTATGGGATTTTGTTTTGTGAGGATGTATTCACTTACAGCATCTTTCGGTATTTTCCAGACCTTGCCTATTTTAAAAGCACGCAGTTCTCCGCTGTTCAAAAGCTGATATGCTGTGTTTTTGCCTATGTAAATCATTTCCATAAGTTCATCAACTGTGATGATTTCGCTGTCAAAATTATCGTACATTGTAATGCACCTCCGAAGATTGTTATTCTTTTTACATCATTGTTCTGTTTTATTCCGTAAAGTTGTTATCTTCATTTATATATTATAAACGTAGTAAAATGAAAGGAGCAATTTATGCAGCCAGGAAATCATATTAAAGTGTGGAAAGGATGTTACTATCACCACGGCATTTATGTGGGAGCAGGTCAGGTTATCCACTATAAATCCCATGGTATCGTTATTACCACCATTGAAGAATTTTCACAGGGCAAGTCTGTGGAGATTGTTCATTACAAAAACCAGGACTTTAACCGTACTATTGAACGTGCCTATGAACGACTTGGAGAAGATTTGTACAATCAATTCATTAACAACTGCGAGTCTTTCGCCAACTGATGTGTTTACGGCAAAAACGAATCAAAACAAATCAACGGCATTATGTCAATGCTGATTGAACTGCTTTTCAGATGAGAGGAGCATACAAAATGTTT
>JAZSPM010000180.1:0-26387 GCA_045537455.1 Candidatus Ornithomonoglobus sp. | reverse complement strand
ATTAGTAGTGCGGATACCTTCAATCTCATTTGAAGCTTCTGTACTCTGTACCTTTGCAATCTCAATAAGGCGGTCAAGCTCAGCAGGCTTGTGTTTCAGATAAAGCTCCTGTCTGCCTTTATATTCGTGAATCTGGGCTATAAGACCTATTATCTCGCTGTCCCATAAACTTTTTTCAAGTTCGCTGTAATCAAAGTTTCTCATAAATTTACACTCCTTTCTCCTAATTATAATCTATTTTATGAGAAAAGTCAAGCGATTAGGCGTAATTTCTCCTGAATATTATTATGTGCTAGGAGATACGAATAATTCAGTTCTTGTATTATAAATGATTGAAGCCTCCTTATTCAAATTATGAGAAATTTATAAGAAAAAGTCAAGAGAAATTCTAATAAAATTCTTATAATTTCAAAAACTTGTCGAATTAAGTCCTTCGATTTTCATAATTATAAAATTCTATCGAATAAAAGAGAATACAGAAGCCTCCAACGGAGGTTTAAGGTATCATTCTGTTGGCAAATCTATAAATATAGGCTCGTGTTTTGCTTCACGAACATATCTCAAAATATCCTCACGGAGCAGGCGAACTGTAGAGGTGTTGATACCCGGATGACCGCAGATGTGTTCATCTTTCATAAGGTCGTTGTCAATGACAAGTTGAATGTTATTATCTGTATCGAATATGAGTTCCAGAGCTGATACAGAGCCGGGGATTGTGTGCAGATACTCCTGCATTTTGTCAGCTTCGGCAAAGGAAAGTCTTGCACAATTCAATTGTGAAGTAAGAAATTTCGTTTTGAAAGGCTTATCTCCCGGCATAAGCAGCATATAGAAGCTTGTTTTCTGTCTGTTGCAAAGAAAGAGATTCTTGCATATCTTCGCCCCTAGAACTTTCTCGATAGCAAGGCAGTCCTCCATGGTGTCAGCATGTTCGTGGTCGGCACGCTTGTAATCTATGCCAAGAGAGTCAAGCTTATCATATATAGCCATTTCAACATCAGAGCGATTGTCAGTTGGGCGGCCACTGTAAAGTGTGTTATCAATATTCATTTTTTCTTCCTCATTTTCATTTATTCAAAGTCATCCGGAAATGCTTTGTACTGCATTTATTATATGTATTAGCTTGCATAAACAGCAAGAACGGCACCGTATAAGGTGCCGTAACTCTTCAAAGCATTGTACCACTAAAATATTTCGTGTGATTTTCGTGTGATTTCGTGTGATTTTTGACTATAATTACCGCATTTCAAACTGTAAAAATTGCAGTTGAAACCGGATAACAAGGTAAGAAAAAAGCCTATATTTCGGTGTTTTCTCGAAATACAGGCTTTAATGATTTGGCAGGGGCAGAAGGACTTGAACCCTCGGCACGCGGTTTTGGAGACCAATCATCACATTAACAATAGGTTATTCTTCCTCCAAAGGATTAATAACGGCATAGAATATGGTTGCAAACATATACAAGGACGGTTGCCCACTTCCGTCCTTTTTCTATGCTCATATATCAAAAAAGTGGAAATAAAAACGCACAAATCAAAGTGCAGAAAGAGGGCAAATAAAATGAAATCAATAGCTTTTTTCAACAACAAAGGCGGAGTTTCTAAAACAACAACAGCGTTGAATGTTGCTTACATTCTCGGTCAGGTTTACAAGCGAAAAGTACTTGTAGTTGATTGTGACGGACAGCAGAACGCTTCACGTTTTCTTGCTGATAATATAAGCGAAATCGGATTGGAAAGTGTACTTACTGATTACACTATTTCTCCCGAATCGGCTTTATCAGAAACAAGATACGATAACATAAATGTACTTACATCTACTCCCGAAATGAATCGCTGTACAGAAAAATTCCAACAGCTTGACGATACGGAAATTATAAATAATCTCACAAAGATTATACGCTTCTGGGAAGAAAAATATGATTACGTTCTGCTCGACTTACCTCCTGCTTTGAACAGTCTTACAGAAGCAATCATTAGCATTACAGACGGTGTTATAGTTCCTGTAGAACTTGGCACATTCGCTATCCAGGGAATTGCAAAAGTTACAGATACAATAACAAAACTTAACACAGCTTTCATCGGTTGTGTTATTACAAAGTATGACAGGAAAAATAAAGCGGATGAAGAATTAAAAAAGCTTCTTGAAAATAATCTCGGTGATAAAATTTTCAATACTGCTATCCCTTATTCAAATATAATCCGCAACAGTATGAACTATAAGCTTACAGCTTATGAATATATGCACTGGTTGAATCCTGCAAAGAAATTTGTGGAACTCACAGAAGAAATTATCAGAAAGGTTGGTTAAGTATGGCGAAGAAGTTTACAATTGATACATCAATTGCGGCAGATATAAAGTCTGCCGCTTCTGATAGCTTTAAGGATAGTATTCGAATGATAGAGCTTGAAAAAATCAAGCCGAGTATGGATAACTTTTATTCTTTAAGTGATATAGAAATTCTTGCAGATGATATTGAAAGACAGGGACTTAAGCACAACATTGTTGTTGTTGAGGACAGCGAAAACCGTGGAACATATTTCATCAAAAGCGGTCACAGAAGATTTACCGCTATTCAGCGTTTAGTAAACGAAAACAGATACAACTCTAAATACATTCCTTGTTTTGTGGATGGAATAAAATCAAAGAGTGAAACAGTTCTTGATTTAATTATGCTCAATGCAACGACAAGAGTTATGACAGATTCAGAACTTTTTAAGCAGTATGAAATCTTGAAAGATACTCTTGATAATCTTAAACACGAGGGAGTAAAAATCAAAGGACGGTTAAGAGAAAAAGTTGCTGAAATGCTTAATGTTTCTCCTGCACAGGTTGGCAAGATTGAGAACATAAAGCACAATGCAGTTCCCGAAATTATCGAAGCTGTTGAAAGCGGAGATATGACAATAGCAACTGCGGACAGCATTGCAAAACTTCCCGAACAAGAACAGAAAGAAATCATTGCTGAAACTCCTGTGGAGGAAATTACAACCAAAGCTGTCAAGGAGCATAAGGAGAAAACAGAGAAAAAGGCAAAGAAAAAAACAGAAGAAAAGATTGTTACCGATGATGATATTCTTCTTATGGAAATTCCCGATGAAGATTATTTAGAGGAAAAAAACGATTCTGATATTTTTTCTGATGATGAATCGGATAGTTTAAATAAGAACGAATCCGAAGAAGAAAAATACATTTCCGAATCTGTTAAAAATGAAATGGAACTTATGAATTGGGCAATGTCACTCAGTAAGGAACAGATAGCATATCTTTGTAATGGTGGTTGGTACAACAACACCATTAAAGGATATCTGATTTCAGCAGCTAAAAAGGCAGATTTCAGCAATGAGCAAATTAAACTTCTTTTAAACGGAGTAAGATTTGCTTTATCAGAACTTGATAAAAACGATGCCGACAATGTATATGTCAACGAAAATTATTAAAAAGCAAATTTGGAGGTTAATTCAAAATGAGTAAAATTTCACACGACCAGAAAATAGCAAAGCTTGAAGATGCTATTGCAAAAGAGGAACTTATAATTGAGGAAAGCAAAGCGAAAATCAAAAAATATAAAGCTGAACTCAAAACAGTAAAAGCAGAAAAAGAACAGTCCTTTGCTAATGAGCTGCTTAAACTTATGAAGTCCAAAGGACTTTCACAGTCTGACTTGATGAGTACACTTAATCAGCTTAATGCTAATAACAATACAGCGGAAACAGAAAATGTTTCTTCTCCAGATGTAAATTCTGCTTCACAGAATTTGTAAAAATATTCCGTCCTCTGACGGCAAATTGAGCGTAGCGATTTCTGAACTTGATGTTGACCCAAACATCATTCAGGGGGTATTAGGGGAACTCCCCTAACAAGCGAATGTGTACGGACGTGTACGTACACATTCTATGCTTGCCACTACGTGATTTTGTATGCTTTCAGCATACGAAATTACATAGTGGTCGGAGTGCAGGGGCAGACAGTTCCTGCTCGCTCTCCTGGGAGAGCGAAACATTTTTGAGAATCAAAATCTGTTGAAAGGCGGTTGCAAGTGGCTAAGATAAAAACCGAAAGACTTGAAGTCAGATTAACACCTGCGGAGAAAGAAAAACTATCATCGAAAGCGGCAGAAGCAAGAATGAGTATGTCACAATATCTCCTTGCTCTGTCGGAACAAAAGAAGATAATTGTCGTTGATGAACTTCCCGAACTCGTCAGACAGATTATCAAAATTGGTACAAATGTCAATCAGATAGCAATGGTGGCAAACACTCACAAATCAGTTTCGCAGAAACAGATTGAAACAGTTGAAAGTCAACTTTCCGATATTCAGAATCTTCTGGGTAATCTGATTGATGTGATAAAAAATTCAAAAGATGAGATTGAAGTATAATGGCATATATAGGACAAACTTCAATTAGATGTGATACACATATGGACAATGCAATTCAATATATCACAAAAGAAGAAAAAGCACTTTCACTTACAGAAATGAAAAAACATCTTAATGACCGTCTTACTCACACAAGTGAAATAAACGCTTCTGTCGGTGAAAAAGCGACTTACTTGAATTGCAGTTCAAAAAACACTTACAAAGATTTTGAAAATATGCGTAGAGCATTTGACCAGGACAAAGGAGTAATAGCACATCATTATTACCAATCGTTTCAAAAGGACGATAATGTTACTCCAGAACAAGCACACAAGATTGGTGTGGAGCTTGCGAAGAAAATGTTTCCAAATTTTCAAGTGGTTGTATCAACACATATTGACCGTGAACATCTGCACAATCACATTATTGTTAATTCCTGCAATATTGTTACAGGGCAGAAATGGCACAGCAATAAAAAATCACTTGCGGAAATCCGAAAAGAAAGTGACAAACTTTGTCTTGCAAATGGTCTTGGAGTTATAACAAAAGAATCAAAGTTCAAGGGCATTGACCGCACGACTTATCAGCTCGGACTAAAAGGAAAGTCCTGGAAAATAAATCTTGTCCGTGACCTTGAAAAAGCTGTAGAGTGCTGCAAGAGTAAAGAAGAATTTATTTCCTTTATGGAGAAAAAAGACTATACCGTTCGCTATACTGATAGTCACATAACGCTGACAAAGAACGGTGAGAAAAAAGGAATAAGAGTTGATACCCTTGCAAAAACTTTCGGTGACAAGTTTACAAAAGAAAATCTCGAAAAGAAAATGGGATATTTCAGAAAAGCTGAAATAAAACCTAAATCGGAGCTTAACACATCAGCTCCTGTGAAAAAGAAAAAGACTTCTCCAGAAGTAAAAAGCAATTGGGAGTATTACGAACAACAGATATTCAAGCGTAATAATTATCTTCCCTCTGCTCCTGCTCGTGTAGTTCGTGACCAACGTGCAGTAAAATGCAGTCGTGTTTCAGCAAAGTCACTTTTGTATTCAAGAAACATTTTCGATTTTGTTATCCGCTGCCTGATACTTCTTTTATCCATTCGGAAAAGAAAAAATTATAATAGAAATTACAAAAAACGTAAGCAAGTCTATTATAAAAAAGTTCAGACAGTTCCGAAGCAGCAAACATATGAATACATCAACTTTGGTAACATCAGATACAATGAACTGACAACAGCAGCAGGACAAAATTACTCCGTTAAGGTTACACTTGATAAACTGCTGCTTCTTGTAAATCAGCCGATACTTTTTTCTGGACGGATTGACAAGAACAACAACAGCGTTACGATTACTGTAAAAGCAAAGAATAAAAATTTTCTCGGTGAAATTCTTAATCTGCAAAGCAAACAAGCTCAACTCGATGAGCAGAGTGAGAAAATAGAGAACAGGAAAACCTATAATGAGCTTAAAGAAATTGCTGAACAAAGCAATACAAAGCTTAACTATTTGCTCGTCACAGCTGAACAGATGAAGATACTTAAAGAGAACTACATTCAGTTCGCTTATTTTGAAAAAGGTGATAAGCTGAACATAGCTTTTCTTCCAGAAAAGACTGAACTGATAAAGAAACTTATTTATCCTGCGGAAAAGAAAAAATCTATAGAAACTCCGCAGCAGAAAAACAATCGTATTTACGCACAGCTGAAAAAACAAGCAGCTCTTAATGGAGAAAAGCTGTCGTTCAGAACGAAGCTTACCAAAGAACAGCTTGATACTCTTACCGCATCGGGAGTAATATTTGCTTACTTTACTAATTCTGATGATAAGTCACTTTATAATATTGCTTATGAAAAGAAAGACGAGGAAAATATCAAGAAAATTTTACAGACAGGAAATACTATTAAGAGATAAAGAAAATCACAGCTTCTGAAAAAACAGGAGCTTTTTTCTTTTCCAAATGTAAATTGTGCTATTATAGCACAGAAAGGAAAATTCAAAATGAACTGTTACAGAGGGAAATGCAAGCATAATAATCAAGGAAATTGCAATGTGGATAATCAACCTTGTGATTATACAAAAGAGCCGTTCGGAACAACAGGCACTTTCGATGAACATTGCAGGCACGAATATAACGAAAAATTAATATCGAATGAATGTAGAGCGTTTTTCAGTTGTTATAATTGTTGTGCATATTATGACACTTGTGAAGAAACCTGAAATATAATTGAGAGTGAGAAAATATGGTTGCGGAGGAACTAAAGTTCAATATCGATACTGGATTACCACACCTCTTCAATAATAGTTCATTCTGATTAAAGATTTTTCTTTTTCAATGAAGTACAAGTTGTCACTAATGACAACTTAAGAACGGAGGATTCAAGTGAAACAAAATGAGATGCGAATGATAACATTAGAAAATAAAAATCCCACAGATACAGAAAAGAAAATGTTTTTTTTCGGCGGATTATATTTAGTAGAATCTAATGAATACATACTCAAATATGCACGTATTAACACAAACATAGAAGATTTTCCTACTTCAATCAATATCAATTCCTATTGTATAGAATGGGAACATATTATAACTTTTCATCTTTTTCCAGAAACGGTAACATCAAGTGCCAAACTGGATATGTATGAATTATCTTTAATCACAAATCGAATGCATGAATTAGGTTTTACTTAAATAAAAAGTTATCACTAAATTCAAGTAAATTTTCTTTTCCAAATGTAAATCGTGCTATTATAGCACAAAAAGGAGGACTTAATGGAACTTACATACAAAAATACGGAAATTGACCAAATCAATCTTCCGACAACAATAACTTTTGCCGACAATGCTGACAAGATATTAGAACTTCTGAAAAGTTCGGATGTGAAGTGTGTTGCAGAAAGTGACGGTAAAAAAACAAGTATAACATTTGATATTGCAGATATCGAAAAATTAAGTAGAGTTTTACAGCCTGTCGGTATCGATAAGCAGCTTGACTCTGCATTAGAAATACCAAAGGTTGATAAAAAAGAAAAGCTCATACCGATAGTCAACGGTATGTCAAACCTTTATGATAGAAAAATCAACAGTAAGAGTAACCGCATAGCTGCTCATCAGAAACACATAGATGTTCTTTCATCAGCTCTGGAACAACGCAAAAAGAAAGCTGAAACGCTGTCAGACAGAAATGATATGCTGAAAAAGCTTACAAGTACCTTTCCTGCATTTAAAAATCCTATCAATGCTCTTGTTGAACGAAACGAGAAAAAGATTGAAAGACTGCAAAACAAAGTTGAAAAGCTTGAAAAACAGATTGAAATACACAGCAATACCATTGATAAACTCAACAAGAATGTACAGAATTTTACTTTAAGAAAGAAAGCCTGTCAAAGTTTGTCCGATATAGTCCGCAGTTTTACTATTACCAATAAAGAAAACCGTAATCAGAGTTATCTTAATGCTTTATCTTCTTTCAATGCGAGTATGCACAGTATCAATGATATGAAGATTAACAACTACAATGAAAGTATTGAAAAGATAAAAAATGATTTCTCTAATCTCTCTCCTGCCGCCAAGCAGAACGCACAGGAACGTGTAACAAAAATTACTGCTGCAAGAACTACACTTGAAAATAAAAACAAAGCATTAGAAGCTGCAAGTCCAGATATAACTGCAATGCTCAATAAGCTTAATGACAATACAACAACTAAAACAGTTGATAGAGCAGAAGTTATGTTTGACCAGGCACTTTCAAATAGCGGTCAGAATATAGACAATATTATGAGCAATATATCTATTAATAGTGCAAGAGCCGTAAGTCCGACAGCTGTTGAAATTGTGCTAAACTCTACAAATGTTATAACAGGCATAAACGACAAGGACAAAGATATGATACCAGACAAGCTTGATAGTACGTTTAATGTAGAAAATGATAATCAAGATTTGAAACGTGACGATTTTATTGAACTTGGATTAATATCGAATGGTAGAATCAATAACGATTGTAAATTAGCATATATAAGCGAAAAAATTAAATCAGGTGACCAATCCTGGAGTGAAACAAGTTATACTCTGTATAAAGACGGCAATTTCTATGGATGCTACGATAGTGGATATAGCAACGATTTAAACTACTATTATAAAATTACAGAAGAAGAAGCAAAGGAAAAAGTATCTAAAGCTATGTCTGACGTGTCAAATGGATATGTTACTGAACTGGGCAAAAAATTCCTGAATAATGAACTCGTTGAAAAACGTGATACATATTTAATGCTTGTATCAAAAGAAGAACTGGATGCACTTATTAAGGAGAAAGCACCGATTAAGGTTAATTATAAACAAAAGTCAGAGGACGGTAAATTTCCGATTCTTATGGAGAAAACAGATAAACCGAAGATTGAAAAAGTCCTTGATGCTATGAAAAACGAAAACAGAAAGGTAAGAAAATAAAATGGGCAAGCCAAGCACTTATAAAATAAATCCAGAAAATCAGAAAATTTATGTTAAAATAAATTTTCGTTCCCAGGTTAAAGTCCCTTTGTTTATGGATAATACGCAAGGGAAGATAATGAAAGCTGTATTTATAGGAAATAATATGGTCAAGTGTACTGCAAGCAGAGATACCGATACTGAACGTGAATACAGCACTATTATCAGTATAAGTCCGACAATGCGTAAAGTATTGGGAATGGAAAAAAACGATTGGTTTGAAATATCAATAATAGAAAATGGATATATGTTGAGAAAAGCAACAGCGGAGGAACTGGACTTTGAATAGTAAAAATAAGCTGCGACAAAGAAATACAACATCTTTAATTTATACAGGTGTTATCTGTTTTATTTTGTTTCTGATGTTTGGCATTTATTTTGCGTATATGATGATAGACTATGAAACATCAACTGGTGATGCTGTTGTTCTAAACACCAACATTCTAATGGATTTTTTCAATTATTTGAGCAATCCTAAATTAGTTACCCCTATTGATTTAACGACTTTATGGCTATGCCTTAAATATCAGGTAACAAAGCTGTGGTGGATGTATGCTTCTGTAGCTTTTTTTGTTTTCCTTTCAGTAACATCAAATCCAAGAGATGAATACAGAGGTATGGAACATGGTTCGGCTTCTTGGTCTGATAAGTACAATGAAAAGGACTTCAAGGACAAAACAGGAATACCAATCGGCTGTGATACATACGCAACAATTAATAATCCTAAAGGAAAATATTATTCACCGCATAATCTGAATGAGATTACTATCGGTGGCTCTGGTGCGGGTAAGTCGTTCAGAAAAATCAAACCTGATATAATGCAGATGTTCGGTAGCTATATTGTAACAGACCCGAAAGGCGAGCTGTATCGAGATACAGCTAAATTTCTCAAACAAAACGGATATAAGATACGTGTACTTAATCTTCTTGATATAGGACTGTCAAACACGTATAATCCATTTGCATATATGGTAGAGGAACAGGATGTTATAAATATAGCCGACTTGTTTATGAAGAACTCCGCAGGAGATGGCGAAAAAGAAGATTTCTGGGTAGGAGCTGCACAGGACTTGCTTGTAGCTATTATGGTTTATCTGTGGAAAACTCCTTACGAACTGAAAACATTCGGTCGTGTTTTACGACTGGTCAATTCTGTTAGATACAAAGGCGGTAAAATTGACCCTCTATGCGAACTTGCCCGATGTCTGAAAAAACACGCTGTAGATTTCCCTATGGATGTTACTACAGTCAACTGGGGAAGTATTCAAGGTACTCCAGAAGAAACTCTCGGTTCTGTCTGCAAAACATTGTCAACTCGTTTAAGATTATGGGCAGTAGAAGCCGTAGACGAATTAACAGCAACAGATGAAATGGACTTTGATTCAATCGGAAAAGAAAAAACAGTTGTTTTTATGCTTACATAAGTTCCGAGAAATCCATATAAAGTTCTATCAAATATGTTTTACTCACAACTATTTGAAAGATTGATGAGAGTTGCAAACAGGGATTGCAACGGAAAGTTACCGTTACTTGTATCTTGTGAAATTGACGAATTCGCAAATCTTGGTACAATTCCAAATTTTGGTGAAACACTTGCTGTAGTTCGTTCTCACAATATCAGAATATGTATTGTGCTGCAAGGTTTATCACAGCTTAAAGCTTTGTATGAAAAGACCTGGGAATCAATCATCAGCAACTGTTCTATATTCAACTTCCTCGGCACTAACGACCAGGAAAGTAAAGAATATGTATCAAAAAAGCTTGGTAAAACAACTGTCAGAGTTGACAGCCGTTCATATAACCGTGGAAATCAAGGTGGCGGCTCTGATAGCGAAAGTTATGTTCAACGTGAATTGCTTGCTCCCGATGAAATACCTACAGTATTAAGGGCTAAAGGAAAAACAAAAAAATATGGTGGCAGCTGCATAGTCTTTATTGACGAGTATAAACCATTTTATCTCCGCAAATATGATACGGTATCGCATCCGATATTTAAAATAACTGGTAGTTCATTTCCTAAAGGAATACCTAACAACACTTACATAGAAAAGGAATATGCAGCAATTAAAGAAAAACGACATACTGAACACCAACAACAATTAACTGATTTCTTCTCCAGAGGTAAAGAAGAAGCAGAAAAAGACAAAGCAGAATACGAAGCTGAACAAATTGCTCTTGAAGAAGAACGGCAAAATGAACTTGCTGCTCAATATGAAGCAGATTTATTTGAAGCTCCATATGAGAAAAACGAGGATGTTAATCCTGCAATGGAGAAATTTCCAAAAGCTTTTGAGGAAAATACAATATCTGATGATTTTTCAGAAAATATGAATGAAGAAATTGAAATCATATCCGATGAAGATGATATTACCGAAGATTTTCCAGAAAGTATTTCCGTGGAGGAAGAATTTGAAACTGTATCAGATGATGTAATTACTGATGATTTTGCTGAAAGTATTCCCAATGAGGAAGTAATTGAGGAATTCAGCTTTGACGAGGAGGATGAGTTTTAATGTATGATGGAAACGAAGCTTATGATGATTTCATAAGGGATACAACAACAGTAACAAATGGTATTTCTAAAATCGGACAGAGTATCGGTAATCTGATAGGATACCTTAATAACGATAACAAAAAAGCTGGCAACGACTTTGTGTTTACAGGACAATCAACTGATTTAGGTTATTTTGCTAATAACGATAAGATGCCTTTATCAATGATTGAAGATATCCCTGATGAATCGCTTAAACACGCAATTAAGGATGAATTGGGCAAGGCAATGCTTGACGGTAAATTAGCATTCGATAAAGAAAATAATACTTTAGTTATTACAGAAAAAGGAAAAGAGTATATTAACCGTCCAGAATTCAAGAGAGCAGCTGCGGAAAACATTTCAAATACATTAGCCGAAACACAAGTTCAGACCGAAACAGTAAATATTGAATTAAACGGCACAACACAGGATTTGAATTTCTTTAATCACGCTGATGAGCTTAATCTGGCTGATATTGTAGCAAGCAATGATAAAGAAGCAGTACAGAATGTTCTTTCAAATCTTGGTAAAATGAAAGACTCTGGTCTTGTTTCAGTATCTGATAATGTTGTAAAAATAACCGAAAAGGGAAAAAGTGTACTTAACAGCGATTTATTCAAGCTTGCTTCTAAAGGTGCAGCACAAGGAGCAGCGGAAAAGGCAGCTGCTGCCGCAGGCTCTGTTCCAGGTGTTATTATTGTAGCTGCTAAAAAAGCTGTAGATGTAGCATCAAACCTGATAAAAAGATAATCTCCCTGGGAGTTTACATAGATATCATAATAAAGAAAGGTCGTGAGAAATTGTGCTATTATAGCACATTTTTTATTTCCAAATGCCTATAAACCCTATTCGTAAAAAACAAATTTATTTAAAATAATGGAGGAAAATCAAATGAAAAATTCAATCAGAAAGTTTAATGTTAGAAAGTTCCGTCTTGCCGCTATCAAAATGGCAATTACCGCTTGTACAATCGCAATGGCTATGTGCAGTACTGCTATGATAGCTTTTGCAGAAGGTGAAGCAGAAAATCCCGATCCTACAGGTGTAAAAACAACTACTATGGATACTATGATTACACTTGCTTTCTGGGCTGTCCGTATCATAATCATCTTTACAGGTGGTGTTCCAGGTATCATTAAGATAAACCAGGGTAATGCTGACGAAAATGCAAAGGAAAAAAATGCAGGTATTGTATCAGTAGTTGTTGCAGGTGTATGTTTTGCAGCTACATTTGCAGTAGAAGCACTCATCTAATATATCATATACACACTCTTTCGCTATATACACGGCAGCGGTTAAATCCGCTGTTGTGCTATTATAGCACAATTTGAGGTTGATAAAATGAATATGACAAAAATAATACCTTTGATTTTAACAAATACAACCGTACCATCGTCCGTTCCCTCTGATTATGGTATGGGTGACCTTGTTGATATATTGTTCTGGATTGCAAGAACATTGGTAATAGCTGTCGGTGGTGGTGTTGGTCTTTTTAAGATTACAAGCGGAAAATCAAATGAAGACCCGAAAGAAACAAATCAAGGATTAGCTTCACTTGTAGCAGGAGGAGTTCTTTTCGCCGCCACATTTGCAATTGAAGCAGCATTTTAAGGAGGGATTTATGAAAAGATTTATTATCACTTTAATGGCTTTTTTCTTTTCCATATGTATGGTTATTCCGCTAACATCTGTTGCTCTTACTCCTGGTGAGGAAAGACATCAATATGACCTTGTTAGGGATAACAATGAACGTATTCAGGATATTCATCGTGATAGTGCATATAATTATTCTAATATTGTTGATGTTCAGGGTAAAGTTAATGAAATTAACGATAAATTAAACGAAATGGGAAATGGTGCTTCACAGGAAGCGATAGAAGAACTGAAAGAATCTGTTAACAATATTGATGTTAAACAAGGTGTAGATGATTACTTTACCGAAAAAAGTAATGAATCATCTGGTGATGCAGCTGAACAGGGAAAATATCACACAAATGCTTTGGTAAAACTCTTACAAGATAGTTGGGCTGCTGTTCCCAAAATCATAATTGGAAAAACTGATGGTGTACAGAAAGTTACACTTGACCCAGGCTCACAAAAAAACAGTACTTTTTACGGGATATTTGTGACCATAGGATATAGCCTTGTACTTGTTTTCTTTGCAGCGAATCTCATTGAGAGTACAATAAAGTATGAAATATTCACGTTAAAAGGTGGAGTTCAGATTTTCGGAAGATTAATAGTATCAAAAGTTATAATTGATTTAAGTGGTCAAATATGTGTTTATATTCTTAATATATGTAATTACATATCAAAAGATATTCTGAAAAACGCATCTGATATTTTATCTTTTGAATTGCCGAATATATTTGAAAATATTGAAGCAAGTAAAGTTCCTTTCGTAGGCGGATTGATTGACTTTTTACTATGCTTTGTTGCCGCACTTCCAGTATTGATAATTCTTTGTGCAATATTTTTTATGGTGGAAATTGTTATATTCAAGCTTATATTACGTTCAATAGAATTATCATTGTTGGTAATTGTATCTCCTGCATTTTTTGCTTGTTACAGTTCCGAAATAACTAAACCATATTTCAAGAATTTTATACTTACATTCTTACAATGTGCATTGCAAATTGTACTTATGGCGGTAGTTTATGCGTTATCATCTGGCTTTATCATTGATTGGGGAAATATGTTGGAAACAAAAAGTGCTTGGGAATGGTCGTCACGAAATAACTATAATGCACTTATTGCTATTGCAATAGCGTTTATGATGATAAAACCGCCAAAGGTGCTTACAAATCTCATCTCACGTTAAAGGAGTTAAGAGTTATGATAAAAGCCAAAATTACAAAAAACATTATGAAAAAAACAAATAATTCTCTTGGTCTTTCGACTCGGCAAATTATTGTAGGCTGTGTAGGAGCTTGTGTTGCAGTAGGTTTATTCTTTCTGTTGAAAGATAAATTACCATTAAATTTGCTTATGACAATTATCTTTATATTTCTTGCAGTTGTTATACTTTTCGGCTGTGTAGATATGCAAGGTCAGAATTTATTTCAGTTCTTTTTTAAAATGTTTAAAGGACCAGATGTAAGATATTATGATTCGAAAGGAGTATTCGATAATGATATTTCAGAAAAAAAGTAAGGATTCATCACTTTTTACAGGCGGTATGAAGATACCGCAGACAGCACAGGACACCATACCATTCTGGGAAGTATACGAGAACGGCTTGTTCCTTGTAGGTAAAGACAGATACACGTTGATATTCGCCTTTGAAAATCTGGACTACGCACTTTTACGTGAAGTAGAACAGAGAGAAACCTATGAAAGCTATCAAACGCTGCTTAACGCACTTCCAACAGATATTAACTATCAGGAATTTATAATGAATTCTTCAATTAATTCCGAAAAGCTTCGTAAAACAATGATACCCGAAAAATCAGAAAAATATCCTGAATTATATGATGATTATTGCAATATCCTTGAAGAAAACATTGCAAAATCTGAACAGGCTTGTGCTAATAAAATAATGCTTATCGCTCTTTCTTATCAGCCACAAACAAAGGTTGATAATGTCAATGTGCTTTTCAAGTATTACAGAGAATTACAGACATACTTCTCCAGGCTCAAAGTTGATACACGACAGCTTATGCCTGAAGAAGTATTCAAGGTACTTCACGAATACTATCATCCATTTGACAACATTGAATTTCTGCTTCCTGCAAACTATTTTTCAAGAGGAAATCGCCTTAAAGACTATATCGCTCCCTCTATGTTTGCTTTCAAAGGAAAAGAAGTTGAAGTTGGCGGCTCTTTAAGCCGTATAATGTATGTTCACAGATATGACCGTGAACTTGATGACAGATTCATTACTGACTTACTGGACAATAATTTCAAAATTGCAGTATCTAAACATATTGTCCGTGTTGATAAGGGTGACGCATTGGAGAAAGTAAGACAAGAGATTTTCAACTTACAAGGACAAATACAGGCACGTATGGAAAAAAATCATCAAAAAGGTGGAAATTTCATTCCTTTCAGACTGACAGATAAGCTCAAAGAATTGGAAGATTTGCAGCAGCGATTGGCAGGAAGTAACATTGAACTTTTTGAAGTTTCCATATTCATTTCGATATCTGCCGAAAACAAAGATGACCTTGAAGAACTGACAAAACACATTCGTACAATTGCAATGAAACACCAGGTTACAATTAATTTTCTTGCAAGACAACAAGAACAGGGAATGAATAGTGTTCTTCCTTTCGGTGTTAATCATTTGAGAAAGGCAGTAAGTACATATCTTCTTACTGATGCAGCAGGTATTCTTATCCCTTTTTCCTATCGCACCTACTTTAACGAAAAAGGTATATTTTATGGTATCAACAAAGTAACTAATTCTGCTATTGTTCTTGACAGAACAAACGAAATGAATTCTAACGGCTTTGTTCTCGGTCCGTCAGGCTCTGGTAAATCACTTTTTGTTAAGCTTGAATTAACAGATATGACATTTAAATATCCTGATGACGAAGTTATCATAATAGACCCTGATAATGAGTATGGTGCGTTAATTACAGAAGAAAACTTTGACGGAGAAAAACTGACACTTTCTCCTAACTCATCGACAAAATACAATATCTTTGATATTGACTTGTCATATACTGAGGAGGGAAAAGATGCCGTTGCAGTAAAAGCTGAATTAATTCTTACGGTTGTTGAAACAATGAAAGGCACTCCGCTTTCATCAGAGGAAAAATCAATTCTGGATAGATGTATTCATCAGGCTTATTATGATTTTCGTATGAGTGGCGGTAAAGATACATCAAAAATCCCCACTTTAACAACTCTGTATGATTTACTCAAAACACAGACAGAAGCAGAAGCATCACAGCTTGCTCTGATTATGGAGCTGTATGTTAAAGGCTCTCTTAAGAACTTTGCAGACAAGACAAATATAAACATCAATAAAAAGCTGCTTATTATTGATATTTTCGATATGGGTGAACAGCTCCGAGCTGTTGGTTTACAAATCGTTCTTGAATTTGTATGGCAAAGAGTTATTGCCAACAAAAAACGTGGAATCAGAACGTGGCTCATCTGTGATGAGTTCTCAATTATGTTCAATGACGGAAACGGCAGCGGAACTTCTCAATCTGGCAAGTTCTTTATGAAAGTATTCAGCCGTATCAGAAAACACGGTGGTGTTGCAACTGGAATTACACAGAATATCATCGATGTACTTAATTCTCCTGCGGCTCGTTCAATGCTTTCAAATGCGGAATTCAAGATACTTTTACAGCAGAATCCTGATAACCTTATAGAAATATCAAAGCTGTTTGAATTATCGCCCTCACAGGAAGCCTTTCTGAAAACTGGTGAAGTCGGAACAGGACTTATAATCTGTGGTAAAAAGGTAATACCTTTTGATAAGAGAATCAAGCAGAACGGCAGAATATATGAAATGATTAGCACAAACTTTGAGGAAATACGAAAGGACAAGATATGAACGAACAGCGAATTATAAAGCAATTTGCAGAACAGCTTCATATGGAGTTCGGAATACAGAAAGTTACGATATACAAAGAAACAGAAAAAATCTGCGGTGATACACTTGACAGTACTGCTTTAGAACGATATATGTCACTAACTTGTACAACAGTTTTTATTCATTCAAACAGCAGCTGCCTTGTGTCGCAGATTTATGTGAATAGCGAAAATTACATAGTTATTCTTTTCTCCGATTGTAAAAGCACATTTGACGGAATTGAAAAGGATTATGTCATATCCGAACTTAAAAATCTTAAAAAGAAACTGGGTGAAATTAAATGAACGTGGTATTACTTGCCGATAAAAAGGTGCGAAAAAATTTTGAAACAGCAATGCGAAAAAATGCAAATCATAATCTCGTTGGTGTTGAAATGATAATCAGAGGTAATACAATGACGAGAATTGCGGAGCATCATAATCCGCACATTCTTGTTGTGTATCGTAATGTTCCAATCAGCAAGGACGGACTTATTCTGAATGACTTGATATCATTTCTTCGCATAAAAAGTCCTAATATGCGTATTGTTTATGTCTACGGAGAAATCACAGACAATACAGATTTTGCCACAACAGCGGAATTTCTTACACAGAACGGCATTAATGATATAGTATCAAGCTATAGTATAGAAAAAATAATCGAAGTAATTGATAATCCTTTGAAAAAAGAAGATATAGACAAGTTCATAGAAGAACTTTTTACAGAAGATACACCAGATGAAACAGCTGTTGCTGAAAATACTGTGTACGAACAACATTATGAAGAACTTCATATTGATTTCCCTACTGTAACAGAAAAAACTGGATTCTCTATTGATGAAGTAAGATATATTCCAGAGGAACAGACGGAAATGAATAATACACTTGTGATTGGAATAGCACAGCTGCAACATCATAACGGATGTACACATACAGCATTTGAAATGGCTGTAACATTATCCGAAAAAAATAGTGTAGCTCTTATAATTGCTGATGATAACACATTTGAAAATCTTTCTGTATTTCATAAAATCAATCCTATAACAGCGAAAGACGGTCTTAATGTGCAGGGTATTGATGTGTACCCATATAGCAAATATATGGAAATCATCAAAGAGTACGGTGTTATAATTATTGATTTCAGCTATCTCAATGATATACAAAAAAGGGCATACTCTGAATGTAATGTAAAGCTTATGTTAAGCTCATCGGCAGAGTGGGATATATCAAGTCTGTCAAGATACATCGAATATACAGAAAATTCCAGAGATAATTTTTATCTTTTTCCCAGGGTAAGTTCATCAAAGTTTATAAAGTACAATAAGCAATTTATTAAGTCAGGAATTAACGCATACAGACTGCATAACAGTCCTGATTGGATTAAACCTTGTGCAGATAACATTGCTGTATACAAGCAGATATTGAGCAGATTTTCCAATACTCCTATGCCAAAGCCAAAGAAACGCTTATTCAAGGTAAAATAAAATTGTGCTATTATAGCTCAATTCGGGAGCTGATATTTATGAACAGCAAAAAAGGAAAACAGCTCGGTCATTAAACCGAGCCATTTCCCTTGTAAACTAAAATTCACCAGACAAAAAGTCTGTATATCTATTATAAGCGAAAAATAAATAAATGTCAAGAAAAATGAAAGGATTTTTATTATGGCAGAAGAAAATATTACACAGAATATTGCTTCTGAGAAAACAGCAGAGGAAAAATCTGAATTTCTCATTGAAAAAAATATACTTAAAAAGTATCTTGGAACTGATAGTCACGTACTTGTTCCAGATACTGTAACAGTAATTGGTGACGGTGCTTTTAAAGGTCAGAAAAACATCATCTCTATAACGCTGCCAGAGAATATATCTTCAATCGGTCACTATGCTTTCTCTGGCTGCCGTAGCCTAACGAGTATAGAAATTCCCGAAAAGGTTACGACTATTGGTGATTATGCTTTTAAAGGCTGTAACAGACTGCCTGTTGTCGATATTCCTGAGTCTGTCCGCAAAATAGGCAGAGGTGCTTTTGATTCAACTATGATGATAATACACTGAAAGACGATAATAGTGTAAACATTTCAGCTTTGTTTTTTACGAGAAATAAAGTGGATGTTGTTATTGACATATCTAATCGTAATTTCGTAATAAGTTATATCTTTACCATTTTTTTGAAAACTGTAAGGATGCGAATTGGCAATTCCAAATAAAGCTACTTTCACATCAGCTTTATTATAGCTTTCAAATTTGGTTTTTATTAAATCAAAGTCAGATTTATTATCAAACTTTATTGACACCTTTAAATCATATTTTCCATTATGAATACGTAATCTTATTCTCAAATCATCATCAAATACCTGAAAATAATATCCAACAACAAGCAATAATTTATTTTCTATAGTTTGTCTATCAGCATACCATTTTTGTGAAGTACCTGTATCAATAAAGACATCTTGTATCATTGTACCTGGAGAAAATATAAAAGTGGGTTCATTTGACGAAAAATATCTATACAACTGATAAATACTATTAATTTCTGTAACAACAGTTTCTTTTTCTTTTGATTTGAAATTCCCCTCTTTATACTTAGAATTCTTGTTTTGATTTTTCATCACAACATTTTCATTTAAGGAATTATACAATTTATCAAGCGATAAATCTGGGATTTGAATATTATGATATTTTTTATCGAATGAAGAAACGAAATCACATCCCTTATGCATCGCAGCATTGTACGAAACAAAACAATTACCGTTTTTCTTTTGACATAAATAAATCGGAACATTAGCTGAAATGCATTCTTTTTCAGGACAACAATAAACACCTTTACTTTTAGGAATTGCATTTTTAGCAAATACTTCACAATTTAATTCTTTATCAAACGCTTTTATACCCATATTTAATCCTTTCTGATTGGAGAGAAAAATGCTTAAATTAACTAAAATTGCTTGCGAATATGCCAGAGTAGGCACGTTAAAATCCAATACGTTATATTTTATTTCTGTAGATTTATCTAATGAAATAGTTCTTGATTGCTACGAAGATGAGAAATTAGTAATGGAAGAATTTACAGAACTGAAAACTGATGATATGTGTCAACACGTTTACAAACTTCTATCAAAGCATAAAGAAAAATGTAAAAGAATTGAATTCACTGGTGATGTTTACACTTGTTCAAAGCTTATATATCCGTTTTCTTTTTCAGATGTAAATAGAATAGAAAACACTTGTGTCGAGAGTATCTTTGCCTTTATTAAAGTTAGTTAGCGAATAAATATTGTAATTATTATAATCCGATTTTTGTCGGAAGTCAAGAGGAAAGGCATAATTTTTTATGAAAAATTTATTCACCAAGGAGAAAATATTAACCCTCGCTAAAGAAAAAGGAATAAAACTCTCTTTTCTCAATAACTTAATAGGCGGATACAGAGGTAAAATGACAGATTGGAAAAACGGTAAAACAACGCTGACAAATGAGGAGTTGACCATTTTAACTGAATATCTCTCGGTATATGAGAATTTATCTCTTAATGATTCAGAAAAGCTTCTCATTAGCAAATATCGCAGTTTGAGTGATGAGAAGAAAGAGAATCTGCTAAAAGAACTTTCTGAAATGTAAAGAAAGTAAATTGTGCTATAATAGCACAAAATAAATTAAGGAGAAGAACAATGGTAGTTATATACGCAGAAAAAGCCTCTCTTGCCAAGGAGATTGCATACGCTCTGAAAGCAGGAAAAAGGCATTGCCTTAAAGATGAGCCTACTGTCGGTTGGTATGAATTTCAATTCAAGGGAGAACAGGCTGTACTTTGTCACGGTGTAGGACACCTGGCACAGCTTGTTCCTGCCAAAATGTACGACAGTAAATTTGAAAAATGGAATCTTGATGTGTTCCCTTGTATACCTGATACATTCAGAGTAGCACCTAAATCAGCAACTTTGAAATGTGCAAAGCTTGTAAAAAGCTTTTTTGACAAAGCAGATTGGCTTATAAATGCTACTGATGCTGACCGTGAGGGAGAATTGATATTCTCTTATGTGTGCGAAATATGCAAATGTAATAAGCCGTTTAAACGTGTGTGGATTGAGGACTTGACCGAAGAAAAGCTCCGAAAAGCCTTTAATAACCTTAAAGAGCCGCAGGAACAGCTTGTGTCTACGGTTACAGGAAATGCTAAAGACCTTGCTCTTGCAGGTCGGGCAAGAGATATTTCTGATTGGCTTATCGGTACTAATCTTACTGTTGCCGATACAAAGAAATTCGGTGCAGGAATGGGAACACAAAGCGTTTTACTTACATTAGGTAGAGTACAAACACCTACTCTTAATCTTATTGTTGAACGTGAAAAAGCTATTAAAAGTCACAAAAAAACACCTTACTGGAAGCTTATAGCAGATTTTTCTTCTCCAAATGGAAAATTCACAGCTGAATATGAAAAAGGCAATTTCACATTAGAAACAGAAGCTAAAGCAGCATTATCTGAATGTAACGGAAAGCCTGGTATTGTACAAAACATCGAAACAAAACATAAATCTCAATCAGCTCCGCTGCTTTTTAACACTACGCAATTATTGGCAGCCGCAAGTAATCAGCTTGATTGGGATTCGGAGAAAACAACCGCTGTTCTACAATCATTGTATGATAAAAAATTTATGTCCTATCCTCGTACAAGCTCCGAACATCTTACCGAGGCTATGATACCCGAAGTGAAAGAAACGCTTGAAAAGCTTCTTGAAATTCCTGAATTTCAGAAGTACAAAATTGACAAGTGGACAGATTTTACGAAACGTCATTTTGATGATTCAAAAGTTGGTAGTCATCCTGCAATTATCCCCACTATTAATGTTCCAGAGAAGCTTGACAATCTGACAGACGATGAAAAAAAGCTGTATGAACTGCTTGCTGTATCGCTCATCAGAATCATATACCCTAAAGCTGAATACGACAATACAGTAATTAAAGTTGCTGTAGGTGAACACATCTTCAAGGCAAGCGGAAAAGTTGTAACAAATGAGGGTTGGCAAGTAGTAAAACTTACGGATTTCACAACGGAAAAGAAAAAATCCGAAGAAAAGCAACTTCCTACAGTATCAGAGGGACAGGGTTTGACAGGCGAATACAAAATTACAGAGGAAATAACCGAGCCTCCAAAGAGATATGCAGAAGCAGAACTGCTTGCTGCTATGGAGCTTGCAGGACAGAAAATCGAGGACGAAGAAGCAAGAACATTGATGAAGCTCCAGAAAAGAGGTCTTGGAACGGATGCAACAAGAGCTCCTATTCTGAAATCTCTTTTCTCCAAAGGCTATCTTACTAAAAAAGGCAAGACAATATATCCAACAGAACTTGGAATGTATATTATTGAAACACTCCCTGTCGATGAATTGAAATCAGCGGAGCTGACAGGTGAACTTGAAAAGCAGCTGAATGATATAGCTATCGGCAAGGGCAATTTTGATGAATACATTGCAAATATAAAGAAAAAAGCTTCTGAATGGTATGCTATTATAGCAAATTCAGAAGAAAAGAAATTTATATCAGAAACTGAACAGAAGCTTATATGCCCATTCTGCAACAGTCCTCTCCGTAAGCACGATTGGGGATATGGCTGCTCTGGATATAAGAACGGCTGTAAGTTCCATATTAACGCTACAATTGCAGGAAAGAAAATAACTGAAAACCAGGTTATACATCTTTGTCAGAACGGCAGAACAAACATAATAAAAGGATTTAAGGCTAAAAGCGGCTCTGAATTTGATGCTTATTTGTTCGTTGACAAGGAGAAAAAGGAAGTATCATTCCAGTTTCCAGATAGAAAAAAGTAATCAAATTGTGCTATTATAGCACAGAATCTATAGAAAGGACTCTGCTATGCAAATAACAAATGAACAGAAAGCAGCTGCTAATCAGGTTGACCTTGTGGATTATCTGACTTCAAAGGGATATCAGCTTGAAAAGAAAGGCAACAGCTATAAGATTAAGATACATAAAAAGTTCCCTGGTGATATGTCAAGCTTATCAATCTTTGATAACCGCAAAGGTTGGAAACGGTGGAGCAGCGGAGAAAGCGGTGGAGATGCTATTTCTTTTCTCCAGGCGAATATGGGAATGTCATTCCAAGACGCAGTTGTTGAACTTGTAGGCGGCTCAATGGCAGCATACACACCTCTGCCAAGAAAAACAGAAGCACCAAAAATTCCCGAAGTAAAGGAACTTTCATTGCCTAAAAAATGTGAGGGTAAATTTTCAAGAGTATTTGCATATTTAAATAAATCCAGATTTATTGATGTAAATATAATCTCAAAAATGATTGCTGATAAGAAAATATACCAGGACGAAAGAAACAATGCTGTATTCGTTGGATATAACGAAGAAAATAAGGCTGCATTTGCCTGTGTACGTGGAACTAATACGCAAGTTCAGTATCGAGGGGATTGTGACGGAAGTGATAAAAAATACGCTTTTTCAATGGACGGTACAAACAGTAACGGAAAGCTCTATGTATTCGAAGCTCCTATAGACTTGTTAAGTCACGCTACAATGGCAAATCACATCACAAAAAATCCCGATGCCTGGAAAGCACATTCACGCATAAGCCTTGCAGGAACATCTGATGTTGCCCTGGAGCATTACTTGAAATCTCATCCAGAAGTAAAAGAGATACACTTTGTCCTGGATAATGACAAAGCAGGACGAGATGCTGCTGCTAAATACGTGCCTAAATATGAAAGTTTAGGCTATAAAGTTGTTAATCACGAACTTAAAACAAAGGATATGAACAAGGAACTTGAAGCATATCTGACCAAACCTCCGCCTGTGCAAAGGGGAGTAGTGAGAAAATAAAGGTGGATTTTATGAGAAAAAACAGGTTATATGATAAATTGATATTTTTCGTTCTTCCATTTGTCTTAACATCTTGTACACCAGATATTAATGATATGGAAACTGTCATAGTATCATCGGTTTCAGAAGTATCTGAACCTGAACTACACGGATTATATGATGTAGTCCGTGTAGTTGACGGTGATACAATCATCGTTAATATTGACGGTGAGGAAACAAAAGTACGTTTCATCGGAGTTGATACTCCCGAAAGTGTACATCCTGACGAAACTAAAAATAGCGAAAGTGGCAAAGAAGCTTCTGAATGGACTGCTGAGTTACTATCAGGACAGCAAGTATATTTGGAATATGACATTGACAGGATAGACGATTACGGCAGAACGCTTGCTTATGTCTACCTATCAGACGGTAAAACAATGGTACAAGAGGAATTGATAAAATCAGGAATGGCTGAATTAATGACCATACAGCCTAATTCAAAATATTCTGATAGATTTTACAAGATAAAACAAGAGTGAATACTGGTTAGTGAAAATAATTATGAGTATACAGTAAAAGGCGGTAATTGAATATATGGATATAAAATCAGGGATTGATAAATACATTGATTGGCACTCAAATGCTTTACAATTGATTAAAAATATGGTGTTGTATGATAGAATGAGAATAGAAGAAATCCCTCAAGTAATACGAATTACAGATACTTCTGTTTATGTAACAGCTTTTAGAGTTGCAAATGGAATTTCCTGCAAACGTCTTATTGAAACGTTTAACATATTATGTGAGGATTTACGCAGCATAGATACAGATACCGAAGAATACCGCAATTTGTCTAATCTTCTTTCCGATTATTTACATCTTAATAATTACAAAGAGGAAGAAGAATTTATTAACTATAAAGAAAATTTGTAAAAAACAGTAAGATTTGACAAAAGTAATAAAACTATGTATAATAAGGAGAAGATAGATGAAAACGAATTATGACCAGTTTCAGATTAAAGAAATTTTAAAGAATCTCGAATTAACTGAAAAGATGTGATAATTAGTAATCCAATTAATGATTTTTCAAAGGAGCGTAACGAAAATAAAGATGAAAAAAAGAGTATAAACCCACGTAGTGCTGTTGGAAACTGCTTGAATCTTTAGAAAATAAAATCCTTAATAAATGTCTCCTCAAAAAACAAATATTCACCGAAATATCGACAAAACAGGAAAAATATGATATAATATAAGTGCAAGGAAAAAAGAGAAGAAACAGAAAAAAGCTTGCACTTCGGAGGATGTTATGTACAGATTTGAGGAAAAGCAGTTATCATTTACAGATTTCAATCAGCCACAGGGACTGCAAATGAATACAGAAAATAGATGGATCAAGAAAGCAGAAATGATACCCTGGGATACAATAGAAAATGAATATGCAAAGTTGTTTCCAAGTAAAACTGGTATGCCTGCAAAACCATTGCGTATGGCACTTGGTTCGCTGCTCATCCAGAAACAGTATAGCTATCCTGATGAAGAACTGGTAGAGCAGATTAGGGAAAATCCATACTATCAGTATTTTATTGGTATGCCAGGATACGAAGATAAGATACCATTTGTACCGTCACTTCTCGTCGAATTCCGTAAGCGACTTTCAGAAGATATACTGAACGAAATCAATGAAATGATCATCGAATACAATGCACAGAAAAACGATGATAACGACAACGATAACGGAAGCAGCAACAATACCGATAACACATTTGATTCATCAGAAAATTCTGGCACACTGATACTTGACGCAACCTGTGCACCGCAGAATATCAAGTATCCGCAGGATATTGAATTGCTGAATGAAACTCGCGAAAAGCTGGAAGAAATGATATGCAGGGTTTCAGATGAAAACGGCTTCTACAGACCGAGAATGTACCGTGAAAAGGCTCGTAAGGATTATCTTGCACTTGCAAAATGCAGAAAACGCAGTGCAAAAAATATCAGAAAAGCAACCAAAAAGCAGCTTCAGTACATTCGCCGTGATCTTGGATATATCGATAATCTGATTGAAAACAATGGTGTTGAATTACGCAAATCCGATGCAAAACTTCTTGACATCCTTATGACCGTTTATGAACAGCAGCAGTATATGTACGAAAACAAAACGCATACTGTAAATGACAGAATCGTAAGCATCAGCCAGCCATATATCCGTCCGATTGTTAGAGGGAAAGCAAAATCGCCTGTTGAATTTGGTGCCAAGCTTGATTTATCTGTTGATGAAACTGGAATGTGCAGGCTCGAAAAGCTTTCATTTAATGCATACAATGAGAGCGAAGTTCTGAAGAGTGCAATAGAAAACTACAAGAAGCGTACCGGTCATTATCCGGAGCGAGTGCTTGTAGATCAGATATACCGCAACCGTGAAAATATCACGTTCTGCAATAGTCTTGGAATTCGTCTATCAGGCAAGAGACTTGGCAGACCTAAAAAGGATGTTGATACAAAATTGGATAAGAAGACAACTTATCAGGATAATACTGACCGAATAGAAGTGGAGCGAAAGTTCAGTCTCGCAAAGCGTAAATTCGGTCTTGGTCTGCTGCTCACAAAAAGAGAAGATACAACAAAAGCATCGATAGTTCTCAGCATAATTGCTATGAACATCGA
>JAZSPM010000195.1:0-4183 GCA_045537455.1 Candidatus Ornithomonoglobus sp. | reverse complement strand
CATTCTCTGCTCCTGTTATAATAGTTTTTGATGCACATTGTAATAAATAGCCAAAGGTTGATGTAGTGGTTACATTTTGGTTAATTCGTTTATTCCGCTCCGGATTATGAGCCCAAAATGCACTAAGTTCAAAAAGAACTTTATTATAGCCTATCAGTATGTCGGAAAAATACTGTTCGGAAACCAGAAACAAATCGTGTAGAATGACTTCCGGAGAATTGCCGGATTTCATAATTTCATCTATTTGCTCAACATGGTTTCCCTGCATATTTGCCTTATCAATGAGTGCCGCAAGCACTAAATCAATATTATTAAAATATTTATATACCCCTCCCTGACTCATACCGGTTTCTGATACAATATCTGTCATTGTAATATCATAGGCTGGTTTTTTCTTACATACTGCAAATGCGGCATCTAAAATCTGGTTTCTTTTGTTTTCCAAATATTCGTTTTTAACTTTTGGCATAGCATCAACCTCCTGAACATATAAAAACGACATCATTGTCGTTTTTATAATAACACATACTATTCTTGTTGTCAAGAAGAAAAACGACAATATTATCGTTTATTTTTATTCTTGCTATTAAATACCATCCTAATGATATCCTTTTCGCAAAAACAATCATAGCAGGCACTGCCTGTCCAGACGGTAGCTGTGTGTGGTTATCTTGAGCCTCTTTCAGCGGTGCTATTTTCGGCAATTTTACTTGATGAAAAAATTACAGTATTGCAGATTGTTGGTGCGGTGCTGATTATTGGCGGAGCAATGTGCAGAGAACTTGTTAAGAGAAGGTCATAAAATCTTAAATCACCAAATCAAGCGGTTAAAACAAAAAATATTTTGTGTAATCAGAAAAAAATGAAAGAATCCTATTGAAATTATGCAAAATGTGTGATATACTAACAGAGTTGAAAAATTCAAATTGAAAAGAAGTTTCCCGAAATCCTCGGCAACAATATGGCAACATAAAATCTGATAGTCCATAATCTATGGATAATTCAAGTAATACAAATACTATAAGCCAAATCTCCTATACAGATTTGTTTAAGACAGGTTTGTCGGGAGCGAGTGGGAATAATAAACAAGACCTCAGAAACAACGTATCTACGCTGTTTCCGAAGCCTTAAAATCTCAGTGATAACAATTTGATAACAGGGAGCTGAACTGAATTGTTCTGCAATTCAGGTGGCTTAGACGTTGCACCACTCTTTCGAGGGCTCATGTTTACCGCAATCATCGGTCGTTTTCGGCCAGTTAAGCTTCCATTCTGTATATTCGGCCTTGCTGATTTTACCGTCAGCAAGGTCTTTTTTTCGTCTCTGCCACTCAGAAAGGAAACCAGTCATCAGAATAGAGTCGAAAACGACACCCTTGCGTTTGTTGCCGTATTCGTCCTCACAGTCCTCAATAATGATTGGATAATGCTCGTCAAGCTCAAAAAGCATCATCATAATCCCCTCCGCTCCGAGTATCTCGTCATCGGCGAGAAAGCGTGGATTCACATCAAGCACTTCGGCAAGCTTCTCAACAAGTGCCTGCTTTGGTGTGCGAGTACCTGATTCATACTGTGCGATACGGACATCAGCGGATTTCTCATCAAATCCTACTGCAACACCAAGCTGTTTCTGCGTCATTCTTCTCAGATCACGAATACGGTGTATCTTATTTCCGATAATGGACATGGTGGTTCACTCCTTATAATATAGTTCTGTTTGTAAAGACATTATAACATATTTGTTTAAGATAGTCAACGGATACTAAACAAAAAAATTTAGAAAATTTTCATTTAGGGGTTGACAAAAGCAAATTTGTTTAGTATAATGATGTTAAGCAAAAATGTTTAGAAAGAGAATTTTGCTTTATCGGATACAAAACGGTGTCTGATATAACACAGAACAAAAAACATGAAAGGAATGACTATCTATGTCAGAAAAATTTATCCGTGCAGAGGAAGTCGCTGAGGTTATGGAAATCTCCGTTCCGTATGCGTACAAAATCATCAAAAAGCTCAATGCCGAACTTGATGCCAAAGGCTACATCACCATCACCGGCAGAGTAAACCGTGAATATTTCAATGAGAGGGTATACACGGTGAACGCTCCAGAAAAGAAAGAAGGTGAGCAGTAATGTCAATTCATAAAGATAAAAAACGGCTCATGGTATGCTATGGTACGTTATGATGACTGGGATGGCAAACGCAAGCAAAAATGTAAGCGTGGCTTTGTTACCAAACGTGAAGCTCAGGACTGGGAGCGAAGATTTCTGCTCCAGCAGAATGGTGATCTGGATATGCTGTTCAAGGACTTTTATAAGCTCTATGAGGATGATATGAAAAGCCGCTTGAAACAGAATACATGGGAGCATAAAGCTTATGTCATCAAGTCGAAGATACTCCCCTATTTCGGGGAAAAGCGTATGAAAGACATTCAGGCGAGGGACGTTCTTTCGTGGCAGAATGAACTTCTTCGTTATCGTGATAAAAACGGCAAGCCCTATTCTGAAACCTATCTGAAAAATCTGCATAATCAGCTTTCTTGTATCTTTAATCATGCTGTCCGATTCTATGATCTCAGTGCCAATCCAGCCGCCAAAGCTGGAAGTATCGGCGTGAAAAATGCCAAAGAAATGAACTTCTGGACAAAGGACGAGTACCTGAAATTCTCCGAAGTGATGATGGATAAGCCTCTCTCCTACTATGCGTTTGAGATGCTGTATTGGTGCGGAATCCGTCTCGGTGAGCTGCTTGCTCTCACAGCTGAGGACTTTGATTTCAAGAATCAGACAGTCACTATCTCGAAATCCTATCAGCGTATTAAGAATCAAGATGTCATCACTGATCCCAAGACAAAGAAAAGTAACCGTACAATCAAAATACCCGATTTTCTTTGTGAGGAAATGCAGGAGTACATCAATATGCTGTATGACCAGAAGCCTGATGACCGCCTTTTCCCCATATCCAAAAGCTATCTGCATCACGAAATGGACAGAGGTGTGAAAGCAACCGGATTGAAGCGTATTCGTATCCACGATCTGCGTCATAGTCACGTTTCCCTTCTTATTGAGCTTGGCTTCTCGGCGGTGGCAATTGCTGACCGTGTAGGACACGAGAGTATCGAAATCACCTATCGTTATGCGCATCTGTTCCCATCTAAGCAGACAGAAATGGCGAATAAGCTTGGTGAGTTAAAAAAGGGAGGTGAAAATTATGTCAGCGAAAAATCTTGATAGCAAGGGCAGATTCAGAGCTAAAACAATTGGTTTTCGTGTATCGCCCGAAGAAGATCAGCTAATCAACTCAGCTGTGGCTCTTTCGGGAATGACAAAACAAGACTATATCGTGAAACGACTTCTCTGCCGTGATGTTGTTGTACAAGGCAATCCGAGAGTGTATAAGGCTCTGAAAAATCAGCTTGCTGAGGCTCTTGCAGAACTGAAAAGAATAGAAAACGGTGCAAATATTGATACCGAACTGCTTGAAACAATACGTTTAATCAACACAACACTCTACGGCTTGAAAGGAGAATACGAATGACTATAAAAGAAGAAATGACCGCTCCGTATGCACCTGTTGACGCAGGTGCAGAGCAGTCATTCAAAAACTTTACCAATACTATTATAACAGAAACTAAGAAAAATTGCAACCCTGAAGCTGAATATTTCGCCCGAAAGCAGATAGAAATGCTCAATAAGATGAATCCAAATTACATTGAAACGATATCGATGCCTGAACTTTATGAAATGGTGTATATTGGCAAAGCACCGATTATTGACGGGCTGCTTTATCCGGGAACATATCTGTTTGTAGGTTCTCCGAAAGTCGGTAAAAGCTTTATGATGGCACAGATAGCCTATCACGTAAGTTCGGGGACGTCTATGTGGAATTGCGAAGTCCGCAAAGGAACGGTGCTTTATCTTGCTTTGGAAGATGATTACAAGCGTTTACAGGCAAGACTTTACAGAATGTTTGGTACAGAAATGACTGAAAATCTTTTCTTTTCAGTAGCTTCAAAATCACTCGGACAAGGTTTAAATGAACAGCTGCGAAGTTTTATAACCAATCACCCTGATACCAATCTTATTATTATAGACACCTTGCAGAAAGTCCGTGAATGTGACAGCGATAATTACAGCTATGCAAAGGATTATGAAATCATAACGCAATTGAAATCTTTTGCTGAC
>JAZSPM010000131.1:0-2464 GCA_045537455.1 Candidatus Ornithomonoglobus sp. | reverse complement strand
ATACATTATAAAAGGAAGCAATCCCATGTGCCTGCTCCACTTCGAGGCTCTTGGTATCTACATTTATGCCTCAACTGAATCAATCATGAAGAACGCTTTGAAGAAAGTCGGGTTTCATAAATTCGATGCTGAAAAGGTTGAAGTCGTTGAGGGTGATATCATCAAAATCGACGAAACGGGAACTGTATCAAGATCAGAGTTTGAATATCTCACAGCTTCAAGCCATTTTGGTTGGTACAATTCCGCTGACTATTACCCCATACACGAGGAATTGCTCCTTGCATATTGCGGTTGCTATGGGGTAGATTCGTCTGATGTAGAACTTCTTCTTGACTACGGCTATACTCCAGATGAAGTTGAGGATATGCTTGTTGATACTGATCTGCTCCATGAAACACTCAGGGCTATAAGATTTGAGGAGTGTGAAAGTGTTTATGATACGTGTTATGGGGTGCTCTAATGAGCAAAATCGGATATATTCGTGTTTCAACGGAACGTCAGGAAACGGCACGACAAGAAGCTCTGATGCAGCAGTATCAGGTTGAGCGCATATTTGCTGAGAAGATATCTGGTAAGAATACTAATCGTCCTGAGCTGAAAGCTATGCTTGATTATGTCCGAGAGGGCGATACCCTGTACATTGAGAGCATCAGCAGACTTGGACGCTCTACAAGAGATTTGCTTAATATAATTGATATTCTACAGGGCAAGGGAGTTACTCTTGTAAGCAGTAAGGAAAATATTGATACCAATACTCCGCAAGGGCGTTTTGTTCTGTCGATATTTGCCGCTCTCTCCGAGCTTGAACGTGAGCAGACCTTACAGCGTCAGCGTGAGGGCATTGCTATAGCCAAGGCTCAGGGAAAATACAAGGGCAGACAGCCTATCCCTATCGATTGGGTGAAGTTTGGTCAACTGTATGAGCAGTGGAAGTTCGAGAATATCACAGCCGTGGAGTTCCAGAAACAGATGGGGCTTCGGGCAAACACCTTCTACCGCCGTCTAAGAGAATATGAGAGTAAAATATAATAGTGGAGCCGGCATGACCGGCTCCGTTTTTTTCAATAGGGTGTCCATTATTATTGCAATATTGCAAAAGCAGAAAACCCGCTTATGTGAAACAGATTTTTCATATGTCAGTAGACTATGGACTAATGAAACATTTATTCAAAGATTATATACTTCTTTCATTAGCTCATCAAGGTCTTTATCATATTTTACGCCTATAGATTGGAGGTATTCAATTTGAAGCATTTTAATACTTGTCCAAAAGTTTTCATCATCGGATATTTTTTCAATAATAACAGGATTACATATAATATGATTCCTATCAATAGAGCCGGTATAATATACCCATCCTTCTTCTTCTGGTGTTTGAGTAGTAATGCCCTTGCATCCAATAATTGAAAGGCATATGAAGACTTTTGAGTCAACAATCAAAGGGGCAAAGATTTTTTTATAATTGAACATTGCAGCATTAATCTTTTCCCATACACATATACGAGAAAAAAATCCGTTTTTAAAGTGTTTCTCATCTAAGTGAAGATGGTTTACTAAGGGAAAGAAACATTCTACAATCCCGTTATTATTAATATACCCTTCTGCTTTATCATACGCTCTTTCATCATGTAAAAAATGTAATCCGTCTGCACAAGGCATCGATCGTTGAGTATTACTAAATGCAGTAAATATTGAATCAAATGATATCTTCTTTTCTTTTTCAAGGAAAAACATATTTTGATTAAAACTGGAATCTGTAAAAGTTTCGGGGATAATATGCAGCAACAAGAATCGTGAAAAAATATCATTCTTATTTTCTGACTGTTCGTTGTAATACTCTATACGTTCTTTGCGATATTTGTGTATTTCCTTATCGAGAGACAGTGACTGATTGAACATATTTCTCAACTCCGTGTAGGTCATAGTCGCTTTTTTGTTTCCTGTACGTCTGAATACTTGGTAATTTTTTTCGCTCTCAATATGTAGATATGGAGCAAAACTGTCATGTCTTATATAGAGAATAACGATATACCTTCCATTTTCGATTTTAATAAAATTAAACTTGATTGATGGTATACGTGGCTGAATACCCATAAGGTCATTTCGTCGGTCTAACTCAAACTTATCCAAGTCATCATTAGGAATATTTATACCGCAAAGTTCAGAAGCACAGCCATTATCATCACTGATACCTATAATAAGATAACCGCCTTCGGCATTCGCAAAGGCACACACATCACTTTTGAATTCACTCTTTCCTTGCACTATTATTGTTTTTCTGTCTTTTACATCTTTGGGGATTTCTAAATAGTGTAAGTTCTCTTTATAATCAATATATTCATTTTCACGATAATCAGGATTCTCGATAAGAAGTTTCAAATCCTCTTCATTACATTCGAGAAAAGATTTGTTATTGACTGTAGGTAACATATTTTTCCTCCTATATATCGCTCCTGGTATAGAA
>JAZSPM010000121.1:0-33352 GCA_045537455.1 Candidatus Ornithomonoglobus sp. | reverse complement strand
GGAATTACTCCTGTATTTGCGGCTACGCTTACAAAAGAACAAATTGCAAATTCAGTAAAAACAAAGCTTGACGTTCCTGCTGAGTACACAGAATTCACTATTGATTATCATGTTGATTCCGAAGGGGAAACAGCCTATTGGATACGCTGGATAAATGAAGATGGAGATGACAGAGGAAATATTAATGTAAGCTGTGACAGCTATGCTCGTATACAAAATATATCCATCGGCTATTACAATGACCGTGAGCCTGTACTTATAAAGGACAGCCGTAAAAAGGTTCTTGAAATAATAGAACAAAAGCTCACAAAGCTTGTTCCCGAATGCTTTAACAACGGTGACACATACAGTGTTGATTCAAGCTCCCTTGACATGAACGGAAACGGTACGGCATCTTACATAAGATATAGAGACAGTATACCTGTATGGAATAATACAATTACTGTTAATTTTGAATATATCGACGGAGATTACGAAATAACACACCTTTCTGTAAATCATGATTATGATGCTGTTTTCGGCGAAATTACAGACGGAGAGAATATCAAAGAAAACTATATGAAGCTTGCGGAAAATGAGCTTGAATACAGTCTTATATATGAATATGACAAAGAAGCTCATAAAGGCAAAAGAATCCCTGTTTTAAGATATGTTGTTAAGGATGCACCGTTTATGAATCCTGTAACAGGAGAAGAAATGACGGCTGATATTAATACTGACTATGAGCTGTATAAATATGCGACTGCGGATATGGGATCGGCTGAAACTGCATCAGCAATGGGCGTACTTCAAAATGGGCTGAGCCAAGAAGAAATTGCTGAAATTGACAAGGTTAATAACCTTAAATCAGCAGATGAATGTGCGGCAATTCTGAAATCAATTTCCGAACTTTATGTTGATGACGAAATGACAGTAGAATCAAGCAGATTATATAAATCAGACGAAAAGTATTATATGGAGCTTAGCTTGTCAGATAAAGAATCGTCATGGTGCAGTGCAAAATTAAACGCAGAAACCGGAAAAATAGTCAGCTTCTATAATGTAGATGATACAATTAAGCACGACAAAGACGCTATAGAACTAACAGAAGATGACCTTAAAGGTGCAGTCGGTGGCGAGGATTTTCTGAAAAAATATGCTGACGGCTTTGAAAATTATGTTCTTGATGAAAAAACAGGACATAAAACAGGCGGAGACTATATCTGTAACGAAACATATATAAAGCTTGTTAATGGCATTCCGTTTACGGGAGCTGATGCAGGAATAGCATATAACACCGAAACAAACAGAGTATATTCAATGAATATAAATGAAAGAAAACACGACGGCGAGTTCCCTGACCCATCAAAGGCAATATCAGAAGAGCAGGCGTTTGAAACAGCATTTGCCGTTTATCCTCTTAAAAGAGTATTTGTAAAATCATACGGTATGTATAAGACTGCGTATGTGATTTCCTCACGCAATGCTTTAGTTGATGCTATTGATAATGTGGTGGTAAATCACAATAATACACCTGTTGCCCCAAAGGAAGATATATATACATATAACGACATCGCCGGTCACTGGGCTGAGGAAACAATTAATTACTTTGCACAGTTCGGAATAGGCTTTGAAGGCGAAAGCTTCAAGCCTGATGAACCGATATCATGGGAAGAGTTTACTGAGCTTATGAATAAAGTAGGAATATACCGTTCAGTTGAAGATTTTGACAAGAGCGGAGATTTTACACGTGAAAAAGCTGCCGCCTTAATTGTCAGCGGTATGGGGTTTGAGCGTGTTGCAAAGCTTCAGGGAATCTTTACAGCTCAGTTTACGGACGAAGCTGAAATTGCTCCTGATCTCTTAGGTAGCTGTGCTATTGCAAAGGGCATGGGCATTGTCAGCGGCATGGACGGGAAATTCTGCCCTAAGAAAACCGTCACAAGAGCCGAAGCTCTTATGATGATGTATAATTATAAAACGAATTATTAAAGTATTCATTTTATTATTACAAAATCTTTGTCAATACAAGGTATAATTTTGTGTAAAATTTGTGTAAAATTTTATTGCAATCAGTCGAAAAATATGGTAAAATAAAAATTAAGTTGAAGTAAATCGGTTAAAGCCGGTGTGCTTAGACCGCCGCATGCCTATAGCTGCGGTAATCTTAAATGTAGAGAGGAGTTTTGGATATGTCATATGCACAAGACGTATTAGCAAAGCTAAAGGAAAAAAATTCAAATGAGCCTGAATTTATCCAGGCAGTAACAGAGGTTCTTACAACTATTGAACCTGTACTTGCACAGCACCCTGAATATGAAAAGGCTGGTCTTCTTGAAAGATTAGTTGAGCCTGAAAGACAGATTTGGTTCAGAGTACCTTGGGTTGACGATAACGGTAAGGTTCAGGTTAACAGAGGTTACAGAATACAGTTCAACAGTGCTATAGGTCCATACAAGGGCGGTTTAAGATTTGCTCCTAATGTATACTCAGGTATTATTAAGTTCTTAGGTTTTGAACAGATATTCAAGAACAGCTTAACAGGTCTTCCAATCGGAGGCGGTAAGGGTGGTGCTGACTTTGATCCTAACGGTAAGTCAGACGCTGAAATCATGAGATTCTGTCAATCATTCATGACAGAGCTATTCCGTCACATCGGAGCTGAAACAGACGTTCCTGCAGGTGACCTTGGCGTAGGTGCAAAGGAAATCGGTTATATGTTCGGTCAGTATAAGAGACTAAAGAACGTTTACGAAGGCGTTCTTACAGGTAAAGGTCTTGCATACGGCGGCTTGAACGGAAGAACAGAAGCTACAGGCTACGGTATCGTATTCTTTGCAAGAGAAATGCTTAAGCACTTCGGTGAAGAGCTAAAGGGCAAGGAAGTTGTTGTATCAGGCTTCGGTAACGTATCATGGGGTACAGTTCAGAAGCTAAATCAGATGGGCGCTAAGGTTATCACAATCTCAGGTCCTGACGGTTACATATATGATCCGGACGGCGTAACAGCAGGTGAAAAGGAAGATTACCTATTAGAGCTTAGAGCTTCAGGTAAGAACATCTGTGCTCCTTACGCTGAAAAGTTCCCGAACGCTAAATTCTTCCCTGGCGAAAAGCCATGGGGCGTTAAAGCTGATTTGTATATTCCATGTGCAACTCAGAACGAAATCACAATGAAGGAAGCTGAGCAGATGGTTGCTAACGGCTGTAAGTTCCTTTGCGAAGGTTCAAACATGCCTACAACCAACGACGCTGTTGCATACCTACAGAAGAACGGCGTAGTAGTTGGTCCTTCAAAGGCTGCTAACGCAGGCGGTGTTGCTTGCTCATGTATCGAAATGGGTCAGAATGCAGGTCATACAGTATTCTCACCCGAACAGGTATATGCACAGCTTGAAAATATCATGGTTAACATTCATGACAGCGCTGCTGCTGCTTCAGAGGAATGTGGCTTAGGCTACAACCTTGTTGCAGGTGCTAACATTGCAGGCTTCAAGAAGGTTGCTGACGCTATGATGGCTCAGGGCATTTGCTAATCAGATAATAGGAAACTGCTTCGGCAGTTTCTTTTTTTGCAAAAAACACAGAAAAATTTCTGTGTCTTATTGACAAAACAAGAAAAATAGTATATAATAAAAATAGAAAAGGCAAGACCTCAAACGGTTATGCCCTAACATTTGATTATTTTACAATAACCGCACATTGGGGAATGGGGCGGTTATTGTGCTTTTATGCAAAAAGTTATAAGTATAAATAAAACAAGAATTATTATTCTGAAAAATTTATTTCTCATAACAACCACCTCCTTTCGGAGCGTGGCATAACCGCCGGTGAAACCACCGTTAAGAAATCTAACCTTTTCCAAAATATATTATACAACAAACTTCGCCAGAAATCAATTAAAAACATATTACATTATAATAAAAAGAGGTGATAATCATAAATACATATTTATTGACCGCTGCAATTATTATAATTGCCTGTGTTTTATTTAATAAAATATCAAGCAAGCTTGGTATTCCGACGCTGCTTGCATTTATATTGCTTGGAATGTTCTTCGGCTCTGACGGAATAGTAAAAATACATTTTGATAATTACGCTTTTGCGGAGCAGGTGTGTTCTATTTCACTTGTCTTTATCATGTTCTACGGAGGCTTCGGAACAAATATCAATGAGGCAAAGCCCGTTGCCGTAAAGGCAGTTTTGCTTTCATCTCTTGGAACGTTTCTGACGGCAGGGCTTGTAGGGCTGTTTTGTTGGGGAATTTTAAAGTTCCCGATACTTGAAAGCTTCCTTATCGGTGCCGTAATAAGCTCAACGGATGCGGCTTCTGTGTTCTCGATTTTAAGGTCAAAGCATCTGAACCTCAGATACAATACAGCGTCTTTGCTTGAAATTGAAAGCGGTAGTAACGACCCGTTTGCATATATGCTGACAATCATTATGCTTTCTTTAATGGAAGGTGGAGTATCAGGTGGAGAGATTGCATATATGCTGTTTTCTCAGGTAATATACGGAGTGGTTATAGGAATAATTCTTGCATATGCATCGCTGAAATTCATGAAGAAATTCGCATTTGCCGCAAAGGGCTTTGATGCAATATTCATTGTGGCTGTTGCGTTGCTATCCTTTGCTGTACCGTCAGTTGTTGGCGGTAACGGATATTTAAGTGCATATGTTGCAGGTATAATTTTAGGTAATCACAAGCTAAAAAATAAAGGTGCTCTTGTAAATTTCTTTGACGGTGCAACAGGTCTTATGCAGATGCTGTTGTTCTTCTTGCTTGGTCTGTTATCATTTCCGTCACAGCTTCCGTCGATTGCACTTTCAGCGTTATTTATTGCGTTGTTTATGACCTTTATTGCACGTCCTGCGGCAGTATTTATGATATTATCACCGTTTAAAAGTAAAATGCGTCAGCAGATGCTCGTATCATGGACGGGATTAAGAGGTGCCGCATCAATCGTTTTTGCAATAATGACAGTCGTAAGTCCTGCATTTATGAGCAATGATATATTTCATATTGTGTTCTTTATAGTATTGTTCTCTATTCTTATTCAGGGCAGTCTGATACCGTTCCTTTCAAAAAAGCTTGACATGACCGACGAAAACTCGGACGTCATGAAAACTTTTACAGACTACACAGAGGAGCTGCCTATAAGCTTTATTCAGTTTACAATAAGAGAAGGTCATGAATGGGCAGATAAACAGGTGAAGGACATTGTTCTGCCGCCTGAATCAATATTCGTTCTGATGATAAGAAACGGCGAAAAAATCGTACCTAACGGATTGACGTTTTTGCATGAAGGAGATAAAATAATTCTAAGCGGAATATCAAGTGAAAAAGTAGATGGCGTACAGCTTTTTGAAAGAGTTGTAGTTCAGGGAGATAAATTTGCGGATAAAAAAATAAAGGATATTTCCTTTGACGACGGTTTGCTTATTACTATTTGCAGAGATGACAAAGTTCTTATCCCAAGAGGAAACACTACATTAAGGGCAAATGATATTCTTATCATAAATGAGACATAATCACAGAAAAGCCGAAACGAAAAATTCGTTTCGGCTTTTATAAATCATACATTAAATCTGAACAGAACAATATCTCCGTCCTTCATGACATATTCCTTACCCTCGCTGCGGACAAGGCCTTTTTCCTTTGCAGCTGTCATTGAACCGCACGCCATAAGGTCGTTATAATGCACAACCTCTGCACGGATAAATCCTCTTTCAAAGTCAGTATGGATTTTTCCTGCCGCCTGCGGTGCCTTAGTGCCGTTTGTAATTGTCCAAGCTCTTACTTCAGGCTCACCTGCTGTAAGGTAGCTTATAAGTCCAAGAAGTGTATAGCTTGCCTTTATAAGTCTGTCAAGACCTGATTCGCTCATGTTAAGTTCTTCTAAGAACATAGCTCTTTCTTCACCGTCAAGCTGTGATATTTCTTCTTCAATTCTTGCCGATACAGGCATCACCTGTGAGTTTTCCGATGCGGCAAATTCCTTTACTCTGTTTACAAACTGATTATCGTCTATGCCCTTTGAGAAATCATCCTCAGCAACATTTGCAGCATAGATTACCGGCTTCATTGAGATAAGGAAAACCTCCTTCATGATTGCCGCTTCTTCATCAGTATATTCAAGTGTTCTTGCCGGCTTACCGTCCTCTAAATGAGCCTTTACACGCTCAAGAAGAGCTAATTCGGAAGCCAATGACTTATCACCCTTCATAGCCTTCTTTGTGCGGTCAATACGTCTTTCTATCATTTCTATATCTGAGAATATAAGCTCAAGGTTTATTGTTTCAATATCACGTATTGGGTCGATTGAACCATCAACGTGTGTTATGTTTGTATCTTCAAAGCAACGTACCACATGAACGATTGCATCAACCTCACGAATATGCGAAAGGAACTTGTTTCCCAAGCCCTCACCCTTTGATGCACCCTTTACAAGACCTGCAATATCAACGAATTCAATATAAGCATGAGTAACCTTTTTAGGATTATACATCTCTGCAAGCTTGTCGAGTCTTTCATCAGGAACATCTACTATTCCCACATTCGGTTCTATAGTACAGAACGGATAGTTTGCCGATTCCGCTCCTGCCTGTGTTATTGCGTTAAAAAGCGTGGATTTCCCAACATTTGGAAGTCCTACTATACCAAGTTTCATAATATTTCACTTCTCCTTTATTTTCAAGGGTTTCAGGCGTTTTCTGAATGGCTCATACTCCATTTTTACGCCATTATCTCTTTCATTTTGTTCTCAAATTGCTGTACCGCCTGAAGCATTGAATCATTTGTTGTATGTGCGTATCTGTCAAGAGTGGTCTTAATAGATGCATGACCGAGTAGAGAACTTAGAAACTTGAAATTTACGCCAGCCTCCACCGCTCTTGTTGCGTATGTATGGCGTAGGCAATGCATACAAAATCTTCTTATTTTTGCTTCATCACACAGCTTATATAAATGGGTGTCGTAAGAACTATTCTTCGCCGGCTCTCCAGTTCTGTAATTGATAAACACAAGGTCTTTCATTACAAGAGTGGATTTCTCGCCTGTATGTCTGTCCACAAACTCTAATGTTTGAGAGAGGGTATCAGATTGCTTTCTCGTATCTTTTGTGGCATACACTTCTTGTAGTATCTCGTAAGCACGGTCTGTTAGAGGTATGGTACGATAGCTTGTTTGTGTCTTTGGTGTTCCCGCTCTCCAATAACCTCTACTATGTCTGTACTCTAATGTCTTATTTACGGTCAATGTGCGATTTTCCCAATCTATAGCATCCCAAGTTAAACCAACTAATTCACCCGTACGCAAACCTAATTCAAGTATCAAAGCGTATTGGTGGTAATTGTGTGACCTTTTCGCCACTTCCAAGAACTTCCTTTGTTCCTCTATAGTGAGATATTTAATGTCATTCACCGCTTTTACAGGCTTCGTAAATCTAACACCATCCATAGGATGCTTTGGTATTAAATCATTCATTAGAGCGGATTTAAACATAGTACCCATAGCTATAAATGTTTGCCTTATTGTTGCACCTGCGTAGTCCTCATTCATATCATTTAAGACCTTTTGGCAGTGAAGCGGTTTTACATTGGATAATAACAGTTTACCTACTACGGGTTGAATATTTTGTTTATATCTTTCCCTGTAGTTTCTAAGGGTATTCGGCGCTAAATCGCCAACAATGTTTTCAATCCAAAAGTTAAACCAAGCGTCAACAGTCATTTGTGATGATACACCACGTTTATTATGTTCGTCCTCATACTTTGCTTCGGCAAGCCACTTTTTAGCTTCATTAGGTTTGTCAAAATACTTTTCGACACGCTTACCTGTAACTTTGCTTACGAATCTTGCAGAATACTTTTTATCTTTCCTTTGGTATATCCCGGCTCCGATTTCTTTTCCTTTTAAGTCTTTGCCCATAGTGTATCAACTCCTTTTATGTAAAGAGCCTGACACAGAGTAATATTATATCATAATATGCCTAAAAAGTCAATTAGATACGCAATTTTCGTGTCAAAACTTCAAAATTTTTATATTATATCTCTATGCTTTGTTCTAAAAACCGTTCAAATTCTTTGCGTTTTACCAATCGTTTAGTACCTATGTGCAATACAAAATCATTCATAGGGTTATTTATAATCTCATCCATTTTGTTTATACCGATGTTGGTATATGCAGATGCTTCTTTCGGTGTGAGTAAAAATTTCTCCCAAATGGGTATATTGTTTGTAGCAGTATTGTTTGTCAAATAATTCATTTCTCCTTTTTTGTTATATATTGAAAGAGGCACTACCCATTAGGGTAGCACCTCTTAAACATTGTTATTTTACAACCTTTAAATTAGGGGTATTCTCATCTGAGACATTGTTTGTGTCTGTGGTGTCATCTGTCGTTCCATTAACATCTTCTACGGTGTTATCATTTTTGTGCAATTCTATAATTGCTTTGGCAATTTCGGGAGTATTTATCTTCTCCATAACCGGGATAATATTAGCCAGCTTATTTACTAATTCCATATCAATATCGCCCTTATCGGCAAAGGAATTAACAGAGTTTGTAAGTGCTGACAACAATTCACTTAATGCATCCGGCTTAATTACAAGCTCTCTTATAGCCTGAAGCAAATCAGCTACTTCAACTCTAAAGTCAGAGAAATGAGCCTTTCTAAATTCAACGGCTTCTTCGCAAGCGGTCAGCATTTCGTTATAAGACTCTTTGCTCATTGCTTTTGTAACAATGTCAAGAACATTCTTTTTATTATCTGCAAGAAACTTATCAATCATATTGAGGCTAAAATCTTCAGGATTTTTGAACAACTCAATATCTGTAAAATACTTAACCAAACAATAATCAAAAAGCGGTTTCTTCAGCACCGAAGCATACCCAATATCACCGGACACAACCATACCTGCGTGTTCCATTATAAAGTTCACCTTTTGGCTCAGTGAAATTTCGTTCACATAGTTAAATTCAACTTCTTTACCTTCTAAATTTGTGTATGTACCTGTGTTTTTCATTACTTCTTTTCCTCCATAGCTTTCTTAATTAATTTTGACATTTGAATGTCACTCTTTTTCTTGTTTTCGTCCAAATTTATAGTATGGGCGTTCTCTTTGATTTTCTGCTCATATCTCTTTTTGCTTTCTAAATCTTCTTCTGCTTTAATCTCTGCAATACGTTCATTTGCATAAAAAACAAACGTTTTCTTCTTGTGCTGATCTACACAAGTTCTCATAAGCATATAGCCATAACCTTCTGATACGGCGCGTTTTACAACCCTTAAATTTCTTGTGACGATAACATTAGGCTTTGTTTCTGCACCGAGTATATCTTTGTCAAAAGTTTCCCATGTATTGTCATCTACCGTTCTGTCGCACTTCATATTATGTCGTATCATAAAATCACTTACGATGCTCATAACATTTTCAGTTGCATTAAAACAGTAGGTGGGATATGGCTTAGACTTTACGCCTTTAAGATTCTTAAGTTGATTTCCTTCAACCAATTTTTTGAAAAGTGTAGCCGATTCAAATGTTATTACTTTTGTATCTGTGTTTTTATGTTCCACTAAAGTTCCTCCTTGTAAAATTTTCTTTTATCAGAATGTCTGATTTAGCAATCCTTATATATTCCAATAATACCACCTGAAAATTATGTTTTCATAATTTTAAAATAAAAAGGTTTATTAGAAAAATCTATGTTCAAATTCAATTCAAGCACACATTTTTCTAATAAACAGCGGAGAGATGTAATGCTCCACAACACTACACCCTCCGCAGCACATTTTCCCACCAATGTGCTTGTTTATTATATATAAAACACTCAAAAATCAGCTCCACAACTGATATGAGTTTTTATTTTTTCATAAGTCATAAACCTATGTATCCTTTATGTGCGGCTAAGTTTTTAAACTTTGCCCTTTCAAGTGTGGACTGTATCTTAAAGCAATCACACAATTACGCCTGTGTATTGCCAAACCTTGTCAGTTCACTGAGGGTAATTCCGACTATATATATTGCACATCCAATAGTCATATTTTTATCGTTTGTACGACTTAGGAATCCCCCTGCTTTCAGTTATTTATATTAATAACCTACCTATAGACCAACACTTATTAATCATTATTACCGCAGCATTTAAAATAATGATAGACACTTAGGCTCTCGCCATATGCCAAGCAACATATTTTTTCAGAGTTTCCTCACACTTTACGTCTACAGTTTCCCATTCCGTTTTGGTCTGTTGCTTATGGTGTCTTCCCAGCATATTCGGTTTTTATAATCAAATTGATTAAAGGTTCTCGTTATAATAACGACTCCGTCCGTTAGTTGCATGGCTTTATTATGCAACCTTAGAGGGAGCGGCAATATCCAAAATTGGTTTAGAATTAATTTTGAAACATAATAGTTTACCAAAACCTGATTTTCCGCTAAAGGCTTTCTTTTCAGCTTCGCCAACTTGTATAATGCCATCCTTCAGTTTCAAAGTACCGTTCATAGCACTTTGGAAGAATGCATCCATAGCGTTTTTACTGGTCGATTTACCTTTAAAGAAATTAAATATATCTATTCCTTTTGTTACTGTTTTAAAGGTTAAGAAACCTTTTATTAATGAGCCGACAAAATCATTACCACTAATGTCTTTTAGGATGTTAGCTAATCCTTTAATTAGGTCTGTAACAACACTAATTGTTCCGCTCATTATATCTTCTTGCTTTACTATATTTGTCAGCACTTCTAAAAAGTCTGTGCCGGCACTAATTAAATTTTTTATCCAATCACTATCTATGACTTCTTTAGATAGCATTTGGAATTGATTCTCAAATTCATTCTTTAATCCCTGAATGCTTTGTCTGTAGGTCTCGTTCTCTTTTTCGGCAGCTCCCAAACTATCAACAGATTGATTGATAGCGGTATCTACTGTAGCCATTTCGTCTACTATCGCATTGAAAACATTGACCTGTCTCTTACCCGCAGCTAATTCCCCAAAATATTGTTTCTGTTCACTCGTAAGAGTAGGAAATACTTGTGCATAGTCATGAAGAATATCATATGTACTTCTTAAATCTCCATTGGCATCCTCAATAGCAACACCGATACTTCCAAATGCACTCTCTAATTCTGCAGATAAACCGTCAATAGCTTCTCCGTCTTCGTCTACGGCTCTTAATCTTTGGGATATGGTAATAAGTCCCGAAGACACCTTCTCCATATTACGGAGTTGTGTAAAACCACCTGTCAACATACCAATGGTTTCATCAAGGCTGTTACCTGCCTGATTCATAGTGCCCGAAACTCGTTCCAAGCCATCAGCAAGATTATCAAACCCCACCGGAGATTGATTCGATACACTATTGAGTTTATCAACAACACTCATAGCATCAGAATCATCCATGTTAAAACCATTTAATACAGATATAAGTGTACTTGCGGCATCAGATGTTTGATCTATACCATCTGCAACATTGGTCATAACAAGAGCAGCTTCGCCCATTTCAAGAGATGTTTCAATATCCTTTCCGGCTCGTTTAAATTCCGTAGCGGCTTCAATCATATCTTGTCCTGTTCTACCAACTTTGTCAGCTGATGCAAAAGCCTTATCTGCAAAATTTTCTAATTGCTTTGCGGATAGGTCAGCAACCTTATTAAACTCGGTCAAATTTGCATCTAATTCGCAAACAGCATTAATCATGGCTTTGATAGCCTGCGTTGTCTCTTGAATGATTTTATATGCCAACTGATATCTAACCATAGTAGCAAGAGAAGTTTTTAACTGTGCTTTCAAATTGCCGAAAAATCCTAATGACGTTGCATCTGTAGCTTGTGTCTGTGTCTGAATTTTTCTAAACTGCTGTTCCAATTTAGTCAAATCAGTTTTGTTGTTTACATTCTGCAAGCTCGCAATAATCTTTTTCAGTTCTGTATCATACTGTGCAGCAGCGTTTCTATTTTCGCCCATCCAAGTAATTATTCTATTGGTTAATATACTTGCACTCTGCATAGCTTGTGTATCAGCATTAAGATTTCTTTGCTCCTGAGCGGCAATCTGATACTGTTTCTGTAAACTCTGTAACGAAGCAACCAACTCATTATATTTGGCAATCTTAGCAGAAGGTTCACTAATGCTATTGATAGATGCTAAATCACTCTTTAACTGTTCTATCTGTACTTTAACACCATCAGGCATTTTGATTGAATTAAATCTTGCTTCAAGCAATGCTATGTCATTAGGCATATTTTGTAATGCGTTTCTCATTGCCTCTAATGAGCTTGCATGTGTACCTTTTGAGATAGTAGCATTAAATGTTTGATATTCAGTTCTTGCTAATCTTAAATAGCTTTCCAACTGTTTTATATCTTCCATTGTAGAAGCACTAACAGACAGATTATCAAATGCATTTTTATTGTCAGAATTAAGAGATAACCCGGCTTTTTCTGCCTGAGTGGTTAATAACTTCATCTGTGCAATAAGTTCTTGTTTTTTACGTATAACCTGATTGTCAGATTCGATTTGTCTTTGATTTGCTCTTGCAGTAGCCTCAATGTTCTGAGATAGTGTTTTATGACCTTCAGCCCATTTGACAATATGATGTTCAACACCGCTTGCATCGTACCAACTGCCGACATTCTTTAGTTTAAGTGTAGCGTTAGTAACTTCGTTTAACTCGTTTCGATATGTAAGCAATGCTCTTGATGCTTGTCCGTTTTCATCAACATTGATTTTGTATTTTATTAAACTGCCCTGATTTTTGGTTATGTTAGCAACAATTTTGTTGATTTCGGTCTTAACAGCATTTGCATCCGATAAATCAAACTGAAATGGAATTTTAACTCCATGTGATTTAATACCGGAAGAAAATTCTTTGTTAATTGCATCTTTTTGATACTTAATAGCAGACGTATCTATTTCAACGCCGACTTTTAGATTTTTCGATATAGTATTTAATTGTGATTGTAATAATTTCTGTGACTCCGACAGATTTAATCCGCCTGTCACTTGTACAGCTTTGCTATCAGATAGCTCTTTGGCAATCTGTTTTAGCTGTTTATCCATCTGCGATTTTGTAGCAGACACATTCAAACCTAAAGTAAATAGGTTGTTACTGTCCATACAGCGTTCCTCCTTAATAGTCGATATTAACCTTAATACCGAAGAGGTTATCGTTGTTAAAACGCTCAACAGCTCGCTCTAAGAAATGTCCTCCTTTGCGATAACCAAAGTTTTCAATGTTCTTATGCCAACCGCTTTTAACTTGATAGCCTTCATTCATCAAAAGAAGGGTGTCTATTTCATCGTCTCCCCAAAGGGAACTATGTATGGCTGCATCCGTATATTTTATTTTGATTGTTAATTGTGTACCCGAACTATCCACATCGACTATATCCTCGGCATAAATTGAATCTCTCATGCCGTAACTTCTTGAATACATCTTGGGAGAGTACGAAGAATACCATTCGTCAATCTCTTCTTGTAAAATTTTCAAGAATCGTTTTGCTTCATATTTCATTTGTTGTTCAAGGGTACGCCCATTTGGCAATCGCAACTTCCTAATATCAAAATCAATCAAACCACACCTCACCATCCTTTCTTTCGGCATTATAGGTTTTGCATAATTCCAGATTATGATATTTTGGTTATATTGCATATTGCTTTCGTCTGTGTTTTATGATATAGTATATTAGGGAGTTTATATCATACTGTAGAAAAACAATTTAAATACAATCTTTGTTTAAGATTTACCACTCAAAAAGTTTTCAATTATTTTTATCTGAGAACTGTTAAGTTTGTAGTTCCCGGACAGCCATTGATGTAATTGAGCCGGATAAATCCCAAGCAAGAACGCAAGATGTTTTTTTACAATCCCATGTGTGGAAAGATGCTCTTTCACTCTTGTTTGTAAATCCATCTCATTACCTCCTTTTCTTATGGTAATCAAGGGAAAATTATGTTTTATTAAAATTTCATAATATTCCTTTCCCTATAACAAATCTATAATTATAAAAACAAAGTGCCGAAGCCCTTGTATTTATGGGATTTATCGGCACTTTTACTGTTTTTTCAAAAATATTAAATTGCTTGTTTTGATTGTATAGAAGCTAAACGTTTTTTCTCGTTTATCTCCGCTTGACGAATGCGGTGTAACTCTTTTCCGCAATCGTCACAACATGTCTTTTGATTATTGGATGTCTTTATAAAGTCTTTACCGCACACAACACATACATAAGGCTTTTTCCCTTGCTCAAAAGCCTTTAAGTACATCATTGAGTTGTATATATCCTTAACCTCAAATAATGTCTCTGAGGCTGTTTTAGGCACATCAAACTTAATTCTATACTCATCTTTAGTTTTATCATCTACAAGGTCAATTCCATCTGTATTAGAGAATCTTTCCAAACTGCCTTTATATGATTTTACACCTGCAATGGATATTACCTTATTCATATTAAACCATAATTTTTTCTTTCGTGGCTTATTACCTTGAGATTGATAATCAACAAAATGCTTCCGGCGTGTAATTTTGAAATAGCCGTCTTTTGTCAATCTGTTATTTTCTTCAGCTTCCTTGTATAAGCAGTACAACACAAATAAAATCTCTCTATCATTATTATAAGTATTGCCGTTCCTGTAATGCTTTAACAGACCATTGATTGTACTCATATCATCATCCGTGATCACAACGCTCCTATTAGAAGATTGTATCTTTTTATCAATACTATCTATCGCTGCTTTTGCTTTTATGTATGCCAATCTCGGTCTATATTTTATAGCATCAACACCGCTGTTAATATTTCTCTGAAGGTTTTTTACAAGGATATGCCCGAAGCACTTCCATAGTATGTCTTTGCTGCTTGTAACAAAATCAGGTTGTGCATACTCTAAATCAACAAGATAATTTACGGCTAATTCACAGTTAAAGAATCCTTTGCTATCCGTAAATATATTTCTAATTTCCCTTATACAATGGTAATGGAATACATCAAATTGACTTGCCTTTTTTACAGAGTCCATATTATTTCTTTGCTCTGCTTTTTCAATGCTTGTACAAATTCTTTTAAGTCCTTTTTTGCGTTTTTTCAACAGGTAATAAAGACTCTCATAATACTTATCATATCTGTCAACCTTATATTTTTCGGTGCCGTCTTCTTTAGCTTCGCAATTCATCAGCATACGATAATCAAATTTATTACCTTGTATATTCGGGAAATAATGTGGTTTGCATCGGCACGTTCCAATGTGTTGTTTTATTCTATCCATTACATTATCAGTAAGCGGGGCAACATTTTCTTTCTTTTTACCTTTTGCCTCCATGAAGAAATTAGGATGCGGTACTTCTGATTTAACAAATCCCTTTTTCGGTACAACCAATTTATTATAAAGTTCCTGATAGTTTCCCAATTCAAGACTTTTTCCGGTCTTGGGATAATCTATCGCATAGTTGGAATAGGCACAAAACACATTAATTGCATCGTCATATGGTGTGGGGTTGTCCTTTGTTGCAGTAGGAGTGTTCCATAGTTTTGTAATGGCGTTACTTGATTCACCAATAACATTGTTATCAAACCCTTTAACGAGAGTTTCATATATTGCATCGTCTGTGATTATTTGTGGCTCTGCCTGTTGCATATCGTAGTATAGCGGAACAGAGGGTTTATCCTGTGCCAATTTGACAAGTTCTTCATCATCTGAAACAAGGATCTCGTCACCGTCCCAATCCATTTGTAAACTCTTAGATAGTAAATCGTGACACGATACCACAGTATCAGATTCCATATACTTAAACCACTTTTTACAATCTTCGGTCTTTATCAAATCACGTTTGCCATATTCGTAATTTGATAGGTGTGGACTTCTTAAACATATCAAATGCTCAACAGTTCCCTTATCGTCAAAATACTTGTTGTAAACGTGATTTTTGGGTACAAGTCCTTGAGGGTTTTTATCTCCACAAAACAGATATTCACAGAATGCATACATATCAGGAGCCGCATAGCTATAATACCCTTTAAGTGGAATTTTCCCGGCACGATAACTTCTTTTCTTCGCCCGTATGAAAGACTTGATTTTCTTTTGAACGAATGAATCATATATCAGTTGAGGATATATATTCAATGCTTCAGCAATAATGGCATTTGACATTTTCTTGTTATCATCATCTTCTTCGTCAGATGTTAAACCCATAATCTCTTTAGTGTATTCAAGGTCGGTTTGCATTTTCTCAATATCGTTTTTCGGTCGGTCACATATTCCCTTAATGTCACATCCATAAGGAAGAGTTTGTAAATATTGATACGCAAAATTCACTATATCTTTCGGCGGATTAGCATAACTATTGATTGATATTCTTATTCCATTATCTTTAAATGCCTTTTTATAAGCATCCCAAGACGGATACATCTTCCACATCTTCAACTGACTTGTGGTAAAAATAAAACGTATATCCTCTTGCTCAATGTCAACTTCCTTACCCCAAGCATCAACAACTACTGTATTATGTGATACTTCTTTTGTAAATGCTCTAAAATCAAATGGGAACATAGCTCCTTTAAAATATCCACTTCTTATTTGGCAACTTGAAGGCAGTTCTCCCGGAAGAAACATACCTGCACCATCCGTATGTTCAATTTCGATTGATTTTTCAAGATATTCAGTAGGGACATCTGCTACATAATGTTGTCCTTTATCATCTTCTTGTATGTCGATAAATTTCACAGTATCGGTAACAACTGTTTCTAATCCCTTAACAAGAATACATCGGTCTATATCAATTTTGTGGTCGGGCAACACACTTGATGATAAGGGTAGTGCCGTATATGAGATAAATTTACCTACGTTCATACCTCCAAGATTGTTTATAGTCTCTTCTGTTAAGCCTACAAGCAAATTATCCTTATGACTATTATAAAATGTCTTCTTCAATAAGGTAATAGTCTTGTTCCTTACTTGTCCTGTAGTTGCTGAGTAAAACACATATTCTTTATCAGCGATCATAACACCTTTTTTGATAATTTGTTCCATTATCTCATTGTGATAAATCTCCATATAGACGATTTCATCTAAAAGCTGATAGTCTGCTTTTTCTAAACCTCTATCTGATAATGCAAGTCTGATAATGTCACCTTCAAAGACAGAGATTTCGTTTGTCTCATTTAGATGTTTAACATCAATTCTTCTTGTGGTCTTACTATTGTTTTTAATCTCTGCCAATAAAGCAGAGTAATTTTTCTGTTTATGTAATTTATTTTCTTTCTCCGTAAAGGTCTTAAACGAATTTAATTTGTATATTCTTACGCTTCCTGCGTGTACATTTCCTATAATAATCAGCCTCCGATACTTTATTTGGTAATATTACTTTGAAATCATAGTTTTATTGGGTATTTGAGTATCTTTTTTCTAAAACAGCCACAATCGCACTTGCTCATACTATTCCTCGTAGCATCATGCAAACGGAAGTCTACTGCACCACACATTCCCTCATTCACATAAAAAGGAACAAAATGTTTACATACACAACAAGTTTTGTTTTTTATAAGAATTAGTTTTTTTATTCTTTTTATTATTTTCATATTAAATATCTCCTTTGTAATACCTGACAGATTGTGCCATGCACAAGATGTCAGAATGTATTGGATTTGCGACAACGGAGCAAAGACAATACATTTAACGCCGTAGGCGAAAGAGGAGAAAAATCTCCCCTTATACCAAAAAAAGTTTACGGGATTTCTATATAGAATATTATTTAATAGAAATGGGGTAAACTTTTAAACTACCAGTTTAATTGTCTGCCCTGATATGTTTATATTTCTTGTTGTGCAATACTCAATTACATTAGATTTGTTCAAAACATGATTACTAAAACTAACTGCGCTATTTATTCCTAAATACTCTCGTATGGTTTTCTTTTTGAATATCCCTTTTGAGTGTGATAGTTCTTCGTGTTTTCCCTGTTGTAATTCTGCCAACAACTGTATAAACCTACTTGCGTATGAGTTATCAATCAATGTTTCAACATATTTATCTTGCTTTGTTGTCACATATCCTACATCTGATACTGTGGCATCCTTTTGTTTTACGGTACAACCTCTTAATTTGGATTTTAGTAACTCTATCACGCTATCATTATTAATGAAGATCATACAATCCGTATCATATACCATATTTCTATTAACTCTTTTAACGGCTTGATAGATTTCTGTTGTTATCCATTGTGTACGGATTCTTTCGAATCTTGGATCATCAAACTGATACTGTGTAACCATCTTTCGTCCTCTACGATGTGCCGTTAAAGTGATATTATTTTCTATGTAGTCTTTATTGTAGTATAGATAGGTTAGGATATATTCAAAATCGTTGAGGTTAGGGGTATGTATGATTGCAACATTCTTTACATCTGCCCATTGGTTACTACCGATAATGTTGCCGAAATATCCTATTTGTTGAAAATCATTGTTCAACAAATCAACTTCTTCCTTTTTGCAAACAACAAGAATGTTTTGCTCATACTTGTTTAGCTGATTCTTAATAAATTCGTAGTATTGTTCCATACTCTCTTTTCCTGATGTCGTTGTATTTATGGGTATGTTGATAATAGTCCATTTTTTATGATTTAGTACCGGTCTGCATTTTTTTAAGTGGTATAGTTTTGAATTAAGGTCATATGCTGCCTGTAATTCGCCGTTGGCATCAAGAATAATGTTTGTATCTAACATCCAATGTTTGTATCGGGAGTTATTTATGTACGCATCACCATTAGATATAATACATACAGCTTTGTAAAATTCTTTAATATTCAACATCCACTCGCACAGTTTCTTTACGGAACTTACCTCTACAGACAAGAAGTTGTAATCAATATTTTCATTACTATAGCTTATTCGCTCTATTCTGCGTTTTAGGCTTTCATCACTAAAATTACTTTTTATCAGTTTAACAATCTCGTTAAATTCTTTTCCGACATAGCCATTTTCGATACGGATAAAATGTCGCTCATTGTCTGAAAGACTTGCAATTAACTTATCCTCAAGATTTGAAATTAACTTACTAAATTCCTGATATATAACCATATCGCATTGAAATAACAACTTGAATGTAGATAGTATCGGCAATGAAATTTTTATAGTTTCTCTAACTGAAACAAATTCATCCATAACAAGAACGCAACGTCCTTTTGTGAATAGCTTTTGCATCGACGTGTTTTGTGCTAAAACCTTGTATTTTGCATGTGTTATCACAATTATAGGGTATCTGCTCAAATCTTTTGATATCTTTATTCGTTCTCCTTGTGTCGGTATATCTTCATTGTTAAAAGCAAAGGCGATATTTGCGTTTGCTATTTTATTGATGTTCTCAACCGATTCTCTACAATCTGAATTGTTTAATCTAACAAAAATAGCTTGCTTGTCCGTATTTAATGCTAATTCTGCAAGAGCTTCTTCAGCCGTTCTTGTTTTTCTGCATCCGGCTTCAATATCATATACTATAAAACCCCTTGAGTTGTTATTGTATATAATGTCATTTTTTAAATCATTCTTCTGTTTTTCTAATAATTCTGTGTTGCAATTCGCAATTTTTGTGTTCATCGTTTGTCCTCCTAAATATAAAACAATTACTCAGATTTACCGAAGTAATTTTTCATTGTTTTTCTGATTTTAGGAGTGTCATAAAAGTAAAAGACATTTTTGGTGATGAACTTTTCATTAGGTGACATATTTATCAACGGATAACCCCTCATCATCAAGAATCCCGCTAATCTTTGATTGTATATAGGAAAAGTTTCTCGTTCATTTTCAAGTGTCATCTCATTTTTATATGGTATTGTAGATTTGGTTTTAATAATAACATTCCTCCTGATTTAGTAGTGGGTGATAGGTGAATACCACCCACTATATATATTCTCTTAATTGGTTGTGATTTGTTTAAATATTTGTTTCAATGTTTTAAAATCAAGGTTATGATATTCAATATCCTTTGAACTTTTGTTAATTATATTGTACATTCCGGCATCGTTTCTTTTTATTTTGTAGCCGTATTTGCCAATTAACCCACGCATTTTTGATAGTTCTTTTTCTTTGTGTTCATCTATAATAGGTTTTTTAATGATTTTAAAATAATAATTCTTATACATATTACTTAAAATCTTTTCTGGTCTGATAGGATGCGGTTTCGGTGCACCCTTGCGATTTTTTTTAAACTCATGTACCTTAAATTCCCATTCATATTGAAGCATATCATAGTCTTTTGGGTATTTTCTTTTAAACTCATTAATGAAATTTGCTTGGGTTAATTCATTGTTTGCAATAAGTTCATTAAATATAGACGTAGCTTTGCTTTTAAGGTTGTTTATATAAACTCTTCCGTATGCCAATAGATTAAGCTCCTTTGTTTTTCTTAGCTGCTTTTGCATTGCCTTTTTTTCTTGCTTTAGCACGTTTCATTGAACGGTCTCGTTTACCACTGCCTGCACAAAACTCATACTTGATAGGTAAATCATTCGACATATTGTTAATTCCTACACGTTGGCACAAGTTAACGCAAAATAGCGTAAGTTCCTTGTTGGTGCAGTTTTTAATAGTAAAATTGCTCATAAACTTTTTGAATTCATGTGTTGCGTATGGGGCTTTGTATGCGTTAACGGCACTCTTCTTATGTGCAACTTTTGTAGATTCGCTCAGCAATGTATTAGTAAGATTCTTTTCTTTTTCTTTAATCTCGCTCCTTGTAGGTAGGGAGTTCAATAATTTTAATACGCCTTTTTCAGACAACCCAAATGGCAAAGGATTAATTGCAAAAGGTACACCTTTTTTCTCTTTTACTAATACATTAAAACCACTCAAATGTTTTTCTGTATCTTTTGCAAGCTCTACAACTACATCTTTACTTTGTGCTAACCTTTTTAATTCTACAGGAATTTCTCTGCTTGAATAAATTTGGAATGTATCTCTAAACTCTTTGATTTCATCATAGGTCTTTGAGTCTAACTCATCTTTTACAAATGCAAACGCTGCGATTTGCATTTCCCGTAGCTTTTGTCTACTGTCTTTTGATATGTTGTATTTGTCACACTCAAACTTTTCTTTCCACATATTCATGAAAACACCACATTTGATTTTTGACCGACAATCTTTATATTTCTTTGCCAACATCATATAAAGCACTATTGCTTTTTCTTTGTTTAGCGGATTTGTACGATTGGGTTTTGTGCCTGTTTGTTCTACTATATTGGGTTTTTGGATATACTTCTTAAAGTCCTCAATTTGTTCTATCTGTAGCCGTTCTAAAACGTCATATGCCGCCACTCTTATCTTTTTCCTACGACTTGTTTTAAGAAGTTCCTTAATTCTGTCTACAAGGTCGGGGCAATGATTTTTGTAGATGGATAAGTATTGTATAAGGTTTGTTCCTCGAAGTGTCAATAATATACAGTCTGATTGATCAGAGAGTTTGTCAAGAAAACATTGAGTTGTTTTGTTTTCTCTTTGTGTAGTGCAATCGCTATCTTTTGGTATGTAGTCAGTAATGTAGTGTGTCAGAGAGTCAGTATCCAGTTCGCCAACAGCAATAAGTGTTTCGAGGGATGCTTCTCTTACTTCTTTAATACAATGCGTACTTACCAATTCTTTCAATTTACAGATAACTTCAGGACATTCATCTTTGTGTTGTTTTAAGTATGATATTAAAATATTGTCAGTTATGGTTCGTAAAATATTATAATTGCTCGACTCGTCAATTTTTCTCATAAAATATTCAGCCGGGGTTGGTGCGGTTTCTTCAAGTTCGATATTATATAAATTTCTTGCTTCTTCCAAAGTCGGCAATTTAGCCAATGCTTTTTTATCAGGCTGCTTTAATGGTTTGTATCTGTAATAGTGTATGTCTGTGTCTGTGTTGTAATCTACATATCTGTATTTTTTGCCATTGTGTTGAATATAGGGGATTTCACCCTTTACCTTGTTTTTTGTTGTTGCGTAATCCATTTGTACCTCCGTTAATTATAATTTTTTAACCACTCTAAGAGTGATTCGTATTTTCTTGTGGATAAAGCTGCTTTGCCGCCAACAAACTTTGAAATCTCTTGTTTTGAAGCTCCAATTTTTTCAGCAACAAAGATTTGCTTTATGCCATTGTTCTTAAGAACATCTTTAAGCTTATTCAAACCATACATCTGTTCAAACATAGATGTTTTCCTCCTTTCGTTAGTTTTGAGTTTACTCCTTCCATATAAGAGACGAATTTAACAGCCTACAAACCCTGTTGTTAAGCCATTTCTTAATTTTCTATCGTGCAACTTTTGTAACACTATAAAAGTAGTAAAACTCCTTCTACTATATATATTCTCCGTTTGTTTAAAGAAAAAGTTGAAAAAATTGATAAAATGATGTGGCAAGCAGAAAATCCACCTGCCACAATTTAAAAATTATTCGTCTTCGTTGCAATCTTCAAACATTTCTTGCTTATAGCGGTCTCTTGTGAGTTCCAACATCATAAGTTCGTATGCGTAACGCTGTCTTGCTTCAAATTTTTCCAAAGGTCTGATTACTATTACCATACCATCTGTAAAAATGAGAGTGATAGCAATTTCTTTTTCGTTGTCAACCTCTACGTTGTCAATCTCGTTTCCGTTCAGCTCAAAGTGTACGCCGTTCTTGTCAATGATAAAAAGTGATTCTTCTTCATCGTAACCTACCGCACAGAAGTGGATGTCGTGTTCTTCCATAATTGGATTACAGATAGACACATCACAATACTTGCCCTTAAATAATTCGATTACCTCTTTTGTCATTACTTCGTTCATGATTATACCTCATACTTTCTGCCGTCTTTCCGGCTGTCAATTTTTTTATTTAAACATCTTCTGATGAAGTGTTTCTATAATATTTATTGAATTTTCCACTCTCTTTAAGTAAAGCAACTTTTGTAGTGATTTTAGGGTGAAAAAAATGGCTATTGCTAAAATAGACGGATTTATCTCCATCTTTAAAAGCAATAGCCACAAAAATGAGCAAAAATATTGATTTTTCAATACAAATATGGTATAATCATAGTGCGAACAGTGATTATACATGGTTTTGCTCTGTGTTTATCGCTTGTAAGTTTGTGCATCTACGCCAATAGATGTACGGTACTAATCAACACGCCAATGCTGATTAGTGGGAAAGGACTCTGCGCCAACAGGGTTCTTTTTTTATTTGTTTAAGTCGCTTGTATATCAAGTGTTGCAAACGGAGCATCGTATATATCAATTTTATAAAAGCCGGGAGCCAATTTATATATACGCACATTATCCATTGCTTCATTAAAATGAATCGAGAAACGTTGTAATTCGCCAATTTCTTTTGGGAAAAATGTAACGGTAAAAGAATCATCGTCTTGATGTTCTACACTCCACTTGCTGCACGGATGGATCATATGCAAGCTCTCTGAATACTCAAAGGTCAATCTCATAGTGTTGTAATTGTTTAGTTCTTCAACAAACTGTTCAGGTTCTATGATGTATTTATCGAAACTAAATCCATCAAATCCCATTAGTGCTTCCATCTTCTTGTCAAAAAGAAGAATTTTTATCGTTTCACCGTTTTTTAAGACTATTTCAACATCACAGTTTTCGTCAAACAATTCATCAGGGTAGTTAATGCCTTTAATGTCATTTCCATCGAGTGTTACTTTGTCGAATGAAAATTCCTTTTGTAAAATCAGTTTTTCATTATTGCGTGTGATGGTCTGAAACATAAAAGAGGTAGTGGAAGTCATAACAACACCTTTATAATAGTTTGACACAATAAGTTCTAAAGTGTTTAAATCTTCATCCATTGTGTCACTAATTTGTTGTAACGGTTTTCCAAACTTCTTCAAATATTGGAGTTCTATTGCACGGATTTGAGTTAATTCTTTTTGAAAATACTCTTGTGGAACACCGAATATCTTTTCCATTGCCGGAAAGTGTTTTTTAGAAACATCTTGCTTACCCTTTAGCCATAAGGTTAAGTTTTGAGGTTTAATTCCTAAAGCATCGGCTAATTCAGCCTGAGACATATGGTGCAATTCTAATATGTATTCCAAACATATCATTGTGCTACATCTCCTTTCTACATTTAATAGTATAACACAAAAAATATTTAGTTGTCAAGTAAAAATAAATATTTATTTTATAAAAATTATAAATATATTGATTTTGGTTATATGTATAGAGTTTGAAAGGGGTGGAATTGGTAGAAATATATAGTATTATTCATCCACACACCACATTTTCAAAATATTATCGAACGAACTCATTTTTAGGCATATAAACCACCGAAAATTCCCGTATTTAAGCCATTTTCAGCCGTTTCACGAATGCAAAACAGTTTACTAATGGCTATCGTTATTTATAAAATTTACAATCTTTTATATTATGGTGGTAGCCATCGAAAAACACATCGAACACCTAAAATAAAGGGAATAAACAAAAAGAAAACCGCCGAGAACTCCCGTAAACCAAGAATTATCAGCGATTTTCCCAAATCAAATAAATTTATTAGAAGCATTCCGAACATTGCCCGGAACGGACTAACACAAAGATTATACACCTTCTGTATTAATTTTGTCAATGGTTTCTCTTAAATGCTGCATGTCATTTTGAATAAAATATGCTCTTCCGTTGATTTCAATAGGCTTTTTTCTTTCACATGCGGTTAAAATTTTTTCTTTCATATATTTAACGCCCTCGTTGAATCCAATTTCTCTTTCTGTAATATTCTTTGTTGTGTTCATTATTTTACCTCTTTCTTCTTATTTAATATATTTACATATTTATAGAACGTGCTTACTGCGATTGATTGTAGCTTTGCGAACTGTACGACAGACATATTACCATATTCGCCTGATTGGAATTTCTTGTACTCTTTTATAAATTCCTTTGGTACACCCGTTTCAGGTCTGCCGAGCTTTTTCCCGTTAGCACGTGCCGTATTTAACCCTTGCATAACTCTGTCATGATTCTTTTCTTTTTCCTGTTGTGCTATATGTGCCTTTAGTGTAATGAATATATCAATAATCATTTTAGAAAGGCTGTCATCATTCATCTTTTGCCAATCATTCATAAAAGGAACATCCAACGCAACAACTCTGATACCTTTTGATTGAAGGTCTTTAATCTCCACAATTACATCGTCTGCATTTCTACCGAGACGGTCAACGTCACATATAATCAATGTATCTCCGTTTCGCATCTGTTTTTTCATATTAAAATAGTTAGGTCGGTTTTCTGCCTTTGTTCCTCCCGTGATGGTGTCTGAAACAAATTCATCGATCTTAAAGTTGTTGGCAACGGAATACTCAATAATAGTTTGTTGCTGCCGGTCTACTTTTTGAGTTGCTTTCGTTGTCGATATTCGCATATAGCAGAAAATTTTATTTTCCAACTTCTTTTCCTCCGTTTCTTTCTACAAAATCCATAACTTATTTCGTGTATGTTTTTAGGCTCTAAAAAGATTTCTTTTTTACACGAAAACACCCTTTTCATAATCAAATGATTTCATGTAAGGTCAAAATCTTGATTTGCACAACGAAATATGTTATAATGCTCATGTAATATAATATATAGTTTTTGAGTTTTGTTATTGTAAAGCATCGTAATTTATGGAGAATATTATTAGTAGATAGGAGTGATACACATAGATATAGAAATCAAAGACCGAAATAAGATCAAAGAGTTTTTCCACAAACTACATAACAAATCTGAAGATTTACTCTTTGCTATCATACAGAAATTCCCGGAGCGATTTATCCCATCATTTTTAATGAATTGGTTAGAACGTTATACCGATAGAAGAATAAATCAGCTAAAACAAGAACAAATAAAAGCCACATGGAAGAAAATGTATCTTGAAAAAGCAGTAGAGCAAATTCATAAAGATAAAGCACCAACGGAGGAATAGGCATCCTCTGAAGGTGCTTCTTTTATGCTTTCCATACTTTTTTAATACAAGACTCTTTCATAAAGTCAATTATAGCGGTATCGTCTGCCGTTTCGTAAAATTCAATCAAAAGGATTTTAAACTGTTCTAATTTCTCAATCGGTATTTGGAAGATACCAATATCATTTTCAATAAGTATTTTGTTGGCTATCAACTGTGCCACACGCTTATTTCCGTCAATAAACATCTGTGTTCTTGCCACAAAGCAGAAGAATTTTAAAGCCTTTAATTCTATATCATCAATAGAATCTATCTCTTGCATGTCTGCTATGATAGCTGCACTATTAGGCAATTCAGGCTCCCATGATGTACCGCCTATCTGTACAGGGAATGTTCTTATTTCTCCGTTGTTGCGGAATAACAGCTCTCCAACAACCTTGTTATATTCCCTTAACAACATTATATTATTAGGACTATCCAAATTATCTAATAAGAACTGCCAAGCTCTCTTCATATTAATAACGAACAATACTTCTTCTGACTTTGTTTCCGTTGGAGCATTGGCAAGAATGGCTTCTGTTTTTGGAAATGTTGTTCCAAGACCTTCAAGGTTTGCAGATTTCCATATGGAATCCACCAAAAGCCTTTTAGCCATTTCTATAGCTGTGTCGTGCATTATTAATCACTCCTTAAATCTGTTTTCGTATGACAGTTCAGGATTTAAGTCAACTTTCCACTCAATCAAATCTTGTGGTTGACATTGCAGAAGCTGACAAATATCCTCGATTGTCTTAGTAGAAACATCACACATAAAATCTTTTCCGTCATGAGTTTCTTTATATTCTTGTAATTTTTCTTCTATTTCTTCCATTGTAGCGCCACTACACATTTTTAATTTTGTCAATGTGCTTTGTGGTATTAATGCTTTTTGTCTTATAGTGTATGTTGTAATTCCTTTTTCTTTAAGCTTGTCCCATAATTTATTGTAATTGACCATCATATTAACCTCCGTTCCGTATTGGAGAATGTTGTATGTCGATACAACTTACCCAATACTATTATACACTAAAATTCGTGAAATGTCAATGGATTTGAAAATCTTTGTATAATTTGTTTGTTATAATAGGCTGCCCCGAAAGACAGCCTATCAGAATCAATATTCTTCCGCCCATAGAATACTTGTTACATTGTTCCCGGTGTTGTCTGTTGCTTTGTCGGTGATTATATGTATTTTCCCTTTACAGGTCTTGTATATACCGAACAAGTAAAGGTTATCAGGATTACTTATGCTTCCCTCATTCCGTTTTTTAATATCTCTTGAAACGCATCCCCAATCATTTCTACAGAATCGAAGTAGGGCAGTTGTTACAGCTCTTGTAAAAGTTTTGTCTTTCAACATAATAGCATTTACACCATCTGATATAATGATTGTTCCGTGATTGATGCTGTCTGTCTTAAACATCATTATCCACCTCGTCTCTCATCGTAGATTTCTTGCCAATATATATCAGCTTTATCAACAGGAACGTTACATAATTTACAGACTTCATAAGCATTGTCGCATTTCTGTCTAATACTTTCAGGCGGTACAAGCAAAATACATGCAAGTAAATCAGCTTCAATCTCATTCCCATAGGATGTCTCTCTATGACCCAACAGCCAATGTGCTACCTCATGCATCAGATAAAAATTCCAAAATCGAGTCTTGGAGTTATAATAGATTTTCCGTTTGCCATATTCATCAATATATAAACAAGCCGGATATTCCCATAAAGGATTGTTTTTGCCTTTAAAATCCATTTTTGCAACATCTTCGTTTCCATATGGTATGTTTAGTCTTTTGGCTAATTTAAGAGCATTTAAAGGTATTTCTGTGCGTTCTATGTTAAGTTTTGATGTGAACTCTTTTAGCTGTTGGTAGTTCATAATTTCCTCTCTGTATCTTCAAATTTGTGTTGAAGCATTACCAATTTTCCACACACCTTAATATCATCACCCTTATGGCAAAACATAGGTTGATATGTCGGATTCTCCACGTTTAATACAATCAAATCATCTTTGATGCAAATGGTTTTTAGATGATACTTTCCATCAATAAGAACTGCCACGACATCACCATTCTTTATGTCCATATGTTCTTTAAAAAACACAAGATCTCCCGGTTTTATTCCTAATCCTATCATAGAATCATCTTGCATCCTCAAACAAAAATCAGCACCTATTGACATATCGTCTTTTAACACAGTCCCAAACTCGCAATTTCCGTCTGATGGGTTAGGATTAGAAACTTCGTTTGCTGCTATCTGTGTTTCAACTTTTTCCGTTTTATCAAATTTTTCTATTGTATGTAGCATCATAGCTGTCATTAATTCCGCAACAGCCTTTTCTTCGACATATCCATGATGCGGTTTATTTAAGTATTTAATTATAGCGTATCTCGACAGTAAATCAAGATATTCGCACCCTTTTAGAGGATGGTTATTGTATGAATCAATCATCTCTAAATAAAATTTATCGGCTGAAATAAGCTTGTCAATTACAGTAACTATTGTATCCACCTCGTTCATTTCAAGCAGGTCAGGATCTTCGTTAGAAACAGCTAAACTTATACTGTTTTCTGTAAAAAAATGATTTTCCGCATTAGGGTTGACAATAAAGGTAATTCCATTATCGGCAAAATAAGACATACGCTCATTCATTTCGGGAATTTCCTTAAAGGCTTCCATATATTTTTTAGTTGCTCGTTCAACTCTTTGAGCATCTTCATACTCCTTTTGTTTTTCCTCTTCGGTTTTATCAGGGAACAAACCAAAACTTTTAGCCTTTTGATAAAGAGCATCTGTAGTTTCCCTTAATTCTTTTTGAAAGTCTTTTTCCGTATAATTCAACTTAAACATCTCCTTTATTTTTTGTATGGCATATCTGCATCTATATCCGAAAAACAAATGTCTCGTTTTTTGTCATATAAATCATTATATTTTTGAAGTGCGTCTGTCAATAAGTTGCTTACATTTGAACTTAATGTGTATGTAGCTTCCACGGCATATTCAATATCTTTTGAATAAAAATCCGTTGAATTAGTTGGTACAAGAATACCCTTGAATGCTTTATCAAGCATAGAAGTAATTCCAAAATATTGGTTTGCTTGCTCTAATGCTTGGTCGATAAGCTCTCGTACCTCAAACAATTTATCAATATCTTCCGGTGTAAATATTACATCCTTTTTCCGTTGGTCAAATTCCTTCTTCGTCATAATAATCCTCCTCGCATCTGATATTACAGCCGTTTAACAACTTGTTTTTCCATGTATCAATGTCTGTGTCTCCCCAATCGGTAATTTTTCCATCTTCAATGATAATGCCATAATCAGCAAAAACTTCCGTTGGATCTGTTGACACAGTTATTTCATTTTTCTTTACTCTTTGAATAATGTCCAAAAACACATACATAGCTTTGTATCGGTGTGCTTCATTTTCAATGTTTTTAATATCTTCTATAATAAAAAACATTTTCCAATTTTGAAACTTTTCTTTTTTCATGCAATTCATTTTTAAACCTCCGTAATTATAATATTTTCCGTTAGCTGCATAAGTGTTTTCCTATGGTGGTACTCTGTAAAAATCCATTCCGTTCCGCTCCTTATTAATCCGTTGATGGTGTAAAACCATTTTTCCTTAAATAGTCAACATATTTTTCTATATCTGACTTTTTCTTGACTTCTATATCTTCAGGGTGACAATATGCTAAATATGGATTTATAAAAACTTTGTATATTTTATTTTCCATATCCACAATTAAATTATAGTTGTTTGCCGTTCTTTGCTCCGCTTTCCATCTGCTATCTATCCAATATAAATGTAGCTTCATTATTTCCGCATCCTTTCCGCTATTCCATAATTATCCTTATAAATTCCAATGCATAAGCCATTCCAAAAAGCAACAAAGATATAAATATCTGATAAAGCATCTGTGAAAATGTGATGTCATTTAGGTCTGATGCTCCGGCAGTACCAAGCAAAAGAAATATTCCGCTTATAATTGCCGTTGTCCTTATAGCTTTTAAAATCCATATGACTACAGTTTTTATTCTCTTTTTGAGTAAAGCAATATCAATAGATATTTCTGCGTGTCCGTATGTAATGTGCATCATTTCAAAAACTCCTTCCGTTAGGGTGGGGCGGTACTGTGACCGCCCTTTCCTTATCTCACTTTACTTGCTTTGATTCTGATTTTTTTAACCGCATCATAAACGGCTTGTCTCTGAAGTCCTAACTCTCTGCCGATGTCCGATTCTTTATAGCCTACCATTAAGAGATTGAGAACGCTCAACTGTCTTGCAGACAATTTCAAAGTCAATAAAACTTCTGTTGGTACACCGATGTAATCATTGATATTGTTAACCGTTCTTTTGGGTTGTACCTGTTCTTCGTTGGGGAGTTCACCACGCATTTTTTTGAGTTCAACGGAGAACTGTTTCGGTGAGATGTGCAGTTTTTTCAATATATAACTGTTAGGCTTACCGCTTGCCCTTAATATTGCAATCTCTCTTTGAATCGGTGTTAATGTTGATAAAATATCTTTGATTCTGTCGGTTTCTTCCTGCTTGTCGTACTCTTCAAAAAATTCATCTTCAAGTGTCTTTGTTATAATACAATTTACAAAAGTTTCTTTGCTATCCTCAAAGGTTTCATCTATTGAAATAAAACCGCCTTCAGGATTTCTTTTTTGTGCTGATTGTGAAGTTGTATAGTTGCTAATCTCGCCCCGCATTGCATTTTTGCATATTGTTGATAACTTCCATTTTGCAGATATTTCTTCGTCTCTGCAATATTTCTGAATGCCTCGTAAAAATCCCATAACTGCAATGTCATAATATTCTTCAAGAGGATAATGCCTTTCTTTTAAAAAGCCGTAAACATAATAATGATATTGTTCTGCCATTTGTTTTTCTCTTTCGGTTAATGGTTTGAGTTCAAGTCTTGCCATATCCTTTGACCGCCTTTCGATAATAAATTTATTTGATTTGTTAGGTTTAACCCTGACCGCCTTGCGTTGGCGGTTTCGTCTTAATTTTCAAAGACTCTTCAGAGGGTTTATATAGTTTCGATTTTTAAAATTTGTGTTGCGTTGTTGTAGTTCATGTTTGACACAAATGTAATAACTCTTTTATAGTGTTCTTTCAAATACTCTTTATTGGTTTGGTATGTGTATTTTTTAGTGATACCGTTCTTTTTGATTTCGATATACTTCGGTTTAATAATCATAGCCGTTAAAACTTCGTCAACTCTTGTTTTTGTTTTTTTGTAAATAGTCATTTTAAAAACTCCCCTTGTATATTGGTTTGCTATCCTCTGCATTAGTGGCTTGGAACACTCACTTTTTAAAGTGGCTGCATTATAGCGGTTAGGCTTTGGGAAGGCTTTCGCCCTCCCTCTGCCGTTGGTGTTATTACTTAATTCTTAATACATTGTAACTTGTAACCGTCATATATGGGTTTAAGTCCTCGCCCAAAATGTCAATCAGTTTGTTCTTGTCAAGTGTTGTTCTGCTCTGTGGCTTGTAGGTGATTTTGCAATCTGCAGTGATTTCGGTGTCGATGTTCTTCTCTGTCATATACTCGATGATGGCTCTTTCTTTTGCTTTGATTTCATCGTCAACTTCTTCTCGCATTGCCTTGAGGCTTCTCAACTCTGCAACCTTTGTTTCAAGTTCTTTTTTTGTCATACACATTTTTGTGTACCTCCTTAAATAAATTTATTTGATTTTGTCAATCGGTTTGTTGTCCTCTTGACATTTATTATTATACACCCTTTTTCGTGTATAATATAATTACCAAATCAAATAAAACTATTTTAAAGGAGGACTAACAATGTTAAAGATTTATTTAACAAATTTAGGAAAGTATAATGAAGGGTATTTAATAGGTGAGTGGGTTTCGCTGCCGTGTAGTGATGAAGAACTCGAAGCGGTAAAAGAACGAATCGGAATCAATAAATATTATGAAGAATATTTCATCACCGACTATGAAACAGACATCAGCGGAATCACGGTAAATGAGTATAGCAGTATAGACGATTTAAACGAACTTGCAGAGACTTTGGAAGAATTAGACGATAGCGACAGAGAAGTTATTGAAGCAATGCTTTCAGAGGGTTACACATTAGCGGATGCAATAGATAAAAAAGATGATTGTATAATATGGAACGATTGTTCAGATATGGAAGATGTAGCAAGGGAATACGCAGAGCAAACAGGACTTCTTGAAAGTGTTCCCGAACATCTGCAAAATTACTTTGATTTTGAATCATACGGAAGGGATATGAGTTTTGAAGGTCATTTCGTTTTTACTGATAGCGGAAACTGTGTTCAGATTTATTAAAATATAATAGGGTAAAAAAATAAGGTGTTGACCGTCAAAAAGTCAGCACCTTTTATTATTTGCGGAGCGGTTAAAAGCTCTTTTTTGCATCGCTTTAAGGCTCAAATTTCGCCGTTTTAAAGCCTTTAATTTTTGCGGTATGAAAGTAATTACAATTGTATTATAGCGGTGTTTGTGGCGGTTTCTGTGGCTCTGTGTCGGTGTTGGGTGTCCCCGTGAGTTTACATTCTGCAAAGCCTTTTTTATTCCCGGAAAGGGTATAGCTGATGTACTCACACAGCAGGTTTCTTTTGAGATCTTATCGAACGGCTTAAGCTAAAACTTAGGCAAAAGATATAAAATTACAACTAAGTGTATATTTTTCCCTGAATATAAACAAAAAAGCACTATCTAATAAGAAATTCTTAAAAGATAATGCTTTAGTTTGTTGGCTTAATTAGGCTTCTTCTTTACCGTCATAATCTATATGACCGCCACACAAATAAACCAAAAGTAGAAAATCTCCGAGAGACATGTCCCCAGCATTTAATTTCACTTCGAAATCAAACATGGGTTGTTTTTTGTCTCCCTTGCCAAGATTGCAGAAATAAAGTAATGAACTGGTATCCAACCCGTTAGCTTCAGCTGCTAATATAAGCCTGCATAATTCGGCATGAGAGATGGTTCTTTTATAGTTAGACTTTATCACCATAACTATAGTCTCCTTTCCAAACCCTTATAGTTATTATGGGTTTTGCAATTATTAATCATTATTATAATTATTATTTAAGGGAGGAAAGGTTTATTTTTTGTATCTCTCGCTTACAATGTGATTATAACATTCAAAAATTCGTTAGTCAATAGGGGGTTTGTTGTTGTAATAGAGTTGTAAAAGTGAAAAAATTTAAAAAAATATAATAACATTTGTTGTAGTGTGGTATTGTTGTGGTTAAAAATTTTTTATCTGTAATTTGTCGAGACTATCCCAAATTTTGTGTAAAGTCTTGAATAGACCTCCAAGATGATATATAATAAAAATATCATTTTGGAGGTTTTAATTATGCCGAAGTACAAATTAAGTCCCGAAGAACGGGCAGCAGAAAAAGAAAGAAAAGA
>JAZSPM010000144.1:0-10693 GCA_045537455.1 Candidatus Ornithomonoglobus sp. | reverse complement strand
TTGAGTCCCCTTCATAATCCCCCACCCTCGGTGGTGGAAGGTGTAAGACATTCTTGGGGGTAGACGGTTGCCCGTCTGTTAGGTACTGTGTCTTACAAAAACCATTATACCATATTTTTCCAAAAAAGAAAGCAAATTCGTATTACAGAATTTGCTCTATTTCTACATATTATTTATTTTTCGACAGATTATAACAAGTTTCGATAGGTGATTTTACGGCAATACCGGGCTTTCTCGGATATTTTGGCGGAGTACGTCGTACTTTTTTTATAATAATTATCCTGTGCGACAGCTCTGTTGACGGGATTTTTACTTCAAGCACGTCCTCAACCTCACCGCCAAGCACGTAAATTGCACGTTCTGCTTCTTTTAGCTCTTCATCGGCAAGGGGACCTTTCAATGCAAGGAAATATCCACCTTGCTTTACAAACGGCAGACACCATTCTGCAAGAACGTTCAGCCTTGCAACGGCTCTTGATACGACTGTATCAAATTTTTCTCTGTATTTTGCATTTACTCCGAAATCCTCAGCACGTCCGTGAACGAACTCAACTCCGTCAAGGTTTAGCTCAGAAGAAACCTCTTTTAAAAAGTTTATTCTTTTATTGAGTGAATCAAGAAGCGTAAGCTCTATTTGCGGCTTGACTGTTTTTAAAACAAGCCCCGGGAATCCTGCCCCTGTCCCAACATCTATGACCTTGCCCTTGACCTTGCCTGTGAGCAATGCTGATGCCGAATCAAGAAAATGCTTTGTTGCAATGCCTTCGTCATCGGTTATTGCCGTAAGATTTATTTTTTCGTTCCATTCCTGCAAAAGCTTTGCATATTTTATCAGTGCAGAAATCTTCTCCTGTGAAAGCTCTTCACCAAGCTCCGTAAAACCGTTTTTTAAAATCTGTTCCATTAAAAATCCTCTAACCTAAAATTTCCTCTATCATTTTGGCAAGCTCTGCTGCCTTTTTGCCTATATATTCTTTGTCCTTGCCTTCAATCATAACACGTACAAGCGGCTCTGTTCCCGAAGGTCTTATGAGAACTCTGCCCTCGCCTGCAAACTCATCCTCAAGAGCCTTGCACGCTGCGGCAATCTGCTCATTTTCCATGTAGCTGTTTTTGTTTTCAAGCTTAACGGTTGCATTAACAAGCACCTGAGGCATAACAGTAACAATCGAAGCGGCTTCGGAAGCCTTCATGCCTGTCTTTTTTAGAACAGAAAGGAACTGCAATGCACTCACAAGACCGTCGCCCGTTGTGTTGTGGTCAAGGAAAATGATGTGACCGCTTTGCTCTCCGCCGATATTGTAGCCATTTGCAAGCATTTCTTCAAGAACGTATCTGTCTCCGACCTTTGTTCTCGGTATATTTATTTCCATTTTTTCGCCTGCGATAAACAGTCCGAGATTACTCATAACCGTTGCAACAAGAGTATTCTGCTTTAGCTTACCCTGTGATTTCATATAGTTTGCACATACAGCCATTACCTGATCGCCGTCAATGATGTTTCCTTTTTCGTCAACAGCCAACATTCTGTCGGCATCGCCGTCAAACGCAATTCCTACGTCAGCACCGATTGACGTAACGTAAGCCTGCAGGCTTTCCATATGTGTTGAACCGCACATACGGTTTATGTTTACGCCGTCGGGAGTGTTGTGGATTGCTTCAACATCAGCACCTAATTTATTCAGTGCCTTGAAAGCTGTTTCGTAGCTTGCACCATTTGCACAGTCGACTGCTACACGAAGTCCGTCAAGACGGCAGTCGATAGTTGAGCAGGCAAAAGCAACGTAGTCCTCAACTGCGTTATGGTTTGCACTTACGTATCCTACAGCTCCGTGAGTCGGCAAATCTCCTATGCTCTTTTCACCGAGTATGTATTCCTCGATTTCATCCTCTATTCCGTCTGACAGCTTGTAGCCATCACCGTTAAAGAATTTTATGCCGTTATATTCGCACGGATTGTGAGATGCAGATATAACAACACCTGCATCAGCCTTGTAAAGGCGTGTAAGATATGCAACTGCCGGAGTCGGAATTATACCAAGCGGTATAACCTTTGCACCCATTGAGCAAAGTCCTGCCGTAAGAGCAGCTTCGAGCATATCTCCTGATTTTCTTGTGTCCTTACCGATTAGGATTCTCGGTCTTTTTGACATATGCTTTGTAAGAACATATGCACCGCACTGACCGGTTTTGAATGCAAGCTCAGCTGTAAGCTCCTTGTTTGCAATACCTCTGATTCCGTCAGTTCCAAATAGTTTTCCCATTTTAAATCAACCCTTTCTTCAATTTTTAAAAACCTTATTCCTATTATATAATAAAACTCTTCAAAAGTAAACAAAAATTTCAAAAATTTCGTATTATATATTAATTTTAGTAAAAAGGAGGTGATTAAAATGCAGTATAACAGAGAGGCGGCTGTTGAATATGCAAACACATGGGCGTATGCGAGAAACCCTGCCTACTTTGATTTTTCGGAAATAGGCGGCAACTGCACAAATTTTGCTTCGCAGTGTATTTATGCCGGAAGCGGCGTAATGAATTACACTCCTGTTTACGGCTGGTATTATATAAGCGTAAATGACAGGGCTCCGGCATGGACAGGAGTTAATGAGCTGTTCAGATTTCTGACAACAAACAGAGGAAGCGGACCGCAGGGGATAGTTGTTAATCTCCGTGATATTGAACCCGGAGATATAATTCAGCTGAGATTTAATGCCGGTGTCCGTTTTGACCATACTCCGGTGGTGACTGACGCAGGTGACGGCACACCCGAAACAATACTTGTTGCCGCAAATTCAAATGACTCACGTAACCGTCCGCTATCAACATATAATTACAGGGAATTAAGACCAATCCATATTTATAATGTAAATCCATAAAAGGGGATAAGGGATTTCGTATTGACAATATTTATCTGAGTATGATATAATACTCAAAAAGAATAACATTGATTCGGAGATTATTATGGAGCTTACATCACCAAAAACAATAAGAGAGATTGCCGATAGATTCGGCTTTACATTTAAAAAAGGCTTGGGGCAGAACTTCCTGACCTCAAAATCCGTGCTTGAGGATATTGCAGAAGCCGCTGATGCTGACGGCGGAGTTCTTGAAATAGGCCCGGGCTTCGGAGTGCTTACAAAGGAGCTTTCACAGCACGCACAAAAGGTTGTCAGTCTTGAGATTGATGACCGTCTTATTGATGTTCTTGAATTTACATTGCAGGATTGCGATAATGTAAAGGTTATTAATCAGGATGTTCTGAAAACCGATTTAAAAGCGTTGATAGATGAGGAATTTAACGGTGAAAAAATTAGCGTTGCCGCAAATCTTCCGTATTATATTACAACGCCGATTATAACAAAGCTCCTTGAAGAAAGACTCCCGATAAAAAATATAGTTGTTATGGTTCAGAAAGAGGTTGCACAGCGTATGCAGGCAAAGCCGTCGTCAAAGGATTACGGGGCAATAACGCTTTTGTGTCAGTATTATGCCGAGCCTGAAATCGTAACAACGGTACCCGCAGGGCTGTTTGTTCCGCCGCCAAAGGTGGACAGTGCGGTTCTGAGACTTAAAATGCTTGACGAACCAAGAGTGTCGGTTCAGAACGAAAAGGTGTTCTTTAATACTGTAAAAGCCGCATTTTCACAAAGACGAAAAACACTTCTTAATTGCATAAGCTCGTATTTCTCATTGCCAAAGGATACGGCATCGGAAATATTAATTTCAGCAGGAATTGAACCGAATCGCCGAGGCGAAACGCTATCAATAGAGGAATTTGCAATATTGGCTGATAAAATTAATGAAATGCATGAATAAAATTTCGAAAGTAATTTAACAAGTCCCTTGAAAGCATTAAAATTTACCAAAAAATTTTGATACTACGTTGCGTACAAAATTTTTTGAAGCGTAAATTCAAAAGCTTTCAGATGACTTGTTTAGACTTCGACGTTCAAACATGAAATGATTTTGAAATTATTCAAACGCGAAAGGAAACAATATGAAAACAAAAACAGCATATATCTGCCGCGAATGTGGCTATAAGTCTCCTAAATGGATGGGCAAATGCCCGGGCTGTGACAGCTGGAATACAATGGACGAAACTATCATAAACGAAAAAGCTCCGTCACCGAGACAAACTGCGGCGGCATCAATCGGAGCAAATGCTCCAATGCCTAAGCGTATTAATGAAGTAAAAATCGGCTATGAAACACGTTACTCCACAGGCATGAAGGAGCTTGACAGAGTGCTTGGCGGCGGTATAGTTCAAGGCTCGCTGATACTTGTCGGTGGTGACCCGGGTATAGGAAAATCCACGCTTTTGCTTCAGATTTGCGAAAATGCAGGCAAGGAACGTAAAATATTATATGTTTCGGGTGAGGAATCGGAAGGTCAGATAAAAATAAGAGGCGAACGTCTTGGAGTCAAAACAGAAAATCTGTATCTTATTTCTGAAACGGATATTGTTAATATAATTGAATGTATAAACAGCGTCAAGCCTGATATTGTAATAATTGACTCAATTCAGACTATGCACCGTGAGGATATTTCTTCCGCGGCGGGAAGTGTTCCTCAGGTACGTGAAGCAACAAACGCACTGATGCACGTTGCAAAAGCGTCGGGAATTGCGATGTTTATTGTTGGTCATGTTACAAAGGACGGAGCACTTGCAGGTCCGAGAGTGCTTGAGCATATGGTTGACTGCGTGCTATACTTTGAGGGCGACAGACAAATGACGTTCAGGATTCTGCGAGCAGTAAAAAACAGATTTGGTTCAACAAATGAAATCGGTGTGTTTGAGATGCGTGATACAGGCTTGCATGAGGTAGATAATCCGTCGAAGCTTCTGCTTGAAGGACGAGAAGAAAACGCCTCAGGCAGTGCAATTATATGTGCAATGGAAGGCTCAAGAGGTGTTCTTGCAGAGGTGCAGGCACTTGTTACGCCTACGGGCTTTGGGAATCCAAGAAGAATGTCAAACGGAATTGATTTAAACAGAGTTATTCTTCTTATTGCCGTACTTGAAAAGCGTGCAAGAATGAATCTGTCAAATTCCGATGTATATATTAATGTGGCAGGTGGTCTTAGAATAGATGAGCCTGCGGCGGATTTGGGAATCTGCGTTGCGATTGCTACAGGTCAGGCGGATGTTCTGCTTCCGTCTGATATGCTTTTTGTAGGAGAGGTCGGCTTAGGCGGAGAGCTAAGGGCTGTTTCTCAGCTTGAAAAGAGACTTTCCGAAGCCGCAAAGCTCGGCTTTACTTCCGCAATAGTCCCGAAGCAGTCGTTAAGGGGTGTAAAGATTCCCGACGGCTTTGCCGCATACGGAGTAAAAACCATTGGAGAAGCTATTGCAATGATAAGAAAAAAGTAGGGGCGGATATTTTCCGCCCATTTTTTTTACCAACACAAAAATTTAAAAAATTTCCCAAAAAACTCTTGACAAATTGAGTTAGTTATGATAAACTAACTTACGAAAAGTTAGATTGGATGCATATTGATTTAATTATTGTATAAATTTATAATAGATACATATAAAGGAGGAATACCATGACATTAAGGGATGTAAAAATCGGCGATACGGCAAAGGTAACCCGTGTGCAGGGCGAGGGTGCATTAAGACGTCGTATTATGGATATGGGTATTACAAAGGGTGTTGAAATCTATGTTCGCAAGGTTGCACCGTTGGGTGACCCTATTGAAATAACCGTAAGAGGTTATGAGTTATCTTTAAGAAAAGATGACGCTCAGATGATTCTGGTTGATTAAATTTTTTTGGATATAGGTTAGGCTACTCTAACCAGTGGGAGGTTTTACATTATGTCGATAAAAATTGCACTTGCCGGTAACCCGAATTCCGGTAAAACTACATTGTTTAACATTTTAACCGGTTCAAATCAGTTTGTAGGAAACTGGCCGGGTGTTACAGTGGAAAAAAAGGAAGGAAAGGTAAAGGGTTATGATGATGTTATTATAACTGACCTTCCGGGTATATATTCCCTTTCGCCGTATACTCTTGAGGAGGTTGTAGCAAGAAACTACATATTGGAGGAAGCACCGGACGTTATATTAAATATCGTTGACGGTACAAACATAGAAAGAAATCTGTATCTTACAACACAGCTTACAGAGCTTGGTATTCCTGTTGTAATGGCAGTGAACATGATGGATGTAGTTGAAAAAAGCGGCGATACGATAGACTTGAAGGCTCTCGGCAAGGCTTTCGGATGTGAGGCTGTTGCTGTTTCGGCTCTTAAAAATACGGGTATAGCAGAAGCGGCGGCAAAGGCAGTTGTGGCGGCAAAGAAGTCAAGCTCAGCACCTGTGCATTGCTTCTCAAAAGAAGTGGAAGGTTATCTTGCAAAAATCGAAGCAAAGCTTTCAGTTCCTGAAGAACAGAAGCGTTTCTATGCTATAAAGCTGTTTGAAAAAGACCGGAAGATTTTAGGAAGGCTTCCAAAGGCACCGAATGTATCAAGCATTATAACAGAGGCTGAAACAATTTTTGACGACGATACAGAAAGCATTATCATAAACGAGCGTTATACATACATTACAAATGTAATAGGAAGCTGTTTCAGAAAGAAGAATACAGGAACAAAGCTTTCAACATCAGATAAAATAGATAAAATCGTTACAAACAGAATCCTTGCACTTCCTATATTTGTGCTTGTGATGTGGGCTGTTTATACAATTTCAATCGGAACGGTTGGTGACTGGACTGTTGGGTTCATGAACGACACGCTGTTTGGTGAGTGGATAGTTCCGGGTGTTACAGCGTTCCTTGAAAATATTGGCTGTGCAGAGTGGCTTGTTGGTCTTATTGCAGACGGTATTGTAGGTGGCGTAGGTGCAGTTCTCGGCTTTGTTCCTCAGATGCTTATTCTGTTCTTTCTGCTTTGTATTCTTGAGGACATCGGTTATATGTCAAGAATTGCATTTATCATGGACAGAATTTTCAGAAAGTTCGGTCTTTCAGGGAAGTCATTCATTCCGATGCTTGTTGCATCGGGCTGTGGAGTTCCGGGTATTATGGCTTCACGTACCATTGATCAGGACAGAGACCGTAAGATAACAATTATAACAACAGGATTTATTCCGTGTGGTGCAAAAATGCCTATTGTAGGACTCATAGCTGCGGCGTTGTTCGGTAATGCGGCATGGGTTGCAACAGCGGCATATTTTATAGGTATTGCGGCAGTTATTCTTTCGGGAATTATTTTGAAGAAAATGAAGGTATTCGCAGGCGATCCTGCTCCGTTTGTTATGGAGCTTCCGGCTTATCATGCACCGCTTCCGGCAAATATACTTAAAGGTACATGGGACCGTGGTTGGGGCTTTATTAAGAGAGCCGGTACAGTAATCTTGCTTGCAAGCGTTATAATCTGGGTATTGAACAGCCTTAGCTTTGAGGGTGGCTTACACTACATCACAGAAGAAACAGCAGGTCAGTCAATCCTTGAGCTTATCGGCGGAGCTATCGCTTATCTGTTTGTTCCTCTTGGATTCGGTAACTGGCAGGCGGCAGTTGCAACTGTTCTCGGACTTGTTGCAAAGGAAGAGGTTGTCGGCGTATTCGGTACACTTTCAGAAATGCTTGCATCAGCTAACCCTGAAGCGGCAGGTGACTTGCTTGGCGCAATGGAAGCTGAGGTTGAGGGCATTGCATTAATCGGTCAGGAATTCTTTGGCGGAAGCAAGCTTGCTGCATTCTCGTTCATGATATTCAATCTGCTGTGTGCTCCTTGCTTTGCGGCAATGGGTGCTATCAAGCGTGAAATGAACAATCCTAAGTGGACATTCTTTGCAATCGGCTATATGTGCGTATTCGCATATGCTGCTTCGCTTTGTGTATATCAGCTTGGTATGCTGTTTGCAGGCGGCGTATTCGGATTAGGTACAATCGTAGCAATCGCAGTTATTGCAGTATTTGTATATTTGCTGTTCCGTCCGAACAAAAACGAATAATAAATTACTATGGACTTTTTTAAGAATCTGTGATAAAATAAAAGAAAAAACAGGAGGCATAAAAAATGGATTTTTTAAAGCTTGCAGCCGACAGATACTCGGTAAGAAAATTCAAGAACCAACATCTTGAACAGGAAGTGATAGATAAAATACTACAGGCAGGACATTTAGCTCCTACGGGCTGTAATTATCAGCCGCAGAGAATTCTTGTATTAAACACAGATGAGTCAATAGAAAAATTAAAAAACTGTACGAAGTGTCATTTTAACGCTCCGACAGCTATGCTTGTATGCTACAACAAGGACGAATCATGGGTAAGAAAATATGACGGAGCATTATCAGCTCCGGTTGATGCCGCTATCGTCACAACGCATATGATGCTTGAAGCATACTCAGTAGGCGTAGGCTCAACATGGGTTATGCACTTTGACCCGTTTGCTATGACAGAAGCATTCAATATCCCTGAAAATATTGTGCCTGTTGCACTTCTTGTTATGGGCTATCCGGCAGATGATGCCGAGCCTCTTCAGAATATGCACTCACAATTCAGAGATATGAACGAAACGGTTATTTACGACACATTCTAAAAAACGCAGGAACAGATTATTTCTGTTCCTGTGTTTTTCTTTCTGTATTCCTCCGGTGTTACGCCGCAGTATTTTTCAAAAGACAAAAATCTCTGATAAAATATTTACAAACCGTAATTTATATGATATAATTCTATATATAAAATAAGGAGATAATGTAATGGTAATACTTTATGAGGTGCATAACGGTTTGTATGTGAACATGACAAACCGCTGTCCGTGTGCGTGTACGTTTTGTTTAAGACAAACAAAGGACGAAATGAACGGTTCGGGAAGCTTGTGGCTTGAACGTGAACCGACAGTAGATGAGATTAAATCAGAATTTTCAAAATTTGATATGAGCAAATACAGCGAGCTTGTGTTCTGCGGATTTGGCGAGCCGACAGAAAGGCTAAGTGATTTACTTGAGGTTGCGGAGTTCGTAAAATCCAGTTACGATATACCAATCCGAATAAATACAAACGGTCTCAGTGACCTGATAAACGGCGGTGATACTGCACCGATGTATAAGGATAAAATAGATGTGGTTTCGATAAGCCTGAATACTCCGGACCCTAAGAAATATCTTGAGCTTGTACGTCCTAAATTTGGTGACGGTTCATTTGAGGCTATGCTTAAATTTGCAGGCAATGTAAAAAATTACGTTCCCAAGGTTATTTTATCAACAGTTGCAACCACTCTTACACAGGATGAAGAAGAAAAATGCCGCAAAATATGTGATGATTTGGGCGTAACCTACAGAATACGTCCGTTTGAATAATCCGGAGGTGAACAAGCATGAACGGTAATATGCCAAATAAAAAGACTGTTATTGTCAGTGCGGCAATGCTTGCTGTGGCAGTGGTGCTGTTTTCGTGGTTAGGCGTTCAGCTCTGGCAGTTGAATAAATTAAATACTCTTGCAAATGAAGCGGAGCTTACAATGGAGATAACCGAACAGCTGGCAGAAAAGAAGGAGCAAGAGGCTGAACAGGCTACGATTGAGACTACAGCTCCGGAAGCAACAGCTGTGTTAGAAACAGAACAGCCTGCACCGACGGAGGAAGTAATTACTTTCAGATAGGAGTATAATAATGCGTTTTACGTCAATGACCGACAAGGGCGGTAAGGAAATAAATCAAGATAGCTTTGCAAGTATGTGCCGTAACGGTATATACTGCTTTGTTATGGCTGACGGAGAGGGCTTAGACGGCGAGTATGCCGCCAAAATTGTGACAGAAGCCGTAATTGATAATTTTGAAATTGCTCCGTCTGTTACAAAAGAGGGTGTGCAAAAATATACAACTGCCGCATGGACTGCATTGAAAACTGCATCAGACAGCGATGAAATCTACAGCGAAGCAAAAGCGTCTGCCGCAATACTTGTTACGGACGGCAAAACGGCTGTAACGGCACATATAGGAAATACAAGAATATATACGATTACAAACGGTATGATAAAAACAATCACAAGCGACCATACAAATCTTATGGAGATGTATTTGAAGGGTAAAATAGGATTTTCAAAAATACGTAAATTTGATGGGAAGTTTACACGAATACTTCCGTCAAGCCCTGAATTTGAGATTGACGAACCGACTAAGCTAAGACGCGGAACTTCGTTTTTGATGTGTACCGCAGGCTTTTGGAAAAACATAGATGAAACAAACATGGAGCAGGCTATGAAGGGAACGAAATCCTCAAAGGAATGGCTTGGAAATATGCTCCGTACTATGGAAAAAACATTAATGACCGACTGCGATAATATTACCGCAGCGGCGATAATGATGTAAAATATTAATGGGACGATGCTCACATCGTCCCTGTTTTTTTACTAATCTTTATATTATTTAATTTTTTTTGCAGGAATACCCACATATGTACCACTTGTATCTATATCTCTAATAACAGTTGCACCTGCTCCCACTATACAGTCAGAATTCACTGATATATTATTAATTACTGTTGTACCTGCTCCCACGTGAGTTTTTGCTCCTATTTTTACATTTCCACATAAAACGAGACTATCCCAAATTTTGTGTAAAGTCTTGAATAGACCTCCAAGATGATATATAATAAAAATATCATTTTGGAGGTTTTAATTATGCCGAAGTACAAATTAAGTCCCGAAGAACGGGCAGCAGAAAAAGAAAGAAAAGA